>NZ_JBSGBZ010000007.1:0-241041 GCF_053601495.1 Streptomyces sp. NPDC004721
TCGTGACGGGTGGTCCTACGCCTGTTCGTGTTCAGGGGTCGCTGCCAGTGCTGAGCGCCCCAGCGGCTGGTGTAGGCCGGGTCGACGGCGACGACCGTGACGCCCAGCTCGGCCGCCATCGACACCAGCCGTGCGCGCAGCCAGGCGGTGGGCATCCCGGAGATCAGTTTGCGGAACCGTTTGCGGCGTCCGTGCTTCTCCCGGGTCTTCTCGGCGGCGAAGTCCAGGTCCTCGATCGCGAGGGCCAGGCCGTGCCGTGCGGTCCAGCGCAGGAGGCGGATCAGAGCGTGCCGCAGCTGTGCGTCGCGGTGCTGTGCGGTGCCGGTCAGCTGGTAGTCGAAGCGGCGGGGTTTGCCGACGGGGTTACCGTGCTCGTCCAGGCGCCAGGCGGCCAGGTGGTCGGCGTTCATGTCCACCCCGGCCAGCCCACCCGCACGAGCCGCCTGCAGCGGCACAGTCCTGACCGGCGGGTTCTGCCAGGAGGCGGTCACGTACCAGCGGTTTCGGCCGGTGTCGTAGTGGATGCGGTAGGCCACCGCCCGGTTCGCGGCGATGCGGTGGGCCCACTGCCCGCCCCGGTGCCGGAATACGGCCCGGCAGGCGAGCACGTACCGGCCATGAGGCGCGTTCGCCAGCCCCGCCAGCGGCGCCGGAAGCCGGATGCTCACCTCACCGCCGGGGGTGATGCGGATCGTCTCGTTGCCGTACCGCTTCCCGGACTCACCATCGGCCTGCAGGAACCACCGCCCGGCCTCCCAGCGCAACCGCCAGCCGACCTCGGTCAGCCCGGCGGCTTCGAGGTGGTGCCGGTTGCGGAGTAGATTCTTGCCGCCGCGCACCACCCGCACCCGTCCGGCTTCCCAGTCGGCCCGTACCTGCTCCAGCCGGTCCTGAAGCACGTGCAGCCGCCGAGACTTGGCGAACCACTCCCGCCGGGAGCGGTAACCGCCCGGCGGGACCTTGAAGCCCTTGGCCCCAACGGGCTGCGAGAGCCGGTTCCTGATCGTCTCGACGCCTGCCTGCAGGCTGTGGAGGTGGGCGAGCTGACCGCGCCGGGCCAACGCCCACTGATCGTGCGTGGCCTTGGTGATGCTGCCCGCCCACCGCGAAGACGAATCGCCGGTCAACGCCCGCTTGCGCCGCGCCCACTGCTCACCGTCGTGGTCCAGGCCCGCCGCGCAGCGGGCATGCAGGTCGCGGGAGGCCAGCGAGCCGAGCAGAGCGCCGACCAGGCGCAGGACCGTCTCGTCCTGCCCGGTCAGGCCCTTGAGGCTGGAGCGGATCGCCACCCCGGACGGGCCGGGCACCACGAACGACGCCGCCACCTCGCGCAGCCCGCCCACACCACACCCCACCCGATGCCGAAGAACTCCTCACCGCACCCAACGACCACTCCGGCCGAAGGTCACGCATTCGAAACGAGAACTCCCGGTCGCCTACAAAGACCGCGCGCCTTCACGCACGCCATGCTCACTCATACGCACCAGAACACGCCCAGCCACAGTCAAACGCCAGCAGTTCACAACCCCTGGCCCGTACCGCCGGGCCCGTGCTCGCCGAGCCTGGCCAGCTGGGTCTGGAACCAGTCGAGGCGCGCCTGCAACAGGGCGGCCTCCGCGACGAGTTCGGGCACCCCGAGCCCTTCGGGTCCGGCGAGCGGCCCGGCGGGCGATCCCGATGCGGCAACCGCCGCGGCGACCAGTGCCGGCCCGCAGCCGCCCGCCACGACCCGCAGCCCGTCCCCGGCCAGCCGGGCGAAGCCGGCGAGCGTCACGGACGTACGACCGCGCAGGCAGCCCGCGCAGACGGCGGTCAGCGCGCGCCAGCCGGGCCTGCCCCAGCCCGCGTCGGCCAGGGCGGAGGCGGGCGCGCCGCACGCGCACGGGCCGACCGCCGCCGTGCGCACTCGCTGGCGGGCGTAGCGGAAACCGCGCTCGTAGCGGATGTAGGCGCCGAGGACGGAGACCTCCAGCAGGACGGCACTGCGGTGGTCGGCCGTGCACAGCAGGGCCTCGGCGGCGACGCGTTCGTGCACGCAGTGGAACCCGCAGTCGCACAGGCGGGCGGGTGGCCGGTGCCGGCGGCCGTAGACGCAGGCCGCGTCCGCGACGACGCCGTACGGCAGTGCGCCGCCGAGCGACACACCGGTGAAGCGGACCCGGGTGCCGTCGTGGGACAGCACCGGGTGGGCGATCTTGTATCCGGTCGGCGGCTCCGTGGGGCGTTCCGCGGGCAGCCGCAGCCTCATCGGACGGCCGGAGCCTCTTCGGGCGTGGCGGCGGCCCGCGGTTCCTGGATCCGCTGGATCTCCTGGACCGCCTCGGGGAGTCCGGTCTCCTTCTCGCGGGCCGGCGACCGCTCCTCCGCGACTCCGGTGGCCAGTGCCTTGCCGAGCTTCATGACGCTCTACCTTTCTGCCGGGCCTGCCCCAGCCATTCGTAGGGTTTGGGGACCCAGGGGAGCCGGGTGTGGCTTTCATGACGCTGCCGACCATGGCTTGGGAGGCTTGGCCGCCCGGCTCCCCACGACGACTCGGCCGCCAATTGGGAAGTGCGAACAAGTCGCTGTGTAGAGCAATGCCGGCGAGGTCGTCCGTGGTGTGGCATGCAGGTACGACCGACTGGAGCACGATGAGCCGGATATGGGCTGGGACCGACTGTGGCAAGACCCACCACCACTGCCTGGTGCTGGACGCCGAAGGGAACACGCTGCTGTCGCGGCGGGTCGCCAACGACGAGCCGGAGCTGCTTGAACTCCTGCGTGTCGTACTCGACCTCGCCGACGGTGGCCAGGTCACCTGGGCACTGGACATGACCGGCGGGGAGCCGGGCCTGCTGATCACGCTCCTGTTCGGCCACGGCCAGGAACTGGTCTACATCCCGGGCAAGGCCGTCAACCGTGCCAGCGACTCCTACCGCGGCGAGGGCAAGACCGACGCCCGCGACGCCCTGGTCATCGCCGACCAGGCCCGGATGCGCCGCGACCTCCAGCCGATCCGCCCGGGTGACGAGGCGACCGTGGAACTGGAGTTGCTCACCGCCCGGCGCGTCGACCTGGTGGCAGACCGCACGCGGACGGTCAGCCGCCTGCGCGCCACTATGACCAGCATGTTCCCGGCTCTCGAGCGGGCCTTGGACGTCACTAACGCCGGGCCGCTGATCCTGCTGACCGGCTACCAGACCCCGGCCGCCATTCGCCGTGCCGGGGCCAAGCGCCTTGCCACCTGGCTGCGCAATCGCAAGGTCCGTAGTGCTGAGGCCCTGGCTAGCGAGGCCGTGCAGGCCGCCGAGCGCCAGCACACCGCTGTGGTCGGCGAGAAGCCCATCGCCGCGATGGTCCACACCCTGGCGAGGGAGGTGATCGCCCTCAACGAGAAGATCGCCGAGACCGACAAGCTCATCGAGGGCCGGTTTCGCCAGCACGAACTCGCCGAAGTGATCGCAAGCGTGCCCGGTATCGGGCCCCTGCTCGGCGCCGAGTTCCTTGCTGCCGTCGGCGGTGACCTGGCCGCGTTCCCGACCCCTGACCGGCTCGCCGCTTTCGCCGGCGTCGCACCGGCACCCCGCGACTCCGGTAAGACCAGCGGGAACCTGCACCGGCCACAGCGCTACCACCGCAGACTTCAGCGCGTCTTCTACACGTCCGCGCTTATCAGCATCCGATGCGACCCCAACTCTCGGGCGTTCTACGACCGGAAGAGGGCCGAAGGCAAGCGGCACGTCCAAGCGGTACTCGCCCTCGCACGGCGCCGCGTGAACGTCATCTGGGCACTGATCCGTGACCGAAGGTGCTACCAAGTCGCACCACTCGTCACCGGGGCGGCTTGACAACAACATTAGGAAGCCTCCCGTGCCTGCACGTCGGTGACCTCCTGCCCATGGTGACGCATGACGGGCGACTTGGACACAGGGCACCATCGCTCCAGCTCTGCTTACGGATATCCGGTAGAGGAATTAAGTGGAGCTTCACGGTCGCCCTGTCGACACTACTTCCATGACGACGACCACAGCCACTGCCGCCCCTCCCTTCGGCCGCGCCCTGTGCGCCATGATCACGCCCTTCACCGACTCGGGCGCGCTCGACCTCGACGGCGCCCAGCGGCTCGCCGACCGGCTGGTGACCGAGGGCTGCGACGGCCTCGTGCTCAGCGGCACGACGGGCGAGTCGCCGACCACGACGGACAACGAGAAGTCGGCGCTGGTTCGGGCCGTGCGCGAGGCGGTCGGGGAGCACGCCTCGATCGTGGCGGGCGTGGGCACCGCCGACACCCGGCACACCGTCGAGCTGGCGCTGGCTGCCGAGAAGGCGGGCGCGGACGGGGTGCTGGTGGTGACGCCGTACTACAGCAGGCCGCCGCAGGACGCCGTGGAGGAGCACTTCCGCACGGTGGCGGACGCCTCCGGGCTGCCAGTGGTGCTCTACGACATCCCCGGCCGCACCGGCACGCGCATCGAGCCGGACACCATGCTGCGGCTGGCCGCGCACCCCCGGATCGTGGCGGTCAAGGACTGCTCCTACGACTTCCTCGGCACCCAGAAGGTGCTGTCCCGCACCGAGTTGGCGTACTACGCGGGCTGCGAGGAACACATCCTCGCGCTGTACGCGGTGGGCGGTACTGGCTACGTCAGCACGGTCGCGAACCTCGTCCCGCGCCAACTGCGCTCGATCCTCGACGCGTTCGACGCGGGCGACACCGCCCGGGCCGCCCGGCTCCAGCAACAGGCCACCGAACTGATCGAGTCGACGATGTCCGCCGGCCTGCCCGGCACGGTCACCGTCAAGGCCCTGCTGAACGACCTGGACCTGCCCGCGGGCCCGGTCCGCGCCCCCCTGCGCCCCGCCGACCGAAAGACGACCGACGGCCTGCGGGCGGCGTACGAACGACTGCGGGCGGCGTAATCACAGCTGGTGCCCCGACAGACAACGTTCGCCCCGTCGCGACGCCCGGCACGCTCCCCCGAGCTCTTCGAGCAGGGGGGACCCCCACTCGCCGCACCGGCCGAAAGCCCAAGTACGCCCAGTACGAGGACTTCCGGCCGGCACTCCCCCAAGCACGCACCGGACGCCGCTCCTTCACGGGCAAGCGTCGCCTGCCGCGAGCGCTCCGCGGCAACGACTGCCTCACCACGTGGGACACGGTCTCAGCGGCTCTGGTGAAGTTCGGTGCTGGTCCTTGGATGCGGGCTCGCCGACGGTTCAGGACCTGGTCCACGGCGGCGCCGATCGCCTCGATGCCGGCAGGGGTGCGGCGGGGATAGCCTCTGGCCATGCCGAGCTTCGAGATCACACCGATAGGTACGGTCCGGAACAACCGGACGAACGTCCAGCACACGGACAACTGGGGTGCCGTCCGCAGCACGATCACCATCGACGAGCGCTTCGGCGAGGCCTGCCTCCAGGGCCTGGAGGGCTTCTCCCACGTGGAGGTCCTCTTCATCTTCGACCAGTTCCCGGAACACGACGACTACCGCGAACCCCGCCCCTACCGCGGCCGCTCCGACCTCCCGCCCGTTGGCGTCTTCGCCGGCCGCGGCCCCCGCAGGCCGAACCGCATCGGGGTGACGCCCTGCGCCATCGAATCCGTCCACGGCCGCGAACTGACGGTGGTGGGCCTCGACGCGGTCTCGGGCACGCCGGTCATCGACCTGAAGCCGACGATGGAGGAGTTCCGCCCGGTGAACATCAAGCAGCCGGAATGGGTCAGCCGCCTGATGTCGGAGTACTTCCAGCCGTAGGACGTGGGACAGAGATGATCGCTGCCGGCACAGCGCGGTCATCACACCGCCGCCGGCCGCCGCCTTGTACCCGCACCGGCGGCTCCGGCGCCGCGTCGTTCGTCATCGTTCAGCGCCTTGCCGATCTCCAGCAGACGACCCTCGGGCAGGGCGGAGAGCAGTTCCGGCCAGGCAGTGCCAGGCCCCATGGAGTGGCCATCGTCCACGTCGGGGGTCTCCGCTGCGGACCAAGGCGCACCCCTCGGTCTCGGTAGGCCGTGGAGGCAGGCGTGACGGTCGTGGTGTGCTGGTGCGAGTGCGGGACTAGCCTGGAAAGTACTCGGGCGGCCGTTCGGGCCGAGGAGCTTTCCTGGTGTCGACCTTGTGGCCAAGCGGGCGCGCGGCACGCGTTCAGGGTCTCCATTCTTCCTCATGAGGTCGAGGCGCCGCTCAAAGTCGGCACCCTCATCAGGCCTTTCGCCCTCTGGCTGGGCGCCCCTTCGCATCGCCGACAGGCGTGTGTCCCAGGCAGGAGGACAGAGATGGCTTGGAATGTGAACGGTACCTACCTCGAGAGCTGCAACTGCGACACCGTGTGTCCGTGCACCACCTCAGGCATGACCGCACCCGCCGACAACGAGCGCTGCCAGGTGACTCTCGCGTTCCACGTCGCACGGGGTGAGGTCGACGGCGTGGACGTGTCGGACCACAGCGTCGTGGTCTTCGCCGACACGCCCCGCGTGATGGCCGACGGCGGCTGGCAGGTCGTGCTGTACGTCGACGCTTCGGCCGACGACAGCCAGGCGGACGCGCTGGGCAAGGTCTTCTCCGGGCAGGTGGGCGGACCGATGGCGGCGCTCGTCCCCCTCATCGGCGAGGTCCTCGGCGTCGAACGCGTTTCCATCGGCTTCCACGACGACGGTCGCCGCCACACGGTGCGGGTGGCGGACGTCATCGACATCGAGATCGAGGACCAGGTGGCCCCACAGTTCGGCGAGGACGGTCCTGTGATGGGGCTGACCGGCATGTTCCACCCGGCGAACAGTACGTTGACGATCGCCCGATCGACGCGGGCCATCGGCAATGGCGTACACGGCCGCTCATGGGACTTCACCGGCCGCAACGCACACTCGGCACCCTTCTCATGGTCGGCGTGACCAGGACAACGATCACAGTCCAGCACAGCGCGCGCTACTCCGGGCCGGTGCTGCTCACGGCGGCCGCGGCCTGGGCGTGGGTGGCACTGCGCTGGGGGGACATGGGCTTCCGGACCATGGCAGGGAATCTGCCCGCCTTCATGGGCATGTGGACGATCATGATGACCGCGATGATGCTGCCGGCCACGGCACCTGTCGCCTCGTTGTACGCGAGGACGGTCCCCATTCACCGGGCGCCGCGCATGATCGCGTTCACCGCCGGCTACGTGCTGGTCTGGGCCGCCGCCGGGCTGCCGGCGTACGCCTTGGCCGTCGTCGCGACGCACGTCGCAACGACACATCCCGCGACCGGGACGGCGGCCGCCGCCGCCGTTTTCGCCATCAACGGTGTCTATCAGCTGACCGCCCTCAAGGATTTCTGCCTCGCCAAGTGCCGCTCACCGATCGGCCTGTTGCTGCGCTACGCGTCGTACCGCGGCCCCTCACGCCACCTACGTGCCGGAGCGCATCACGGCGCGTTCTGCCTGGGATGCTGCTGGTCCTTGATGCTGCTGCTCACGGCGTTCGGTGTGATGAATCCTTGGGCCATGGTGGGCCTGGCCGCCATCGTCACCGCGGAGAAACGCTTGCCGCGGGGTCGTCCTGTCGCCCGGGTCGTCGGCCTCACCTCGCTCGCGCTCGCGATCGCCGTCTTCTGGGTGCCCCTGCTGGCCCCCAACCTCACAGGCGGCGGCATGACCGAGATGGGCCTCCGTCACCTGTGGTGGCAGGTGGCGCCCGTGAGCGGTCCTCCATTCCGCCACTTGTCCGTGAGCTGGTAGCGGCCCGGTCCCTGGCGGGCGGTCAGGACGAACTCACGCATGAGCGCCCTCCCGGGCCGTCCTGGGGCCGTGGAAGGGCGCTCAACGGTGACCAACGCCGACAGCTGCCGACAGCTCACAGCAGCAGGTCAGAGCAGCAGGTCAGAGCATTGATGCCGTACGCGGCCGCACGTCACGGCCGCCGTTGCTCAGTTGTGGCTGTGCAGGATCTCGTTCAGGCCGCCCCAGACCGCGTTGTTCGGGCGGGCCTCGACGGCGCCGGTGACCGAGTTGCGGCGGAAGAGGATGTTGGAGGCGCCGGACAGCTCGCGTGCCTTGACGATCTGGCCGTCGGGCATCGTCACACGGGTGCCGGCGGTGACGTACAGACCGGCCTCGACCACGCACTCGTCGCCGAGCGCGATGCCCACGCCCGCCTCGGCGCCGACCAGGCAGCGCTCGCCGATCGCGATGATCACGTTGCCGCCGCCGGAGAGAGTGCCCATGGTGGAGGCGCCGCCGCCGATGTCGGAGCCGTCGCCGACCACGACGCCCGCGGAGATGCGGCCCTCGACCATGGAGGTGCCGAGGGTGCCCGCGTTGAAGTTCACGAAGCCCTCGTGCATCACGGTGGTGCCCTCGGCGAGGTGTGCGCCGAGCCGCACCCGGTCGGCGTCGGCGATGCGGACGCCCTTCGGGACGACGTAGTCGGTCATCCGCGGGAACTTGTCGATCGAGGTCACCTGGAGGTGCAGGCCCTCGGCGCGGGCGTTGAGCCGCACCTTCTCGATGTCGTCGACGGCGACCGGGCCGAGCGAGGTCCAGGCGACGTTGGCGAGGTGACCGAAGATGCCGTCCAGGCTCTGGCCGTGCGGCTTGACCAGCCGGTGCGAGAGCAGGTGCAGGCGCAGGTAGACGTCGTGCGCGTCGATCGGCTTCTCGTCGAGCGAGGCGATGACCGTGCGGACCGCGACCACCTCGACGCCCCGGCGCGCGTCCGGCCCGATCGCCGCGGTGGCACCGTCGCCGAGCAGTTCCGCGGCCCGCTCGGCGGACAGCCGCTCGCTGCCGGCCGGGCCGGGCTGGTCCGTCAGCTCGGGGGCGGGGAACCAGGTGTCGAGAACGGTGCCGTCGGCGGCGATCGTGGCGAGTCCGGCGGCCACGGCGCCGGTGGTGCGGGGAGCAGTCGTGTCGGTCATAGAAGGAAACCTAACGTGAGGCGGCGCGCACCGGCGAACCGGTGCCATGGGCGTCTCAAGTGCCGGTCAGGGGCCCGCGCGGGAGGCGGCACGGTGGTGCGCCGCCTCCTGCTCAGGTGTCCGCGGGCGGCGGGATCATCCGCGTCAGCATCTCGCGCGCGTAGCTCTCGTCGTACGAGGTTCCGGTCAGCAGCACCTGGAGGCAGATGCCGTCCATCAGGGCCACCAGGGCGCGGGCGGTGGTCGGGTCGGTGCGACGGGAGAGCAGGGTCGCGACGTCCTCGGCCCACTCGGCGGCGACGGGACGGAGCGCCGGCCGGCGCAGGGCGGCGAGGTACAGCTCGTACTCCAGCTCCACCCCGGTGCGATCACCGGACAGCCACTCCCCCATCCAGCCCGCGAGCGCCTCCGCGAGGTCGGTGCGCGGGTCGTCCAGACCGCCGCGCGCGGCGATCACCTTGGCGAAGCCGTCGCTGGCCTGTCCGAGGGCCGCGACCATCAGCTCGTCCAGCGTCCGGAAGTGGTACGTGGTGGAGCCCAGCGGTACGTCCGCCTCCGCGGCCACCGTACGGTGGGTCAGCCCGGCGAGGCCCTTGGCGCCCACCACGCGGAGCGCCGCGTCGATGATCCGCTGCCGTCGCTCGGGGTCGTGCCGCCGGGCCATCAGTGGGCCCCGCCCAGGCTGAGGACGACCACTCCGCCGATGATCAGGACGATCCCGGCGACCTTGGCAAGACTCATCCCCTCCCCGAACAGCACCAGGCCGAGCGCGGCGACGGCCGCGGTGCCGATGCCGGACCAGATCGCGTAGGCCGTGCCGATGGCCACGGTCCGCAGGGTCTGGGCGAGCAGCACGAAGGAGAGGACGTACCCGACGACGGTCACCAGCGAGGGCCCGAACCTGCTGAAGCCTTCGCTGTACTTCATGGCCGTCGTGGCCGCGACTTCCGCGGCGATGGCACCGACGAGCATCACGTATCCCATGAGGGCGAGCGTATCCGCCGATGTGTACGGCCGTACACATCGGGGTCTTCGATCACCACTGATAATGCTGCGGCGGGTGACGGCACAGACCTGGAGGAGCGCCGCGCGTGAGGGCCGACGACACGCCGAAGAGGACCGACTCGCCCCGCGAGCGAATGCCGAAACGGCGAGGTCCTCCGAGGGACCTCGCCGTTTCGTCGTTCGCTCGTGGATCTCAGACGTTGAAGCCGAGCGCCCGCAACTGCTCACGGCCATCGTCCGTGATCTTGTCGGGGCCCCACGGCGGCATCCAGACCCAGTTGATGCGCAGCTCGTTGACAAGGCCGTCCGTGGCGGACTTGGCCTGGTCCTCGATGACGTCGGTGAGCGGGCAGGCCGCGGACGTCAGGGTCATGTCGATGGTCGCGATGTTCGACTCGTCGACGTGGATGCCGTAGATCAGGCCGAGGTTGACGACGTCGATGCCCAGCTCGGGGTCGACGACGTCCATCAGGGCCTCACGGAGCTCCTCCTCCGAGGCCGGCTTCATCTCCACGGTCTCGCTCATGCGGTCTTCCTTTCGGCGTCGGCGCCGCCCAGCGCCTGGGCCGTCGCGTCCTTCCAGGCCATCCAGCTCAACAGGGCGCACTTCACCCGGGCCGGGTACTTGGACACCCCGGCGAACGCCACGGCGTCCTCCAGGACGTCCGCCATCGCGTCGTCGGGCTCGATCCGGCCCTTGGACTGCATCAGCTCCAGGAAGGTCTCCTGGATCTTCTGCGCCTCGGCCAGCTCCCTGCCGACGAGCAGCTCGTTCAGTACGGAGGCCGAGGCCTGGCTGATCGAGCAGCCCTGGCCCTCGTACGAGACATCCTTGATCGTCGTGCCGTCGTACTTCACTCGGAGGGTGATCTCGTCGCCGCACGTCGGGTTCACATGGTGCACCTCGGCGTCGCCATCCCTCAGACCACGCCCGTGCGGGTGCTTGTAGTGGTCCAGGATGACTTCCTGGTACATCGAGTCCAACTTCATGCGATCGCTCGTCCCGTCAGCCGAAGAAGTTCCGTACGTGCTCCAGGCCGTCGACCAGAGCGTCGATCTCGGCCGGCGTGGAGTACAGATAGAACGACGCTCGCGTGGTCGCAGGAATTCCGTACCGCAGGCACACCGGCCGCGCGCAGTGGTGGCCCACGCGCACCGCGATGCCCTGCTCGTCGAGGACCTGGCCCACGTCGTGCGGGTGGATGTCACCGAGTGTGAAGGAGATGGCCGCGCCCCGGTCCTCGGCCGTCGTCGGGCCGATGATCCTCAGGTCGGGGACCTCCGCCAGCCGCCGCACCGCGTACTCGGTGAGCGCGTGCTCGTGGGCGAGGACCTTGTCCATCCCGATCGAGTTCAGGTAGTCGATCGCCGCGCCCAGACCGACCGCCTGCGCGATCGGCGGCGTGCCCGCCTCGAACTTGTGCGGGGCGGGGGCGTACGTCGACGAGTGCATCGACACCGTCTCGATCATCTCGCCGCCGCCGAGGAACGGAGGCAGGTCCTCCAGCAGCTCCTGGCGGCCCCAGAGCACGCCGATGCCGGTCGGGCCGCACATCTTGTGGCCAGTGAAGGCCACGAAGTCGGCCTGGAGGGCCTGTACGTCCAGCGGCATGTGCGGCGCGGCCTGCGAGGCGTCGATGCACACCAGCGCGCCGACCTCCTGCGCGCGGCGGACTATCGCCTCGACCGGGTTCACGGTGCCGAGGATGTTGGACACCAGCACGAAGGAGACGATCTTCGTCTTCTCGGTGATGACCTCGTCGATGTTGGACAGGTCGAGGCGGCCGTCGTCGGTGAGGCCGAACCACTTCAGCTTCGCGCCCGTGCGCTGCGCCAGCAGCTGCCAGGGAACGATGTTGGAGTGGTGCTCCATCTCCGTGATGACGATCTCGGTCTCGTGGTCCACCCGGTAGGGCTCGTCGGCCCAGCCGAGCATGTTCGCCACGAGGTTGAGCGACTCGGAGGCGTTCTTGGTGAAGATCACCTCGTCGCGGCTCGGTGCGTTGATGAACGCGGCGACCTTGTCGCGCGCGCCCTCGTACAGCGCCGTGGCCTCCTCGGCGAGCACATGCACACCGCGGTGGACGTTGGCGTTGTAGCGCTCGTAGTACTCGCTCAGGGCGTCCAGCACCTGGCGCGGTTTCTGCGAGGTCGCCGCGTTGTCCAGGTACACGAGCTTCCTGCCGTCGTGGACCAGCCGGTCCAGGACGGGGAAGTCCTTGCGGATCGCCTCTGTGTCGAGGAGGCCCGGCAGCTGTGTCACGCGGATGCGCCACCCTTCACGTATGCCTCGTAGCCCTCGTTCTCCAGCTTGTCCGCGAGCGCGGCGCCGCCGGACTCGACGATCCGGCCGCCGGCGAACACGTGGACGTGGTCGGGCTTGATGTAGCGCAGGATGCGCGTGTAGTGGGTGATGAGCAGGGTGCCGACCTGGCCGCTCTCGCGGACCCTGTTCACGCCCTCCGACACGATACGCAGGGCGTCGACGTCGAGGCCGGAGTCGGTCTCGTCGAGGACCGCGATCTTCGGCTTGAGCAGCTCGAGCTGGAGGATCTCGTGCCGCTTCTTCTCACCGCCGGAGAAGCCCTCGTTCACGTTGCGCTCGGCGAAGGCCGGGTCCATGGAGAGCCGCTGCATGGCCTCCTTGACCTCCTTCACCCAGGTGCGCAGCTTCGGCGCCTCGCCGCGGATGGCGGTGGCGGAGGAGCGGAGGAAGTTGGAGACCGAGACGCCGGGGACCTCGACCGGGTACTGCATCGCCAGGAACAGGCCCGCGCGGGCGCGCTCGTCGACGGACATCTCCAGGACGTCCTCACCGTCGAGGGTGACGGAGCCGCCGGACACGGTGTACTTGGGGTGGCCCGCGAGGGCGTAGGCGAGGGTCGACTTGCCCGAGCCGTTGGGGCCCATGATGGCGTGCGTCTCGCCCTGCTTCACGGTGAGGTCGACGCCCTTGAGGATCTCCTTCGTGGCGTTGTCGGCCTCGACGGTGACGTGCAGGTCTCGGATTTCAAGCGTTGCCATGGGTGCCTCAGGACTCCTGGGTGAGGGAGACGAGCACGTCGTCCCCTTCGATCTTTACGGGGTATACGGGGACAGGGCGCGTCGCGGGAAGGCCGGACGGCTTGCCGGTGCGGAGGTCGAAGCTGGAGCCGTGCAGCCAGCATTCGATCTGGCAGTCCTCCACCTCGCCCTCGGAGAGCGAGACGTTCGCGTGCGAGCAGATGTCGTAGATGGCGAACACCTCCCCCTCGGTCTTCACGACCGAGACCGGCGTGCCGTCGAGTTCCACCCGCTTCGGGGTGTCCTCCTCCAGCTCGCTCAGCCCACAGACGCGTACGAATGCGCCGCTCATGCGACCGCCG
This sequence comes from Streptomyces sp. NPDC004721, assembly GCF_053601495.1. Classification (NCBI taxonomy): domain Bacteria; kingdom Bacillati; phylum Actinomycetota; class Actinomycetes; order Kitasatosporales; family Streptomycetaceae; genus Streptomyces; species Streptomyces sp. NPDC004721. The sequence continues at coordinate 13,241 of NZ_JBSGBZ010000007.1, forward strand.
CCTCGAGCTCCTCCTCGATCTTGGCGATGAGGCGCTCCTCGATGTCCGTGACACCGATCTGCTGGACCAGTTCGGCGAAGAAGCCGCGGACCACCAGACGGCGGGCCTCCTGCTCCGGAATGCCGCGGGCCATCAGGTAGAAGAGCTGCTCGTCGTCGAAGCGGCCGGTCGCGGAGGCGTGGCCGGCGCCGACGATCTCGCCGGTCTCGATCTCCAGGTTCGGCACGGAGTCGACCCGGGCGCCGTCGGTCAGCACCAGGTTGCGGTTCATCTCGTAGGTGTCCGTGCCCTCGGCCTTGGCCTCGATCAGCACGTCGCCGATCCACACCGCGTGCGCGTCGTCGCCCTGGAGGGCGCCCTTGTAGGCGACGTTCGACTTGCAGTGCGGGGTGTTGTGGGTGACCAGCAGGCGGTGCTCCTGGTGCTGGCCGGCGTCGGTGAAGTACAGGCCGTACAGCTCGGCCTCGCCCCCGGGGCCGGCGTAGGTCACGCGCGGGTTCAGGCGGACCACGTCGCCACCGAAGGTGACGACGACCGACTTGAAGGAGGCGTCCCGGCCGACCAGCGTGTTGTGCTGGGCGACGTGCACGGCCTTGTCGTCCCAGTCCTGGATGGAGACGACGGTCAGCTTGGCGCCGTCGCCGAGCAGGTAGTCGACGTTGGCCGCGAGCACCGCGTCACCGGTGTGGTCGATGACGACGACGGCCTCGGCGAAGGCCCCGAGCTCGATGACCTGGTGGCCGTAGGCGACCCCGCCCTCGCCGTGCACCGCGATGCGGATCGGCTCGGTCAGGACGGCCTCCTTGGGGACGCTCACGACCGAGGCCTTCTCGAAGGCGGAGTAGGCCTGGGCGGCGACGCGGTCCACCGGGGTGCCGGCCTTGCCGAGCCGCGCGTCGTCGCGGCCGACGGTCTCGACGGTGACGCCGTCGGGGGCCTGGACGTCCACCTTGACGCCCTCGCCGGTGGCGGTCGCGGTGCCGTCGTGCAGACCGCGCAGCCGCTCCAGCGGTGTGAAGCGCCACTCCTCCTCGCGGCCGTGCGGGACCGGGAAGTCCGCCACGTCGAACGAGGGCGGCGCGCTCATGCGCGTGGCGACGGTCGACTCGGCGGCGACCGCGATCTGGCCGGCGGTCGTCGAACCGACCGATGGGGGTCCCCCCGCCCGAGCGGATCCGAGGGTGGGGGAGTTCTGGGCCTCAGCCATGGCTGTCGTATTGCTCGCTTTCTTGCGTATGGGCTTGACGGCGGACTACGGGCCGGCAGTTCGCCGGCCCGGGTCGGTGCTTAACCGACCGCGCCCTCCATCTGCAGCTCGATCAGCCGGTTGAGCTCCAGCGCGTACTCCATGGGCAGCTCCTTGGCGATCGGCTCGACGAAGCCGCGCACGATCATCGCCATCGCCTCGAACTCGGAGAGGCCACGGCTCATCAGGTAGAAGAGCTGGTCCTCGGAGACCTTGGAGACGGTCGCCTCGTGGCCCATGGACACGTCGTCCTCGCGGACGTCCACGTAGGGGTACGTGTCGGAGCGGGAGATGGTGTCCACGAGCAGCGCGTCGCAGAGCACGTTGGACTTCGAGCCCGCGGCGCCCTCGCCGATCTCGACCAGGCCGCGGTACGAGGTACGGCCGCCGCCGCGCGCCACCGACTTGGAGACGATGTTGGACGAGGTGTTCGGCGCCATGTGGACCATCTTGGAACCGGCGTCCTGGTGCTGGCCCTCGCCCGCGAAGGCGATCGACAGGGTCTCGCCCTTGGCGTGCTCGCCCATCAGGTAGACGGCCGGGTACTTCATCGTCACCTTGGAGCCGATGTTGCCGTCGATCCACTCCATGGTCGCGCCCTCGTAGGCCACGGCGCGCTTGGTGACCAGGTTGTAGACGTTGTTCGACCAGTTCTGGATGGTCGTGTAACGGCAGCGGGCGTTCTTCTTGACGATGATCTCGACGACCGCGCTGTGCAGGGAGTCGCTCTTGTAGATCGGGGCGGTGCAGCCCTCGACGTAGTGCACGTAGGCACCCTCGTCGACGATGATCAGGGTCCGCTCGAACTGGCCCATGTTCTCCGTGTTGATGCGGAAGTAGGCCTGGAGCGGGATCTCCACGTGGACGCCCGGCGGGACGTAGATGAAGGAGCCGCCGGACCACACGGCGGTGTTCAGCGAGGCGAACTTGTTGTCACCGACGGGGATCACGGTCCCGAAGTACTCCTTGAAGAGCTCCGGGTGCTCCTTCAGGGCGGTGTCCGTGTCGAGGAAGATGACGCCCTGCTCCTCCAGGTCCTCGCGGATCTGGTGGTAGACGACCTCCGACTCGTACTGGGCCGCGACACCGGCGACGAGGCGCTGCTTCTCCGCCTCGGGGATGCCGAGCTTGTCGTACGTGTTCTTGATGTCCTCGGGCAGGTCCTCCCAGGACTCCGCCTGCTTCTCCGTGGAGCGCACGAAGTACTTGATGTTGTCGAAGTCGATCCCCGACAGGTCCGAGCCCCAGTTCGGCATGGGCTTCTTCTCGAAGAGCCGCAGGCCCTTCAAGCGCAGCTTGGTCATCCACTCCGGCTCGGACTTCTTCGCCGAGATGTCGCGGACGACCTCCTCGTTCAGACCGCGCCTGGCAGAGGCGCCGGCCGTGTCGGAGTCGGCCCAGCCGTATTCGTACTTGCCCAGGCCCTCGAGTTCGGGGTGGGCAGTCTCCGTGGGGAGAGTCATGCGGGGTTCCTCCCGGCCGTGCTTGCGGATGCGTTGTGGCTTTGGTGATCGGTCTGGGAAATCTTGGGGATGAACGTCGTGCAGACGCCGTCGCCGTGCGCGATGGTCGCCAGTCGCTGGACGTGAGTACCCAGCAGCTCGGCGAAGATCTCCGTCTCCGCCTCGCACAGCTGCGGGAACTGCTCCGCGACATGGGCGACCGGGCAGTGGTGCTGGCAGAGCTGCTCACCCCGCTGCGGGAGGGGCGCGTTGCGCGCCGTAGCAGCGTACCCGTCCACGCTCAGGGCCTTGGCCAGCGCTTCGGTGCGCTGATCGGGGGTGACGGCCTCGATCGCCTTGCGGTACGCGCCCGCCTGCGCGGCGATCCGGGCCCGGGCGAAGGCGGCGACCGCCTCCGGCCCGCCCTCCCGCTCGGCGATCCAGCGGAGCGCGTCCGCGGCGAGCTTGTCGTACGACTGGTCGAAGGCGTCCCGCCCGCAGTCGGTGAGCGCGAAGACCTTGGCGGGCCGGCCGCGCGTCCGCGCGCCGTACACCCGCTGCTCCCGCGCCGCCACCACGTCTTCGGCGACCAGCGCGTCCAGGTGGCGGCGTACGGCCGCCTGGGTGAGCCCCAGCCGGCCGGCCAGCTCGGCGACGGTCGACGGCCCGTGGTCCAGGATGGACCGCACGACCCGGTTGCGCGTGGATCGATCCGAGCGCACCCCGGCCGCGAACTCCTCCTGCGGAGCCCCCGTGAGGGTCTCCCGAGCCTCGCCGACGTTTTTCACAACGCCATTGTTGCGTAATTCCTCGAGACCTGACAAGCGGCCCTGGTCCGCCCGGGCGGTGCCCTGCATCACTTAGGCAAACCTAATCCCACCTGCGGAAACGATCTCCGATCGATCAAACGGGTGGCACCCGCCGACGCGATGCGCCAGACTGCCCGGCCATGCCCACACCCCCGCCGGCCGGCCCGCTCGTCACCCGGGACACGGTCGCCGAAGAGCTGCGTGACCTCGGCGTACGCCCCGGCGAGACCCTCCTCGTCCACTCCTCCCTCAGATCGCTCGGCTGGGTCTGCGGCGGCCCGGTCGCGGTCGTCCGGGGACTGCTCGACGCGCTCGGTCCCGACGGCACGCTCGTGGTCCCCACCCACTCCGGCGACCTCTCCGACCCGGCGTGGTGGAGCAGACCGCCGGTGCCCGAGGAGTGGTGGGACACCATCCGGGCCACGATGCCCGCCTACGACCCCCGCATCACCCCCGCGTTCGGGGTCGGAGTGATCCCGGAGACCGTGCGCACCTGGCCGGGCGCTCTGCGCAGCGCGCACCCGCAGACCTCGTTCGCGGCGATCGGCCCCCGCGCCGCCGCGATCGTCGGCGGGCACGCCACCGACTGCCGGCTGGGCGAGCGCAGCCCGCTCGCCCGGCTGGAGGCGCTCGGTGCCCGGGTGCTGCTGCTGGGCGCCGGATACGACTCCTGCACCTGCTTCCACCTGGCCGAGTACCGGATCCCCGCGCCGCTCGTCCAGGTGGGCCGGCCGGGGCCGCACGGCTGGGAGGTCGTCACCGACGTGTCCATCACCTCCGAGCGGTTCGACGAGCTCGGGCACGACTTCGAACGTGACCGGCCGGTGGTCCGCGGGACGGTGGGCGCCGCCCGGTCGCGGCTGTTCCCCGTGGCGGACGCGGTGGCGTACGCGGAGCGGTGGCTCGCGGTGCACCGGCCCCGGGAGGACGACTTCCCGCACCCGGCCGCCTGAGCCGTCCGGCGCGTACCTAGACTTTGGCCTCATGCGAAGTGAGCCCGTGGTCCAGGTCCAGGCCTTGGTGAAGCGGTATGGCGCGAAGACCGCGGTGGACGGCCTCGACCTGGTGGCCCGGGCGGGTGTGACCGCCGTGCTCGGTCCCAACGGGGCGGGCAAGACGACGACGGTCGAGACCTGCGAGGGGTACCGGCGGCCGGATTCCGGCACGGTACGCGTCCTGGGCCTCGACCCCGTGAGACAGTCCGCGCAGCTCAGACCCCGTATCGGCGTGATGCTCCAGTCCGGTGGCGTGTACTCCGGCGCCCGGGCCGACGAGATGCTGCGCCACGTCGCCAAGCTGCACGCCCACCCGCTGGACGTCGACGCCCTCATGGAACGGCTCGGGCTCGGCGGCTGCGGGCGGACCTCCTACCGCCGGCTGTCCGGCGGCCAGCAGCAGCGGCTCGCGCTCGCCATGGCCGTCGTCGGCCGGCCCGAACTGGTCTTCCTCGACGAGCCGACCGCCGGACTCGACCCGCAGGCCCGCCGGGCCACCTGGGACCTGGTGCGCGACCTGCGCGCCGACGGTGTCTCGGTGATCCTCACCACGCACTACATGGAGGAGGCCGAGCGGCTCTCCGACGACGTCGCGATCATCGACGCCGGCCGGGTCATCGCCCAGGGCTCCCCGGAGGAGCTGTGCCGCGGCGGCGCCGAGAACACCCTGCGCTTCACCGGCCGCCCGGGACTCGACGTCGCCTCCCTCCTCAAGGCACTGCCCGCCGACTCCTCGGCCGCCGAGCTGACCCCGGGCTCCTACCGCGTCGTCGGCAAGGTCGACCCGCAACTGCTCGCCACCGTGACGTCCTGGTGCGCCCAGCACGGCGTGATGCCGGACCGCATCTCCGTGGAGCGGCACACCCTGGAAGACGTCTTCTTGGAGCTGACCGGCAAGGAGCTTCGTTCGTGACCACCGCCACCGCCACCGGTACCTACGCCCCGAAGCCCGGCGCGGCCCCGCTGACCCGCATGATCGCGGCGCAGGCGGCGCTGGAGACGAAGATGCTCCTGCGCAACGGTGAGCAGCTGCTGCTCACCGTCGTCATTCCCACGCTGCTGCTGGTGCTGTTCAGCTCCGTGGACATCGTCGACACCGGCGCGGGCAGGGCCGTGGACTTCCTCACCCCCGGTGTCCTGGCGCTCGCCGTGATGTCGACCGCGTTCACCGGGCAGGCCATCGCCACCGGCTTCGAGCGGCGCTACGGCGTGCTGAAGCGGCTGGCCGCCTCGCCGCTGCCGCGCTGGGGGCTGATGACCGCCAAGACGGTGTCGGTGCTGGTCACCGAGGTGCTCCAGGTCGTGCTGCTGACCGTGATCGCGTTCGCGCTCGGCTGGTCGCCGCACGGCAACCCGTTCGCCGTGCTCCTGCTGATGGTCCTCGGCACGGCCGCCTTCTCCGGGCTGGGCCTGCTGATGGCGGGGACCCTGAAGGCGGAGGCCACGCTGGCCGCCGCCAACCTGGTCTTCCTGCTGCTGCTGGTCGGCGGCGGGGTGGTCGTCCCGCTGGACAAGTTCCCGCCCGCCGCCCAGGACGTGCTCGGCCTGCTGCCCATCTCGGCGCTCTCCGGCGGACTGCGGGACGTGCTTCAGCACGGTGCCGGGATGCCGTGGGGCAACCTGGCGGTCCTCGCCGTCTGGGCGGTGGCGGGGCTCGCGGCCGCCGGAAAGTTCTTCCGCTGGGAGTAAGGCGCGATGGACCCTCGTGAAACAGTGCACAAGCGGACGCCTACGATGGATCGCGTGCCAAACCTGACCCGCGCCGACGTCGTGTCCGCCGCGCGCAACCCGCTCGCCTTCATCGCCGAACGCTGGACCCCGCATCCGAGGACCGTCCAGCGGGCGGCCCTCTCCGCGCTGGTGATGGCGGTGGTCATCGTCGTCACCGGCGGCGCCGTCCGCCTGACCGGCTCGGGCCTCGGCTGCCCGACCTGGCCCACCTGCACGGACGACTCGCTGACCACCACCCGCGAGATGGGTGTGCACGGCGTGATCGAGTTCGGCAACCGGATGCTGACGTACGTGCTGTGCGCCGCCGTGGGCTGGGCGATCGTCGCCGCGCGCGCCCAGAAGCCGTGGCGGCGCGGCCTCACCCGGCTGGGCTGGGCGCAGTTCTGGGTGGTCATGGGCAACGCGGTGCTCGGTGGCATCGTCGTCCTCGTCGGCCTGAACCCGTACACCGTCGCGGCGCACTTCCTGCTCTCCTCGGCGCTGATCGCGGTCGCCGCGGTGATGTGGCAGCGCACCCGCGAGGGTGACGCCGAGCCGCGCCCGCTGGTCGGCAAACCGGTCCGGCAACTGGTGTGGTTCCTGGTCCTCGCGAGCGTGCTGCTGATCGCGGTGGGCACGGTGGTCACGGGCGCCGGTCCGCACGCGGGCGACTCCCAGGAGGTCTCCCGTATCCCGATCGACTGGCAGACGGTCGCCAAGCTGCACGCAGTGCTGGCGTGGATCGTGATCACGCTGACGTTCGCCCTGTGGTTCATCCTCAAGGCCGTCGACGCGCCGCGGGGCCCGCTGGCGCGGACCCGTGAACTGTTCCTGATCCTGCTGGGCCAGGGCGCCATCGGCTATGTCCAGTTCTTCACGCACCTGCCCGAGGTCCTGGTCGGCCTGCACATGCTGGGCTCGTGCGTCATGTGGATCTGGGTGCTGCGCGTGCTGCTGTCGCTGCGCGAGCGGCCGGAGGCGGTCGCCGACCTGCCGGGACCCGCCACCGAGGCGACGCTGGCGAAGGCCTGAGGCCGGACCGCCGGGGGTCAGCCGGGCACGGAGCCGGACCGCCGGAGGCCGGCAGGCCTGAAGCCGGGCCGCGCCGGGGTTCAACCGGGGTTCAGCCGGGGATTCACCCCAGCCCGTACACCCGCATGGCGTTCTCCGCCGCGACCATCGCCGCCACGCGCTGTGCGTCGGCGGGGCACCAGGCGCCCTCGGCGACCCACCCCCCGAGCACCCTCTCCAGGGACTCCCTGAACAGGTGTGCGCCCACCACATGCAGTTCGGGCAGCCCATGTGCCCCGCTGGAGAACAGGACCTTGCCGAACGGGGCCAGCTCCAGGATCTCCGCGAGGACCGTCGCGGCGCGGCCGCCGGTGCGGGCCAGTGCGGCACCCGAGTCGGCGTAGACGTGCGGGAAGAGGCCGGCGAGGTGGGCGGCGTGGCGGTGGTACGGATGGCCGTACAGCAGGACGAGATCCGTGCCCAGGCCCGCCGTCGCCCGGACGAAGTCCGTCAGCGGCAGCGGATCCGTACCGGCTGAGCCCGGCCCGCCGAGCCCCGCGTGCAGCTGGAGCGGCCGCCCGCAGGCCACGGCGATCCACAGCAGGTGCCGCAGCAGCACCGGATCGCTCAGTTCCCCGCCGGCCCGCCGCCCTGCCAGCCAGCGGCCCGCCGCGCCCCGCACCTCCCCCGGGCCGGGCGGCTCCGGCGCGAGCGCCGCCCCGTGCCGTACGCCGGCCACGGAGGTGAAGGCGACAGCGTGCGCGGCGGCACCGTGCACCGCCTCGGCGAGGTTGGTGAGGAACGAATCGACGGTGCCGGAGGTGTCGGCGACCTGCTCGGCCAGCGGTTCCAGGCGCACGATCTCGTGTGCGGCCGCGTCGCCCGCGGCCGCCATCTCACCGGGCCCGGTCAGATCGCCCCGCAGCCCCGTGTCGACGAGGTAGGTGGTGATGCCGCTGCCGCGCAACAGGCGGCGGCCGGCCTCCAGCACGCCGAGTTCCCGGCGCCGGGCGAGATAGCGCGCGGGCGGGCAGTGCGGTTCCAGGCCGAGCAGCGGCGGGCACCAGCGGCGCAGGGCGAAACCGGTCTGGGTGTCGAAGAGTGTGGTGCCCGGCGCGGGCGGACCCTCGGTGCGGGCCAGCCGGGCCTCGAAGGTGCCGAGGCCCAGCTCCGTTCTCAGGACCCCGTGGCAGTGCTGATCCACGAGGGACGGCGTTTCGATCATCCGGTTCTCCCGACGCTGGGCCCACTGCCTCCGTCAGGCCCTAACGGGTGAACCGGCCGTCAGGTGTTGGGGCTGACCCGGGTCGCCCGGATCCGGTCAGCCGCTGGACGGGCCGCCCAGCTGGAGGCCCGCCATACGGGTCCACTCGTACGGGCCCGTCCGCACCTTGGCCGCGAACTCACCGTCGAACGCCTCGTGGACGGTGATCCCGGACTTCTCCACCGCCTGCTCGGCGATGGCGTACGTCGGGGCCACGAGGTCGCCCCAGGTGCCGTCCTCGCCGACCAGGACGATCCTGGCGCCGCGCTCCCCGAGGTACGCGACCTGTCCCTCGGCGCCTCCGTGAGCCTTGGAGAAGGAGCCGATCCGCCGGGCGAGGCGGGCGGCCCTGCGCTCGGCCTTGGGGTCAACCTGCTGCGTGTCTGCCATGGCCAGGATGCTACCCACGAGTAGATCAAACGGCGACGGGCGGGGTGCGTGGCCTTGACCACGCACCCCGCCCGGGGGAAACCGCTACGACCCGTACGCGGGGTCAGCGCAGGAACGGATCCACCGCCACCGCCACGAACAGCAGCGACACATAGGTGATGGACCAGTGGAACAGCCGCATCTCCTTCAGCTTCGCGCCGGTCGCCTCGGCCTTGGCCCGGTTCTGCAGCGCGTGCGCCTCCCACAGCCACCAGCCGCCCGCCGCCAGCGCCACCGCCGTGTAGAACCAGCCGGTGTAGCCGAGCGGGGTCAGCAGCAGCGAGACCCCCACCATCACCCAGCTGTAGAGCACGATCTGGCGGGCGACCACCTTGTTGGAGGCGACGACTGGCAGCATCGGCACGCCCACGCGCGCGTAGTCGTCCTTCACCTTCATGGACAGCGGCCAGTAGTGCGGCGGCGTCCAGAAGAACATGACGAGGAAGAGGATGACGGGCGCCCAGGACATCGAGTTGGTGACCGAGGACCAGCCGATCAGCACCGGCATGCAGCCGGCGATGCCGCCCCACACGATGTTCTGCGACGTACGGCGCTTGAGGATCATCGTGTAGACGACGACGTAGAAGAGGAGCGCTCCGAGCGACAGCCACGCGGACAGCCAGTTGACGGTGAGGCCGAACAGCAGTGTGGAGACGACCGCCAGCGCGATGCCGAAGGCCAGGCACTCGCGCGGGCTGACCATGCCGGTGACCAGCGGGCGCTGGGAGGTGCGGTCCATGAGCGCGTCGATGTCGCGGTCGATGTACATGTTCAGCGCGTTGGCGCCGCCCGCGGACAGGTAGCCGCCGACACAGGTGAGCAGGACCAGCCCCAGATCGGGCACGCCCCGCTGCGCCAGGAACATCACCGGAACGGTGGTGATCAGCAGCAGTTCGATGATCCGCGGCTTGGTCAGCGCCACAAACGCCTTGACACGGGCCCCGAACGGCCGGTGACTCGGGCTCTGGCTCGCACCGAGTACCCCCGCTGGACGGGATTCGACGGCCGTCACGCACACCCCTGACAGAGACTCCCAGCGAGCCGCCCGTGTGAACCGACGGTAAGGACTCGCGCGTACCACGCCACTGTAGACGTTGCCCAGACCCGGACATTCGCGGGGGTCGGGTCGTGTTGGCGAGGCCCTCCGGAAGGGCGCGATCCGGCTCGATTGAGCGATCGAATGAGCAGCTCCGTATTCATGTGCCGAATGCGATTCCGACCAGCGGGGAGGCGGATCTCCGAGAGTCCCGGCACTCTGGAACGACGCGGAAAAACGCACGTTCTGACGGGATAGGCTCGACAACGCCGGCCGACGCCGAGAAGGCCGGCAAACCGGTGCGCGGTCCCCCCGTACGCCGGCATCCGACATGTGGAGAGGAGCCCTGACCCAGGGTGAGCACCAAGCCGACCACCACAGTCCTCGAGTGGACCGAGTTGGACCAGCGTGCCGTGGACACCGCGCGCGTCCTGGCCGCCGATGCCGTACAGAAGGTCGGCAACGGCCATCCCGGCACGGCGATGAGTCTGGCTCCCGCCGCCTACACCCTCTTCCAGAAGGTGATGCGGCACGACCCGGCCGATCCGCAGTGGGCGGGGCGCGACCGTTTCGTACTGTCCGCCGGCCACTCCTCCCTGACCCTCTACACCCAGCTGTACCTGGCCGGTTTCGGGCTGGAGCTGGACGACCTGAAGTCCTTCCGCACCTGGGGCTCGAAGACGCCCGGCCACCCGGAGTACGGGCACACGGCGGGCGTGGAGACCACGACCGGCCCGCTCGGCCAGGGTGTCGCCAACGCGGTGGGCATGGCCATGGCCGCCCGCTACGAGCGCGGCCTGTTCGACCCGGAGACCCCCGCGGGCGAGTCCCCGTTCGACCACTTCGTCTTCTGCGTCGCCGGTGACGGCTGCCTCCAGGAGGGCATCTCCGCCGAGGCGTCCTCGCTGGCCGGCCACCAGAAGCTCGGCAACCTCATCCTGCTGTGGGACGACAACCACATCTCGATCGAGGGCGACACCGAGACGGCCGTCTCCGAGGACACCGTCAAGCGGTACGAGGCCTACGGCTGGCACGTGCAGCGCGTGGAGGCCAAGGAGGACGGCGACCTCGACCCGCAGGCGATCCACGCGGCCGTCGAGGCGGCCAAGGCCGTCACCGACCGGCCGTCCTTCATCGCGATGCGCTCGATCATCGCCTGGCCGGCCCCGCACGCGCAGAACACCGAGGCCGCGCACGGCTCGGCGCTGGGCGAGGAGGAGGTCGCGGCCACCAAGCGCGTCCTCGGCTTCGACCCCGAGCAGCACTTCGAGGTCTCCGACGAGGTCCTGAACCACACCCGCGCCGCTGTCGAGCGGGGCCGCCGGGCCAGGGCCGAGTGGGAGAAGACGCTCCAGGTCTGGCGCGAGGCCAACCCCGAGCGGGCCGCCGAGTTCGACCGGATCGCCGCGGGCGAACTGCCCGCCGGCTGGGACGAGAAGATCCCGGTGTTCGAGGCGGGCAAGGGCCTGGCCACGCGCGCCGCGTCCGGCAAGGTGCTCCAGGCGCTCGGCGACGTGATCCCGGAGCTGTGGGGCGGCTCGGCGGACCTTGCCGGCTCGAACAACACCACCATCGACAAGACCTCGTCGTTCCTGCCCGAGGGCAACCCGCTGCCGGAGGCGAACCCGTACGGGCGCACCATCCACTTCGGCATCCGCGAGCACGCGATGGCCGCGGCGATGAACGGCATCACGCTGCACGGCAACACCCGCGTCTACGGCGGCACCTTCCTGGTCTTCTCCGACTACATGCGCAACGCGGTGCGCCTGTCGTCCCTGATGCACCTGCCGGTGACGTACGTCTGGACCCACGACTCCATCGGCCTGGGCGAGGACGGCCCCACCCACCAGCCGGTCGAGCACCTGGCCTCGCTGCGCGCCATCCCGGGCCTGAACATCGTCCGCCCGGCCGACGCCAACGAGACCGCGATCGCCTGGCGCGAGATCCTGCGCCGCTGGACGAAGGAGTTCGGCAAGGGCGCCCCGCACGGTCTGGCGCTGACCCGCCAGGGCGTGCCGACGTACGAGCCCAACGACGACGCCGCGCGCGGCGGTTACGTCATGTTCGAGGCCGAGGGGCCCGACGGGCAGAACACCGAGGCGCAGGTCGTCCTGATCGCCACCGGTTCCGAGGTGCACGTGGCCGTGGAGGCCCGTGAGCGGCTCCAGGCCGAGGGCGTCCCCACCCGGGTGGTGTCCATGCCGTCCGTGGAGTGGTTCGAGGAGCAGGACCAGGGGTACCGGGACAGCGTGCTGCCGCCGGCCGTGCGGGCACGCGTCGCGGTCGAGGCAGGTATCGGTCTGACCTGGCACAAGTACGTGGGAGACGCCGGCCGCATCGTTTCCCTCGAGCACTTCGGTGCTTCGGCCGACGCCAAGGTGCTCTTCCGCGAGTTCGGTTTCACCGCGGAGAACGTGGCCGACAAGGCCCGGGAATCCATCGCCGCCGCCCAGCGCTGACGCTCATACACGACCCGTAGGAGATGCAATTTCCATGACAGACGCACTGAAGCGCCTTTCCGACGAAGGCGTCGCGATCTGGCTGGACGACCTGTCGCGCAAGCGGATCACGTCCGGCAACCTCGCCGAGCTGATCGACCAGCAGCACGTCGTGGGCGTCACCACCAACCCGACGATCTTCCAGAAGGCGATCTCGCAGGGGGACGGCTACGAAAAGCAGGTCGCTGACCTGGCCGCCCGCCGAGTCACGGTGGAAGAGGCCATCCGCATGATCACCACGGCGGACGTCCGGGACGCCGCCGACATCATGCGCCCGGTCTTCGACGCCACCGGCGGCAAGGACGGCCGGGTGTCCATCGAGGTGGACCCGCGCCTGGCGCACAACACCAGGGCGACGGTGGCCGAGGCCCGCCAGCTGGCCTGGCTGGTCGACCGGCCCAACACGCTCATCAAGATCCCGGCCACCAGGGCGGGCCTGCCGGCGATCACCGAGACCATCGGCAACGGCATCAGCGTCAACGTCACCCTGATCTTCTCGCTGGAGCGCTACCGCGCGGTGATGGACGCGTACCTGAGCGGCCTGGAGAAGGCCGGGGAGCGCGGCCTGGACCTGTCGAAGATCCACTCGGTGGCGTCCTTCTTCGTGTCCCGCGTGGACACCGAGATCGACCGGCGGATCGACGAGCTCGGCACCGCCGAGGCCAAGGCGCTGCGCGGCAAGGCGGGCGTGGCCAACGCGCGTCTGGCCTACGAGGCGTACGAGGAGGTCTTCGCCTCCGACCGGTGGAGCGCGCTGGAGCGGCAGGGCGCCAACAAGCAGCGTCCGCTGTGGGCGTCCACCGGGGTGAAGGACAAGGCGTACAAGGACACCATGTACGTCGAGGAGCTGGTGGCGCCGAACACGGTGAACACCATGCCCGAGGCCACGCTGGAGGCCACCGAGGAGCACGGCGCGATCCGCGGCGACGCGGTCACCGGCACCTACGAGCAGGCCCGCGCGGACATCGACGCGCTGGAGGGGATCGGGATCTCGTACGACGACGTGGTCCAGGTCCTGGAGGACGAGGGCGTCGAGAAGTTCGAGTCGTCCTGGAACGACCTGCTCAAGTCCACCGAGGCGGAGTTGGAGCGCCTCGCTCCCGCGGAGGACTGAGAACCTTGGCGCCCCTTTCCGTCACCGGAGCGAACCCGCTCCGTGACCCCGCCGACCGACGGCTCCCGCGTATCGCGGGGCCGTCGGGCCTGGTCATCTTCGGTGTGACGGGCGACCTGTCGCGCAAGAAGCTCATGCCCGCGGTGTACGACCTCGCCAACCGGGGTCTGCTGCCGCCGGGCTTCTCGCTCGTCGGCTTCGCCCGCCGCGACTGGGAGCACGAGGACTTCGCCCAGGTCGTGCACGACGCCGTCAAGGAGCACGCGCGCACGCCGTTCCGGGAGGAGGTCTGGCAGCAGCTCATCCAGGGGATGCGCTTCGTGCAGGGCACCTTCGACGACGACGACGCGTTCGAGCGGCTGCGCGGCACGATCGAGGAGCTGGACAAGGCACAGGGCACGGGCGGCAACTTCGCCTTCTACCTGTCGGTGCCGCCGAAGTCCTTCCCGGTGGTCATCCAGCAGCTGAAGAAGCACCAGCTCGCCGACCAGAGCCACGGCTCGTGGCGGCGCGCGGTCATCGAGAAGCCCTTCGGCCACGACCTGAGGTCGGCCGAGGAGCTCAACTCGATCGTGCACGAGGTCTTCGCCCCGGACCAGGTCTTCCGCATCGACCACTACCTGGGCAAGGAGACCGTCCAGAACATCCTGGCGCTGCGCTTCGCCAACACGATGTTCGAGCCGATCTGGAACCGGTCCTTCGTGGACCATGTGCAGATCACCATGGCCGAGGACATCGGCATCGGCGGCCGGGCCGGCTACTACGACGGCATCGGCGCCGCCCGCGACGTCATCCAGAACCACCTGCTGCAACTCCTGGCCCTGACCGCGATGGAGGAGCCCGCCTCCTTCGACGCGGACGCGCTGGCCGCGGAGAAGACCAAGGTGCTCGGCGCGGTGAAGTTGCCCAAGGACCTGGGCAAGTCCACCGTGCGCGGGCAGTACGCGGCGGGCTGGCAGGGCGGCGAGAAGGTCATCGGCTACCTCGAGGAAGAGGGCATCGACAAGAAGTCGAAGACCGACACGTACGCGGCCGTCAAGCTGGCGATCGACAACCGCCGCTGGGCGGGTGTCCCCTTCTACCTGCGCACCGGCAAGCGCCTGGGCCGCCGGGTCACCGAGATCGCGGTCGTCTTCCAGCGGGCGCCGCACTCCCCCTTCGACACCTCGGCCACCGAGGAACTCGGGCAGAACGCCATCGTCATCCGCGTCCAGCCGGACGAGGGCGTCACGGTCCGCTTCGGCTCCAAGGTGCCCGGCACGTCGATGGAGATCCGGGACGTGTCGATGGACTTCGCCTACGGCGAGTCCTTCACGGAGTCCAGCCCGGAGGCGTACGAACGCCTGATCCTGGACGTGCTGCTCGGCGACTCCAACCTCTTCCCGCGCACCGAGGAGGTCGAGCTGTCCTGGCGGATCCTCGACCCGATCGAGACGTACTGGGACAAGCACGGCAGGCCCGCGCAGTACCCGTCCGGGACGTGGGGGCCCGCCGAGGCGGACGAGATGCTCGCACGAGACGGACGGAGCTGGCGCCGGCCATGAAGATAGACCTGACCGACACCACGGCCAGCAAGATCAACAAGGCACTGGTGCGGGCCCGGCGGGCGATCGGCACCCCAGCCGTGGGCATGGTGCTCACGCTGGTCATCGTCACCGACGAGGAGAACGCCTACGACGCGCTGAAGGCCGCGGGCGACGCCTCGCGGGAGCACCCCTCGCGCCTGCTGGTGGTCATCAAGCGGCACGCCCGCACCCTGCGCGACCGCACGTCCTCGCGGCTGGACGCCGAGGTGCGGGTGGGCGCGGACGCCGGCACCGGCGAGACGGTGGTGCTGCGCCTGCACGGCGAGGTGGCCGACCACGCCCAGTCGGTGGTGCTGCCGCTGCTGCTCCCCGACGCGCCGGTCGTCGTCTGGTGGCCGGTGAACGCCCCGCTCGAACCGGCCAAGGACCCGCTGGGCGCCCTGGCACAGCGCCGTGTCACCGACACCTACGCCGCCGAGCAGCCGGTGCGGGAGCTCTCCGCGCGGGCCGAGGCGTACACGCCCGGCGACACGGACCTGTCCTGGACCCGGATCACGCCGTGGCGCTCGATGCTGGCCGCGGCCCTCGACCAGGTCACCTGCGAGGTCAGGGCCGTGGAGGTGGAGGGCGAGGAGTTCAACCCGAGCTGCGAGCTGCTGGCGATGTGGCTCGCGCACCGGCTGGACGTACCGGTCAAGCGCTCGCGGTCCGCGGGTCCCGGTCTGACCGCGGTCCGCATGGACACCAGCTGCGGCCCGATCGCCCTGGACCGGGCCGACGGCAGGCTGGCGACCCTGTCCATCCAGGGGCAGCCGGAGCGGGCGGTGGCGCTGAAGCGACGGGAGACCGCCGAGCTGATCGCGGAGGAACTGCGGCGGCTGGACCCGGACGACACGTACGCGTCCGCGCTGCGGTTCGGCGTGGAGCGGCTGGACGGCCCCAGGGCGTCCGACGATTCCAAGGCGTCCGCGAAGGAGCCGGTCGCGGTGCCCGTCCCCCAGGAGGAGGCCGCCGAGTGAGCACTCCGCAACTGGTCGTCCACCACGACAAGGAGCTGATGGCGCAGGCCGCCGCGGCCCGGCTGATCACCCGGATCGTGGACGCGCAGGCCTCGACGGGCTCGGCGTCCGTGGTCCTCACCGGCGGCCGCAACGGCAACGGGGTGCTGGCCGCGCTGGCGGCCGCGCCCGCCCGCGACGCGATCGACTGGGGCCGGCTCGACCTGTGGTGGGGCGATGAACGCTTCCTGCCGGAGGGCGACCCGGAACGCAATGTCACGCAGGCCCGCGAGGCCCTGCTCGACTCCGTGCCGCTCGACCCCGAGCGCGTGCACGCCATGCCCGCGTCGGACGGTCCCTACGGCGCGGACGTCGAGGCGGCGGCGGAGGCCTATGCTGAGGAACTGGCCCGCGCGGCCGGTCCCGAGAACCACGGCGCGGTCCCGTCGTTCGACGTCCTGATGCTGGGCGTCGGCCCGGACACCCATGTCGCGTCCCTCTTCCCGGAGCACCCGGGGGTGCGCGAGACGGAGCGTACGGTGATCGGTGTGCACGGCTCCCCCAAGCCGCCGCCCACCCGCGTCTCCCTCACGCTGCCGGCCATCCGCTCGGCCCGTGAGGTGTGGCTGTTGGCGGCCGGCGAGGACAAGGCCAACGCGGTGGCGATGGCCCTCTCGGGCGCGGGCGAGATCCAGGCCCCGGCGGCCGGCGCCCAGGGCCGCGCCCGCACCCTGTGGCTCCTGGACACGGCGGCGGCCTCACAGCTGCCACGGTCGCTGTATCCACCCGCCTCGGCGTAAACGGAAAAGTGCGGCGGCGGTGAGGAACACCGCCGCCGCACTTTGCTTTTCAGGCCGAACCAGGGGTCGCCGTCACTTCACCGACCCCGCCATCACCCCCTGCACGAAGTGCCGCTGGAAGGCGAAGAACACGACCACCGGCACGACCAGCGACAGGAACGCCCCCGGCGCCAGCACATCGATGTTGCTGCCGAACTGCCGGATCTGCGACTGGAGTTCCACCGTCAGCGGCTG
Source organism: Streptomyces sp. NPDC004721 (assembly GCF_053601495.1). NCBI lineage: Bacteria > Bacillati > Actinomycetota > Actinomycetes > Kitasatosporales > Streptomycetaceae > Streptomyces > Streptomyces sp. NPDC004721. The sequence goes on from NZ_JBSGBZ010000007.1 coordinate 30,353, forward strand.
CGAGGAGGTGTCGGCGAACAGCAGCGCCACCAGCATGTCGTTCCACACCCACAAGAACTGGAAGATGGCGAGGCTCGCGATCGCGGGCCGCCCCACCGGCAGCACCAGCCGGGTGAAGATCCGCCACTCGTTGCCCCCGTCCATGCGGGCCGCCTCCAGCATCTCCTTCGGCATCTCGGCGAAGTAGTTCCGCAGCAGGAACACGGCGAACGGCAGTCCGTAGGCCACGTGGAACAGGACCACACCGGGGATCGTGCCGAACAGGCCGAGCTGGCCGAAGAGTTTGGCGACGGGCAGCAGACCGATCTGCACCGGCACCACCAGCATCGCCACCACCAGCAGGAACAGCGGCTCACGGGCCGGGAAGTCCAGCCAGGCGAAGGCGTATCCGGCCAGCGCCGCGATGACGACGACCAGGACCGTCGCGGGCACCGAGATCAGCACCGTGTTCCAGAAGGCCTTGGTGATGCCCGAGTTCCTCAGCAGCGCCGAGTAGTTGTCGAAGGACAGCTGCCCGGGGCCGGCCAGCGCCGTCCACCAGCCGCCCTTCGCGGTGTCCTGGGCCGAGCGCAGCGACGACACGAACAGCCCCGCGAGCGGGGTCATCCAGATCAGGCCGATCACCACGAGGACGGCCTGGACCAGCCCGTTTCCCAGGCCCCGCCTGACCGCGTTCATCGCTGACTCCTTCGGAAACGGCGGACGTTGAACACCATCGCCGGGATCACCAGGAGCAGCAGGAGCACGCCGAGCGCGCTGCCGAGGCCCTGGTTGTTGCCACCGCCGAAGGACACCAGCCACATCTGGGTCGCCAGCACGGTGGCGTCCTGCTGCACCGGGCCGGGCGCGATGATGTAGACGAGGTCGAAGACCTTCATCACGTTGATCACGAGGGTGACGAAGACGACGGTGAGGACGGGGGCGAGCAGCGGCACGGTGATCCGGCGGAAGATCTGCCACTCGTTGGCCCCGTCGATGCGCGCCGCCTCCAGCGCGTCACGCGGCAGCGCGGACAGCCCGGCGCCGATCAGCACCATCGCGAACCCGGTCCAGATCCACAGGTAGGCGCCGATGATCATCGGGGTGACGAGCGTCGGGCCGAGCCAGGAGATGCCCTGGTAGGGCTGCGCGAAGTTGGCCTGCGGCAGCTTCACCTCGTACGAGCCCGCCGTCAGGCCCGAGAAGTGGAAGGAGCCGTCGGAGCCCGTGGTGGTGCTCGCGACCGTCCGGCCGTCGCGCACCGCCTCGACCTTCATGCCGGGCAAGCCGCTCTCGCCGCGGTCGACCTTGCCCTGGGTGCCGCCTCCGCCGGGCGCGAAGTCCAGGTAGACGACTCCGCGCAGTTCGTCCCCGGCGGCCTTCCCGCCCTCCACCGGGCGGGCGGGCGAGGCGTCGCCGGGCAGGTCCTTGGGCAGCACGCCGACCATCGGCAGGGTCACCGTGGCGCCCGGCGAGAGGCTCGCGTCGGTGAGGTACGAGCCGTCCCGGCCCTGGGTCAGCCCGAATCCTTCACGGGCACGGGCGCTCGGGTAGGACGGGGATCCCTTGAAGGCGTCGTGCACGGAGACCACGGCGGCGTTGAGGACGCCCTTGTCCGGGTCCTCGTCGTAGGCGAGCCGGAAGATGATGCCGGCGGCCAGGAAGGACACGGCCATCGGCATGAACAGCAGCAGCTTGAACGCCGTCGCCCAGCGGACCTTCTCCACCAGCACGGCGAGGATCAGTCCGAGCCCGGTGAGCAGCGCCGGGGCGACGACGACCCAGATCGTGGTGTTCCGGACGGCCTTCAGTGTCGCCGGGTCGCGGAACATCTCGGTGTAGTTGTCCCCGCCGACGAACCGGGTGCCGGAGGCGTCGAAGAGGCTCCGGCCGACGGAGAACAACACCGGGTAGACGACGAGCGCGCCGAGTAGCAGCAGTGCGGGGAAGACGAACAGCAGCGCGACGACCCGGCCCCGCCGCCGCGCGCGCCGAGTGTGCTCGGCGCGCGCGGCGGGCGACGGGGGGCCCGCGCCCTTCTCCTTCGCGAGCGTGGTGGCGGTCATGGTGGGTCAGCCCTGGTTCTTGTACGCCTTGGCCGCCGCGGCCTCCAGCTTCGCCGCGGTGCCCTTCGGGTCGGAGGGGTCGCGCAGGAAGTCCTGGAGCAGCTTCCACTCGCCCACGCCGCTGGTGCCGCCGAAGGCCGCCGGTGCCTGGTCGGACATGTCGAAGCGGACCGCGTCGGAGTCGCCCGCGGCGACCAGGGACTTGGCGGTGGCGCGGGTGACGTCGTCGCCGTAGGAGGCGAGGTCGAGGTTCTTGTTCGGGGACAGGAAGCCGCCGGCCTTGGCCCACACGGCCGCGGCCTCCGGGGTGGCCAGGTACTCGAGGAGCTTCATGCCGGCCTTGGCGTTCTTGCCGTCCTTGAGGACGGCGGCCGCGTCACCGCCGCTGACGACCGGCGCGTTGCCGCCGTCGACCGGCGGGAACGGGAAGAAGTCCGCGTCCTTGCCGATGGTCCGGTCGAACTGGTCGTGGGCGACGCCCGCGACGAAGTCGCCCTCGTAGACCATGCCGGCCTCGGGCTTGGGCCCGAAGACCTTCTCCACCGAGCCCGGGAAGTCGGTGTTGAGGGCGCCCTTCTGGCCGCCCGCGATCAGCTGCTTGTCCTTGAACAGCTTGCCGAGCGTGGTGAGCGCCTTGACCACGCTGTCGTCGGTCCACTTCAGCTGGTGCGCGGCGAGGGCGTCGTACTTCTCGGGGCCGGCCTGGGAGAGGTAGATGTTCTCGAACCAGTCGGTCAGGGTCCAGCCGTCCTGTCCGGCGACCGCGAAGGCGGCGAGCCCGGAGTCGGAGAGGGTGTGCCCGGCCTTGAGCATCTCGTCGTACGTCGCCGGCGGCTTGACGCCGGCCTGGTCGAGGGCGTCGGGGCTGTACCAGACGGTCGACTTGTGGGCGGCCTTGAAGTACAGGCCGTACAGGGTGTCGTCGACGCTGCCGTACTTCTTCCACACCGGCGCGAAGTTGGTGTCCACCGACTTCTGGGTGGTGCCGGACAGCGGCTCGAGCCAGCCCTTCTTGGCGAACTGCTGGAGCACACCGACCTGCGGGACCATCACGACGTCGGGGGCGTTGCCGCCCTCGATCTTGCTGCCGACGACGGTGGAGACGTTGTCGCCGGTCGACATGAACTGGGTCTTGGCGCCGGTCTTCGCGGAGAACGCGTCCAGCACCTTCTGGAAGTTCTTCTGCTCGCTGCCGGACCAGACGCCGGCCACGGTGACCGTCTGGCCGTCGAGCGTCTTGTCGCCGCCGCCCGCGGAGACGGGGTCGTCGCTGCCGCAGGCGGTGGCGCCGAGGGCGAGGACGAGGGCGGTGCAGCCGGTGAGCAGGGTGGTACGTCGTCGCATCATCGTTGATGTCCCTTCGGAAGGTGGGGAATTGACGAGGTTCAGAGGTCGGTGCCGTCGGTGATCCACCAGGCCGCGGTGGACCCGGCGAGCACCCCGGGCGGGCAGTCGCCGCTGGCCAGCAGCGGGGTGCCGGAGACCGGCGCGGCGGTGGGCGACGTACCGAAGTTGACGGCGCAGACCAGGCCGTCGCCGCGGACGAAGGCGAGGACGTCCGGCGGGGTGTCCAGCCAGCGCAGCGATCCCTCGCCCAACTGGGGCAGCGCGGAACGCAGTTGCAGTCCGTCGCGGTACAGGTGCCAGAAGGAGCGGGTGTCGGCGAGGGCACGTTCGGTGACGTACTCGGCGAAGTACGACGGCTGCGGCAGCCAGGGCTTGGCGCTCCGGGTCCCGGAGGTGAAGCCGAACGGGGAGACCTGCCCCGACCAGGGCAGCGGCACCCGGCAGCCGTCGCGGACGCGGGCGCGGCTTCCGGTGCGGCGGAAGATCGGGTCGGTGAGCACGTCGTCGGGCAGGTCGACGACCTCGGGCAGGCCGAGTTCCTCGCCCTGGTAGACGTACGCGGCTCCGGGCAGCGCCAGCATCAGCAGCGCGGCGGCGCGGGCGCGGGCGGCGCCGAGTGCCGGGCGTTGCGACGGGGCGAACGTTGCCTGTTGGGGCACTGGGCCGCTGCCCTCCATGGCGGCCTCGCCGTAACGGGTGACGGTGCGGACCTGGTCGTGGTTGTTGAGGACCCAGGTGACCGTGGAGCCGGTGCCGGCGATGTCCTGCATGGCCTCGGAGATGACCTTGCGGAAGGCGTCGGGGTCCCAGGGGGCGCCGAGCAGGTCGAAGAAGAAGGCCTGGTGCAGTTCGTCCGGGCGGACGTACTTGGCGTGCTCGCGGGCGCTGGGCACGGACACCTCGCCGACCAGCAGGCGTTCGCGGCCGTCGCGGGCGGTGTACTCCTCGCACACCGCACGCCAGTTCCGCCACACGTCGTGCACCTCGGGCTGGTTCCAGGCCAGCGGGTTGACCGAGTCGCGGGTGCGGGCGTCGGCCTCCGGGTCCGCGGAGTCGGGCAGTTCGGGGTGCTTGAACAGGCCGGCGGCGACGTCGACGCGGAAGCCGTCCACGCCCCGGTCCAGCCAGAAGCGCAGGACCCGCTCGAACTCGGCGGGGATCTCGGGGTTGCGCCAGTTCCAGTCGGGCTGCTCGGGCGTGAACATGTGCAGGTACCACTGGCCGGGGCGACCGTCCGGCTCGGTGATCCGGGTCCAGGCGGGGCCGCCGAACATGGCATGCCAGTTGTTGGGCGGCTCGGCGCCGTCCGGGCCGCGGCCGTCGGTGAAGTGGAAGCGGGCGCGGGCCTCGCTGCCGGGCCCGGCGGCGAGCGCCTCGCGAAACCACGGGTGCTCGCTGGAGCAGTGGTTGGGGACGATGTCGAGGAGCACCCTGATCCCGAGCCGATGGGCGGTCGCCATCAGCAGGTCGAACTCGGCGAGGTCGCCGAAGAGCGGATCGACACCGCAGTAGTCGGCCACGTCGTAGCCGTGGTCGTGCTGCGGGGAGGGATAGAAGGGACTCAGCCAGATGCCGTCGACGCCGAGCTTCTTCAGATACGGCAGCCCGGCCCGGACCCCGGCGAGATCGCCGATGCCGTCGCCGGTGCTGTCCAGGAAGCTGCGGACGTACACCTGGTAGATCACCGCGTCGCGCCACCAACCATGCCTGTTCAATCCATTGACCTGTTCCTGTGAAGGCAGCTGTTATGCATGCATGTTAGGTATCGGTGTCACGAAGGTGTCAACGAACAGAACAGAAGCTCCTGGGCGGTTGACTGCCCATAACCGGACTTATCCGGACGGGATGACCGCAGATGTGATGGCGGCGTTACCTAACATGTAACTACTACCGGGCTTCCGCTGTGAGCGGTACGAGCGCTACGAGCGCCCGGCGATGGCGTCGAGTTCGCGCGCGAGGCGCCGCACGGCCGCCTCGGGGGTCTGCCGCCCGGCCAGCGTGTCGTGCACGACCGCCTGCACCACCAGGCTGACCTGGTCGTAGTGCGGGCTCTTGGGGCGCGGCGCGGCGGCCAGCACGGAGGCACGCAGGGTCGGCAGGTACGGGAACCGCCGTACGAGCGCGGGGTCTTCGTACAGCGCGGCGCGCACGGGCGGCAGCGCGCCCTCGGTGAGCACCTGGCGCTGGACGGGCTCGCTGGTGAGGTACGCGATGAGGCGCGCGGCCGAGTCGGGGTGCCGCGCGTGCGTGTTGACGGCCAGGTTGGAGCCGCCGAGGACACTGGTCCCCGGCCCGTCGGGTCCGGGCAGCGGTACGGCGCCGATCTTCCCGGCGACCTCGGAGCCCTCGGCGGAGGCGACGGCGTACGCGTAGGGCCAGTTGCGCAGGAAGAGCAGCCGGCCGTCCTGGAAGGCCTGCTTGGACTCCTCCTCCTTGTACGTCAGCGCCTCCTTGGGGATCCAGCCCTCGGCGAAGCCGCGCGCCAGGAAGCCGATACCCTCGCGGGCCGCGCCCGAGTCGACGGTGACACGCTCACCCTCGTCGCCGAGGATCGTGCCGCCCGCCGAGTACACGGCTTCGGCCGCGTTGACGGTCAGTCCCTCGTACGGCAGGAACTGGCCCGCGTAGCCGTCCAGTCCGTACTTCGGCGCGATGGTCCGGGCGGCGTGCTCCAGCTCGGCCCAGGTGCGCGGCGGCGGGACGCCCTCCTTGGCCAGGACGTCCTTGCGGTACAGCAGCAGGCCGGCGTTGGTGACGTACGGGACCGCGTACAGCCGTCCGTCGTAGGTGGCCGTGTCGACGACCGGGGGCAGGAAGGTCCCCAGTGGGAAGCGCTCACGCGGCAGCGGGCGGATCCAGCCGGCGGCGGCGAACTCCGAGGTCCAGTTCACGTCGATGTTGAGCACGTCGAACCGGCTGCGGTTGCCGCCGCGCAGGTCGGTGGCCATCTGCGCCCGGGTCTCGTCGGCGGCGTCGGGCAGCTCGACGAGGGTGACCCTCTCGGTGGGGTGGGTGCGGTTCCAGCCCTCCAGCAGCGGGCCGAGGTAGCCGGTCAGATCGCCCGCGGTGGCCAGGGTGAGCGGGCCGCGGCCCTCGCCGCTCCCCTCGGTCGCCCGGGCACCCGAGGAGATGTAGCCGGTCGTGATCACGACCAGGACGAGGAGGCCCCTACCGGCGGCGTGGATCCACCGCATAGGTTCCTCCTTGCACACCGGCGCCGGGCACCTTCGCCCGGCTCAGGCCATGTATACCTGTTAGGTATGGGCGATACTAGGGCCTGGCGTCAATCTCACGTCGTCCACCCGGAGACACCCCGCATGACGCGTCTGACGAGGACCTAGGAGGAGAGCACGCGTGCGCCTGCCCCTCCTGGCACTTCTCGCGCGCGGTCCCGCCCACGGCTACGAGCTGAAGCAGGACCTTGAGCAACTGCTGGGCTCCGCGTACCCTCAGCCGAACGTCGGCCAGATCTACGTGACCCTCGGCCGCCTCGAGAAGTCGGGACTGATCGAGGGCGAGGAGGTCGAGCAGTCCAGCCGGCCCAACAAGAAGATCTACCACCTCACCGACGCCGGGCGGGGGGCGCTGCGCGCCTGGTTCGAGGAGCCCGAGGACGAACCACGGGTGCGGGACGAGTTCTTCATGAAGCTCGCCCTCGCCCCGCAGACCGGTCTCGCCGACCAGATCGCCCTCATCAACAAGCAGCGGCGCCAGTACCTCAACACCATGCGCAACCTGTCGAAGCTGGCCGCCGCCGAGAGCCGGGACAACCGAATCGCCCAACTGCTGATCGAGGGCGCCATGCTGCACCTTCAGGCCGACCTGGACTGGCTGGAGCGGTGCCAGGAGGAACTGGAGGGGCTGGAGTGAGCGACGTCCGAGCTCCGGCGCTGCTGCGGGCCGAGGGCCTGGTCAAGACGCACCACGGCCAGGGGGCGCCCGCCCGGGCCGTGCGCGGGGTGGATCTGTCGGTGACCCGCGGCGAGTTCGTGGCGGTCACCGGCCCGTCCGGGGCCGGCAAGTCGACGCTGCTGCACCTGCTGGGCGGACTGCAGCGGCCGGACGAGGGCAGCATCTGGCTGGACGGCCGGTGCACCGACTCCTACAGCGAGGCCCGCTGGGCCGAGGAACGCCGCAACGGCATCGGGATCGTGTTCCAGTTCTTCAACCTGGTCTCCAACCTGTCCGTCGCCGACAACGTCGAACTGCCCGCCCTGCTCGCCGGCCGCTCGCCGCGGCAGGCGCGCGCCGAGCGGGAGGAACTGCTGTCCGAACTGGGCCTGGAGGGCAAGGAGCGCAGTATGCCGGGCGAGCTGTCCGGCGGTGAGCAGCAGCGGGTCGCGCTCGCCCGCGCGCTGGTCAACCACCCTCCGCTGCTGCTCGCCGACGAGCCCGCCGGCAGCCTCGACAGCAAGGGCACCCGCGAGGTGATGCGGCTGCTGTCCCGCTTCCACCAGCGCGGCCAGACGATCGTGCTGGTCACCCATGACGCCCGGCTGGCGAGCGCCGCGGACCGGGTGATCAGTTTCTTCGACGGCCGCATCGCCGACGACGCGGAACTGGACGGCACGACGCCGTCGCGGAGCACGGGGATCTCGGGCGTGCTGGAACTGAGGGACTGAGTGCGGTGTACGACCACCTGATGTGCCCGGGGTGCGCCCACCAGGCGCACCCGGGGTACGGCCGCCCGGTGTGCCCGGGGTACGGCCGCCCGGCGTGCCCGGGTCCGCGTTCCGGGCCGAGGGAGTGAGGCCGGTGCGAGCCACGTTGCGCTGGGCGCACTCCGATCTGCGCGCCCACCGGGGGGAGGCGCTGTTCATCGTGCTGGCCACGGCCGGCATCGTCGCCTCGCTGCTGCTGGCCACCGCGCTGTTCGGCTACGCGACCAACCCCTGGCAGCGGGTCTTCACCCAGTCCCACGGGGCCCATGTGTGGCTGCACACGGCGCGGTCCGCCGAGACGGAGCGGCTCGCCGCGCTGGACGGCGTCGAGTCGGTCACCGACGCCTATCTCGTCGAGTCCGCCACGGTCGTCTCCCGCGGCACCCGCGCCACCGTGGAACTGCGCGGTACGCCCTCGCTGCCCGCCGTGGGTCGCCCGCTGCTCACCGCCGGGCACTGGCTGGACGCCGGGGTGCCGGACGGCGTGGTCCTGGAGAGCCGCCTGGCCAGGGCGCTGCTGGCCGAGCCCGGGGACACGCTCGCCCTGCCCGGCACCGGGCGCGCGCTGAGCGTGGTGGGCATCGCCGACAGCGCCGAGCCCCGCTACGGCCCCGGCGAGCAGCCGGGACTGGTGTGGGCGCAGCCGTCCGCGGTGCGCGAGCCCGGCGGACGGGTGGTCGGGCTGCGGCTGGCCGATCCCGACGACACGGACTACACCGTGCAGCGTGCCGTCACCGTGCTGGGCGCCGGCGTGGTCGGCGAGGTGTCCACCTGGCAGCAGGCGCGGGCCGAGGCGCAGGGCGACAACCGGCTGCTCGGGCAGGTGCTGGGCCTGTTCGGGCTGGGCGCGCTGATCGCGGCCGGGCTGGCGGTGCACGGCGCGATCGGCACCCGCATCCGGGGGCATCTGCGGGACATCTCGGTACTGAAGGCGATCGGCTTCACGCCCGCCCAGGTGGTCCGGATCTTCCTGCTCCAGCATGTGGCGTACGCCGTGCTGGGCGCCGTGGCCGCGGTGGTGCTGACGGAGGGGCTGGGTGCGCGGATCCCGGGCCGGCTGGGCGACGCGGTCGGGGTGTGGCAGGGCCTGCCGGGCCACACGGTGGCGATGGGCGCGGTCCCGGTGGGCGCGGTGCTGCTCATCGGCGCGGTGACCGGGCTCGCGGCGTGGCGGGCGGGACGGGTGCCGCCGGTCCCGGTGCCGCACCCGGCGGCGGTGGCGGGCGGCGGGCTGACCGCGGTCGCCCGCAGGGCGCTGGGGCTGCGCCTGCCGCCCGCGCTGGTCCTGGGCTGGCACCGGGCCTTCACCCGCCGCCCGCGCACCTTCGCCACGGTGGGGCGGCTGGCGCTGCCGCTGCTGCTGATGGTGGTGGCGATGAGTGCCTGGACCACGATCGACCGCTTCCACAACCGGCCGGAGGAGCTGGGGCTGCCGGCCGCGCTGACCGTCCGCCCCGACAGCACCCTGAACGACATCGGGACGCGGGAGCTGCTGGATCGGGAACCCGGAGTCGCCGCCGTCTACCCCGGTGTGGAGGTGGCCGCCCTGGTCCCCGGCCAGACGGCCACGATCGCCCTGCGGGGCCTGGGCACCCGCGAGGCTCCCTACCCGTTCGCCCTGGCCGAGGGCCGCCGCGCCGACGGGCCCGACGAGGCGGTGGCCGGGCAGGGCCTGCTGGACCTGCTCGACGTCCGGGTCGGCGACTGGGTGCGCATGACGGTGGGCGACCAGCCGCAGATCCTGCACATCGTCGGCCGCAGCATCGAGCCGGAGAACGCCGGCCGGGTCATCTCCACGTCCCTGGACACCCTGCACGAGAACGACCCGAACCTCAGCCCCACCTTCTACCAGCTCCGCCTCGATCCGGGCGCCGATCCGCGCCACGTCGCCACCGCCCTGTCCGCCGCCGCCCACGGCCACCTGGACGTCCATCCGGTGACCAACCCGGCCGACGGACTGTCGTCGATGCGCGCGGTCATCGTGGGCCTGATCTGCGTCCTGGCCCTGATCGGCCTGATCGAGCTCCTCTCCGCGATCGGCGGCACGATCCGCGAGGGCGAACGGGACCTCCTGGCCCTGAAGGCCATCGGCCTCTCCCCGCGCCAGATCACCGCGATCACGGTGACCGCGACCAGTTGCACGGCCCTGGCCGCCGCGGCCGCCGCCACCGCCCTGGCGCTCCCCCTGTCCAACTGGTTGATCAACGCCCAGGGCCACTCCAGCGGCATAGGCGCCGGCATCGCCAGAACCCCCTCCCCGCTCCTGCTCCTCCTCTTCATCACCTCGGCGGCTCTGGGCGCCGCGGCTCTCTCCACCCTCCCCGCCACCAGGGCCGCCCAGCGCCGCCTGGCAGACACGTTGTCAGCGGTGGCCTGAACACCCAAGGGTCCGGGCGGGGGCTGGGGCGGAGCCCCGGATGCCCGGAAGGCCCGGGAGTCCGGAGAGCCCGGGGGACCCAGGGTCCGGGGGCTCCGCTCCAGCGAGACGGATGGGTGGGAAAAGGGATCAGCGGGAACGAAGGGCGCGGTACTTGGCGACCAGGGTCGTCGTGGAGGGATCCAGACCCTCCACTTCCGCACCCTCCGTCAGAGCCGGCTCCACCCGCTTCGCGAGGACCTTGCCCAGCTCGACTCCCCACTGGTCGAAGGAGTCGATGTTCCAGACGGCGCCCTGGACGAACACCTTGTGTTCGTACAGCGCGATCAACTGCCCCAGCACCGACGGAGTCAACTCGCGCGCGAGGATCGTGGTCGTGGGGTGGTTCCCGCGGAACGTCTTGTGCGGCACCAGCTCCGACGGCACCCCCTCCGCCCGTACCTCCTCCGGCGTCTTGCCGAAGGCCAGCGCCTGGGTCTGGGCGAAGAAGTTGGCCATCAGCAGATCGTGCTGCGTCCGGAGTTCACCGCTCAGCTCGGCCACCGGCTCGGCGAAGCCGATGAAGTCCGCCGGGATCAGCTTCGTGCCCTGGTGGATCAACTGGTAGTACGCGTGCTGCCCGTTCGTACCCGGCGTCCCCCACACCACCGGCCCGGTCTGCCACTCCACGGGCTCCCCGTCCCGCTGCACCGACTTCCCGTTGGACTCCATGTCCAGCTGCTGGAGATACGCGGTGAACTTCGACAGATAGTGCGAGTACGGCAGCACCGCATGCGACTGCGCGTCGTGGAAGTTGCCGTACCAGATCCCCAACAGCCCCAGCAGCAGCGGCACGTTGGACTCGGCCGGTGCGGTCCTGAAGTGCTCGTCGACGACGCGGAAGCCGTCCAGCATCTCCCGGAACCGGTCCGGCCCGATCGCGATCATCAGGGACAGGCCGATCGCGGAGTCGTACGAGTACCTGCCCCCGACCCAGTCCCAGAACTCGAACATGTTCTCGACGTCGATACCGAACTCGGACACCTTCTCCGTGTTCGTCGACAGCGCCACGAAGTGCCGGGCGACCGCCTCCGGGCCGGCCTTCAGCTCCCCCAGCAGCCAGTTGCGCGCCGACGTGGCGTTGGTGATCGTCTCGATCGTGGTGAACGTCTTGGACGCGATGACGAACAGCGTCTCCGCCGCGTCCAGATCCCGCACGGCCTCGTGCAGATCCGCGCCGTCGACGTTCGACACGAACCGCACCGTCAGCCCGCGGTCGGTGTAGGCCCGCAGCGCCTCGTACGCCATCGCGGGGCCCAGGTCGGAGCCGCCGATGCCGACGTTGACCACATTGCGGATCCGCTTGCCGGTGTGCCCCGTCCACTCCCCCGACCGCACCCGGTGGGCGAAGTCGCTCATCTTGTCGAGGACCGCGTGCACCCCCGGCACGACGTTCTCCCCGTCGACCTCGATCACCGCGTCCCGCTGCGCGCGCAGCGCCGTGTGCAGCACGGCCCGGTACTCGGTGACGTTGATCTTCGCACCGCGGAACATGGCGTCCCGCAGCCCGAACACGTCCGTCGCGGCGGCCAGCTCCCGCAGCCGCCGCAGGGTCTCGTCGGTGACGAGGTGCTTGGAGTAGTCGACGTACAGATCACCGACCTGGAGGGCGTACGCCTCGCCGCGCTCCGGGTGGGCCGCGAACAGATCCCGCAGACCGGTGTCGGCGAGCTCCTCACGATGCCTGGCCAGAGCGGTCCACTCGGGCCTCTGGTTGAGCCTGGTACGGGCGTCTGCGTTCATTCGGACCTCAGCCTTCTTTCCTAGCTGTCCTGCGTCCTTGCCCCGCTGCCGGTCCAACCTAGTTGATCAGCGGGTGACATGAGTCGTCGTCACGCCGTCGTCCGGCGCAACAACGAGTACGTCGGCACGGCGCGCGGGTATCAGCGCGGCCACGGAAAGGACGAAGAACGCGGCCGTGAGCAGCGCCGGCCAGTTCGGCCCCCACACGGCGGCGACGGCCCCGCCGAGCACCGCGCCCAGCGGCGCCCCGGCCACCGCGAGGGTCCGGAAGGCCGCGCTGACCCGGCCCAGCATCCCGGCGGGGCTGCGCTGCTGCATCAAGGTCGTCGTGTTGACGTTCCACACCATGCCCATCAGCCCGAACACGGCCAGCGCGGCCACCGCGGCGGCCAGGCTGGGCACCAGTCCCAGGACCACCAGCGCGGCGATCTGCACCGCGCCGGCCAGCACCACGGCCCGCATCCGCCCGAGCCGGGCCACGATCCGCCGGCTGACCGCTCCCCCGGCCAGGCTGCCGAGCGTGTACGCCGTCAGCGCCGCCGCGTACCCCTTGGTGCCCGCGCCCAGCCAGCCGGTCACGACGACCACCAGGGTGGCGATGAGCGCGCCCATCCCGACGTTGCACAGGGCAGTGGCGGCGCACAGCCCGCGCAGGGCCCTGTCCCGCCCGAGGGCGCGCAGCCCCTCGGCTATCTCCCGCCGCAGCGTGCTGCCCGCCGGTCTCGGCTGCCGCTCGGGCGCCGGGACCCGCAGGGAGGCCACGAGAGCGGCGGCCACCAGGAAGGTGGCGGCATCGGCCGCGAAGGGCGCGGCGGCCCCCGCGGCGAACAGCAGGGGGACGACCGGACCGCCCAGCAGCCCGCCCGCGAGGCGCTGCCCGGTCATCAGACGGGCGTTGGCGCTGCCGAGCGCCTCGGGTCCCACCAGGGCGGGCAACAGGGCCGTGGCGGCGTTGTCGAAGAGTGTCTGGAGCGTGGTCAGCGCGAAGGCCAGGGCGATCAGCAGGCCGATCGAGGCGTGCCCGAGGGCCACCGCAAGGGCGAAGCCGCCGACAAGGAGGCCCCGTACCGTGTCCGCCGCCCACATCACGCGTCGCTGGTCCACACGGTCCGCGACGGCGCCGCCGAGCAGCCCGAAGACGATCCAGGGCAGATAGCCGCAGGCCGTGACGGAGGCGACGAGCAGCGGGTCGTCGGTCAGGGACAGCGCGAGCAGCGGCAGCGCGACCGTACGCAGCGCGTCGCCGAAGCTGGACAGCACGGCGGCACTCCACAGCCGTCCGAATCCACCGCGCCACGCCGGCGCACCCGCGTCGACGGCCTCGCGCCCGGCCTCGACCCCTGTCATGGCTTCCCCCGCCTCACGATTCACCGATGCGCAAACCGTAGAGGGCACCACTGACAATCGGTCCGCGGCGGCCGGTCCGCCCGGATACGCAACAGGTCCGGCCCCGCACCCGAAGGCGGCCGACCGGACCTCAAGTCCTAGATCTCGCCCCGCAGTTTGGCGAGCGCCTCGGCGAGGATCGCCTCACCGTCCGCGTCGCTGCGCCGCTCCCGCACATAGGCCAGGTGCGTCTTGTAGGGCTCGGTCCGCGGCGGGGCCGGCGGGTTGTCCTGGTCCTGCCCGGCCGGAAAGCCGCAGCGCGGGCAGTCCCAGGTGTCGGGAACCTGCGCGTCGCTGGCGAAGCTCGGCTGGGTCTCGTGTCCGTTGGAGCACCAGAAGGAGATGCGCAGACGCGGCGCGGACTCGCCACGCTCGGCCTCGCCCATCGGCCCCGCCCCGACCCGGCTTCCTCGGATCGCGTTGCCACTTGCCACGGTCGTAACTCCCTGCGTGATGGTGCCGCGAAGCGAGTCGGCCTCCGCTCCGCCGCGAGCGCCTCAGTCTACGTAAGGCCCAACGCGCGTCCAATGATGGGAGTTACCGCTCCCACACAGACGCAAGCCCCATGATAGGCCGCGCTCAGGAGCGCGCACCGACCATGGGGCCATACGTGTGGAATGTGCGGGCCCGGCCGACGGGCAGCCGCTCGTCAGCTGCTCGTCTTCATCAGGATGCCGAGCACGATGATGCAGGCGAGCCACAGCAGGCCGATGACCACGGTGATGCGGTCGAGGTTGCGCTCGGCGACCGAGGAGCCGCCGACAGAGGACTGCATACCGCCACCGAACATGTCGGAGAGGCCGCCGCCCTTCCCCTTGTGCATCAGCACCAGCAGCATCAGCAGCAGGCTGAAGACGATCAGGGCGATCGAGAACCCCAAAACCACGGCTGGACCAACTTCCTCGGATTCGGATGGACGACGGGGTGTGGCAGGTCATGCCTACCATGCCCCCGCAAGGGTACGACGGATCGCCGCCCACGCATACTCACGGCCCGGGCCCGCCGCTCACGGCGGGCCCGGCTCAGTGCCCGCGGTGGACCCGGCTCACTGCTCGGCGAAGCGCACGATCTTGACGAACTCGTCCGAGTCCAGCGAGGCACCGCCGACCAGGGCGCCGTCGATGTCCTTCTGCGCCATGATCTCGGCCACGTTGCCCGACTTCACCGAGCCGCCGTACTGGATGCGCACCTGGTCGGCGACCTCCTGCGAGTACAGCTCGGCGAGCTTGCCGCGGATGGCGCCGCAGACCTCCTGGGCCTCCGCCGCGCCGCAGACCTTGCCGGTGCCGATGGCCCAGACGGGCTCGTAGGCGATCACGATCGACTCGGCCTGCTCGGCCGGGAGATCCTTCAGACCCCCTTCGACCTGGGCGAGCGTGTGCGCGACGTGGTTGCCCGCGTCGCGGACCTCCAGTTCCTCGCCGACACACAGGATCGGGGTCAGGCCGTGCTTGTAGGCGGCCTTGACCTTGGCGTTGACCAGTTCGTCGGTCTCGTTGTGGTACTGCCGGCGCTCGGAGTGGCCGATCACCACGTAGGTGCACTTCAGCTTGGCCAGCATCGGACCGGAGATCTCGCCGGTGTACGCGCCGGAGTCGTACGCCGAGATGTCCTGGGCGCCGTACTTGATCTTGAGCTTGTCGCCGTCGACCAGCGTCTGCACGGAGCGCAGGTCGGTGAAGGGCGGCAGGACGGCGACCTCGACGGCCTCGTAGTCCTTGTCGGCCAGGGCGAAGGCGAGCTTCTGGACGTGCGCGATGGCCTCGAGGTGGTTGAGGTTCATCTTCCAGTTGCCCGCCATCAGCGGCGTGCGCGTGCTCATACGGTTTCAGTCCTCCAGTGCGGCGAGGCCGGGGAGCGTCTTGCCCTCGAGGTATTCGAGGGAGGCGCCGCCGCCGGTCGAGATGTGGCCGAATGCCGTCTCGTCGAAGCCCAGCGTACGGACTGCCGCGGCGGAGTCGCCGCCGCCCACGACGGTGAAGCCGTCCGAGTCGACCAGGGCCTGGGCGACCGCCTTGGTGCCCTCTGCGAAGTCGGGGTGCTCGAAGACGCCCATCGGGCCGTTCCAGAAGACGGTGGCGGCGTCGGCGAGCTTCGCGGCGTACAGCTTGCGGGACTCCGGGCCGATGTCCAGGCCCTGCTGGCCGGCCGGCATGGCGTCCGCGGCGACGGCGGCGGGGTGGACCGGGGCCTTGGCCTTCAGGTCCGGGAACTCGGGCGAGACCAGCGTGTCCACCGGCAGGACCAGCTCGACGCCGGTCTTCTCGGCCCGCTCGATGTACTCCTTGACGGCCGGGAGCTGGTCCTCCTGAAGGAGGGACGTGCCGATCTCGTGGCCCTGGGCCTTGAGGAAGGTGTACGCCATGCCGCCGCCGATGAGCAGCCGGTCGGCCTTGCCGAGCAGCTCGTCGATGACGGCGAGCTTGTCGGAGACCTTGGCGCCGCCGAGGGCGACGACGTAGGGCCGCCGGACGTCCTCGGTGAGCTTCTTCAGGACACCGACCTCGGTGGCGATGAGGTAGCCGGCGTAGTGCGGCAGGCGGGCCGGCAGGTCGTAGACGGAGGCGTGCTTGCGGTGCACGGCGCCGAATCCGTCGCCGACGTAGACGTCCGCGAGGGCGGCGAGCCGGTCGGCGAACTCGCCGCGCTCGGTGTCGTCCTTGGACGTCTCGCCGGGGTTGAACCGCAGGTTCTCGATGACCGCGACCTGGCCGGGCTGAAGGCCGTCCACGGCGGCGTGGGCGGCCGGGCCGACGGTGTCCTGGGCGAACGCCACGGGGGCGCCCAGGAGTTCGCCGAGCCGCTCGGCGGCGGGCAGCAGCGAGAAGGCCGGGTCCGGGGCGCCCTTGGGGCGGCCCAGGTGGGAGGCGACGACCACCTTGGCGCCGGCCTCGGCGAGGGCCTTGACGGTGGGCAGGACGGCGCGGATGCGGCCGTCGTCGGTGATGACACCGTCGGCCAGCGGCACGTTGAGGTCGGCGCGGACGAAGACCCGCTTGCCGTCCACGCCTTCGGAGAGAAGTTCGTCGATCGTCTTCATGGGGTGGGACTCCTGAGAAGGGGGCTCTTGATCGTACGAGGGCTGATCGATCCGCACGTGGGCGGGTTGTGGTCGTTCGGCCCGCTGTACGTGCGTCAGGGCCCGGACGGCGCTTGGCGCGCCGCCCGAGCCCTGATCTCACATCGAGGTGCCTGCCCTGCCGGTCAGAGCTGGTTGCCGACGAAGACGGTGAGGTCGACGAGGCGGTTGGAGTAGCCCCACTCATTGTCGTACCAGCCGATGATCTTCACGTTCTTGCCGTCCTGAACCATGGTCAGGGAGGAGTCGAACGTGCAGGACGCCGGGGCGTTGACGATGTCCGAGGAGACGATCGGGTCCTCGGTGTAGTCCAGGAGGCCCTTCAGCTCACCCTCGGCGGCCTTCTGGAAGGCGGCGTTGACCTCTTCCTTGGTGACCTCGCGGGAGAGTTCGACGACGAGGTCGGTGACCGAGCCGGTGGGAACCGGGACGCGCATCGCGATGCCGTCCAGCTTGCCCTTGAGCTGCGGCAGCACCAGGGCGGTGGCCTTGGCGGCGCCGGTGGTGGTCGGGATGATGTTCTCTGCGGCGGCACGGGCGCGGCGCAGGTCCTTGTGCGGGAAGTCCAGGATGCGCTGGTCGTTCGTGTACGCGTGCACGGTGGTCATCAGACCCTTGACGATGCCGAAGTTCTCGTCGAGGACCTTCGCCATCGGCGCCACGCAGTTGGTGGTGCAGGAGGCGTTGGAGATGACGTGGTGGTTGGCCGGGTCGTACTTGTCCTGGTTGACGCCCATCACGATGGTGACGTCCTCGTTCTTCGCCGGGGCGGAGATGATGACCTTCTTGGCGCCGCCGGCGATGTGCTTCTCGGCGTCTTCCTTCTTGGTGAAGATGCCAGTGGACTCGATGACGATGTCGACGCCGAGTTCACCCCAGGGGATGTCGGCGGGGTTGCGCTCGGACAGCACCTTGATGGTGTGGCCGTCGACGGTGATGGTGTCGGCGGTGTGGGAGACCTCCTGCTTGAGGCGGCCCAGGATGGTGTCGTACTTCAGCAGGTGAGCGGTGGTCGCGGTGTCACCCAGGTCATTGACAGCCACGATCTCGATGTCTGCACCCTGCTCCAGCAGCGCGCGGAAGTAGTTACGACCGATGCGGCCAAAGCCGTTGATGCCTACGCGGATCGTCACGAACCGATCTCCTCGTTGGTACGCCGGTTTCGACGCCGGCGAGCTGTATTGGGATGTCCCCGACCACCCACGACCCTACCCCTCCAGGGCCTCCGAAGTGACATCCGGACGCGTCCTGGACAGCACGGCTTCGACAAAGGTCCGAACCCCTCGCGCAGGCCGCCGGGATCACCCGATTTCGCTATGGATTGCCCATACCAATTGACCGTGTTGGTCACTCGTTCGTGAGCACCTCAGCTCACTTGTGAAATACCGTGATCTCCGACCAATCCGGACTTCCGGCAAACCCGTCAATTCACCCACGGGGCCGCCTCCGTGGCGGAGTGTCCCCACCGCCCGTCCATACCTCGGCGACCTCCCTCCTCGGCGGCCGAAACGGCCTGTCAAGCACCGCCACCGACCCGCGTTGACCGACCCGGGCTGGTGACTGTCGGTAGTCGTACATCAACCGACCGGCCACCATCGGCCAACCAGCCGGTGCTGGTTGGCCGATGGTGGCCGGTCGGGGTGCGGTGACGATCGGTGTGAGGCGGCACGCCGATGGCGGCCGGCGCGGGTCGGTCGGCACCACCCGACCGACCCGTGGAGGACGCGGCCGGCCGGAGGCGGCAGGGCGGTCGGGACCGATCAGGACGTGGGCCGGTCGGAACATGGGGCCGGGCCGGTCGGCCGGCCCGTGGCGGTCAGCCCGCCAGGTTGTCCGCCAGTTCGTCGGCGAGGTTCGCCTCGGTACCGGGGATGCCGAGGTCGGAGGCCCGCTTGTCGGCCATGGCCAGCAGGCGGCGGATGCGGCCGGCGACCGCGTCCTTGGTCAGCGGGGGGTCGGCGAGGGCGCCCAGCTCCTCCAGGGAGGCCTGCTTGTGCTCCATGCGCAGGCGCCCCGCGGCGGCGAGGTGCTCGGGGACGTCGTCGGCGAGGATCTCCAGGGCGCGGGCCACCCGCGCGCCGGCCGCGACGGCCGCGCGGGCCGAGCGGCGCAGATTGGCGTCGTCGAAGTTGGCGAGGCGGTTGGCCGTGGCGCGGACCTCGCGGCGCATCCGCCGCTCCTCCCAGGCCAGCACGGACTCGTGGGCGCCCAGACGGGTCAGCAGGGCGCCGATCGCGTCGCCGTCGCGGACCACCACCCGGTCCACGCCCCGCACCTCGCGGGCCTTCGCGGCGATGGACAGCCGGCGCGCGGCACCGACCAGCGCGAGGGCCGCCTCCGGGCCCGGGCAGGTCACCTCCAGGGAGGAGGAGCGGCCCGGCTCGGTGAGCGAGCCGTGGGCCAGGAAGGCACCGCGCCAGGCGGCCTCCGCGTCGCAGGTGGCCCCCGAGACCACCTGCGGCGGCAGGCCGCGGATCGGCCGGCCCCGACCGTCGACCAGACCGGTCTGGCGGGCCAGCTGGTCACCGCCCGCGACGACGCGCACGACGTAGCGCGAGCCGCGGCGCAGCCCGCCCGGCGCCATCACGATCAGCTCGGAGCTGTGACCGAAGATCTCCAGGATGTCCCGCTTCAGGCGCCGTGCCGCCATGGCGGTGTCCAGCTCCGCCTCGATCACGATCCGCCCGCTGACCAGGTGGAGGCCGCCGGCGAACCGCAGAAGGGCGGAGACCTCCGCCTTCCTGCAGCAGGTCCGGGTGACGGGGAGCCGGGAGATCTCGTCCTTCACCGCTGCCGTCATCGCCATGGGCCGATCCTTCCATGCATCCGAAAAATACGGTCGTACGCGGCGGCCAGCAGCTCCGGGTCGTGCCGCGGAGTTCCGTCCCTCCGGGCCACCGGCGCGAGCTCGACCGCGGCGCCGAACCGCTTGGCGGCCTCGGTCAGCACTTCGCGGTCGGGCACGGCGGCCTCGTCGGCCAGCACCACGTCCAGGGCGAGTTTAGGGGCGTGTCGTCCCAAAACCTCCAAATGACGCTGCGGGGAGAAGCCCTCGGTTTCTCCCGGCTGCGGCGCGAGGTTCAGGGACAGCACCCGGCGGGCCCTGGTCTCGGTGAGCGCGTCCAGGAGCTCGGGCACCAGCAGGTGCGGGATGACCGAGGAGAACCAGGAGCCGGGTCCGAGAACCACCCAGTCCGCGTCCAGGACCGCGTCGACGGCCTCGGGCACGGCGGGCGGGTCGAGCGGCACCAGGTGCACGGACTGCACCTCGCCCGAGGTGAGCGCGACGGTGGCCTGGCCGCGCACGGTGTCGACGTCCTCGGGCCGCTCCGGGTCGTGCCCCTTGACCAGGGCCTGGAGCTCCAGGGGCACGGCGGACATGGGCAGCACGCGCCCGTGCGCCCCCAGCAGCTTGCCCACCAGGTCCAGCGCCTGGACGTGGTCGCCGAGCTGTTCCCACAGGGCGACGATCAGCAGGTTGCCCACCGCGTGGTCGTGCAGGTCGCCCTGGGAGGTGAAGCGGTGCTGGATCACTCGGGCCCAGGTCTGGCCCCAGTCGTCGTCGCCGCACAGCGCGGCCAGCGCCTTGCGCAGGTCCCCGGGCGGCAGCACGCCCAGCTCGTCGCGCAGGCGCCCGCTGGAGCCCCCGTCGTCGGCCACGGTGACGACGGCCGTGAGGTCGCCGGTGATCCGGCGCAGTGCGGCGAGCGAGGCGGACAGGCCCATGCCGCCGCCGAGGGCGACCACCTTGGGCTGAGCGCCGCGGCGGCGCGCCCGGCCGCCCCGGGCCTCGGCCGGGCGCCCCGCGCGCGCCGCGATCGCCTGCCGCGCCGAACGCCCCTCCGGCACCACCCGGCGCAGCCTGCTCAGCCGCGGAGTACGTCCGCTCACTCGCGCCCCATGTCCCGGTGGACGACGACGGTCTCCACGCCCTCGGCCGCGAGCCGCGCGGCGAGCTTCTCCGACACGGCCACCGAGCGGTGCTTGCCGCCCGTGCAGCCGATCGCGATGGTCACGTACCGCTTGCCCTCGCGCCGGTAGCCGGCCGAGATGAGCCGCAGCAACTCGGCGTAGCGGTCGAGGAACTCCTTGGCGCCGGGCTGGTTGAAGACGTACGCGGCGACCTCGTCGTTCAGGCCGGTGTACGGGCGCAGTTCGGGGACCCAGTGCGGGTTGGGCAGGAACCGCATGTCGGCGACCAGGTCGGCGTCGACCGGCAGGCCGTACTTGAAGCCGAACGACATCACGGTGGCCCGCAGTTCGGGCTCCTCCTCGCCGGCGAACTGGGCGTCCATCTTGGCGCGCAGTTCGTGCACGTTGAGGCTGGAGGTGTCGATCACCAGGTCGGCGTCGCCGCGCAGTTCGCGCAGCAGCTCACGCTCGGCGGCGATGCCGTCGACGATGCGGCCGTCGCCCTGGAGCGGGTGGGGCCGGCGCACCGACTCGAAGCGGCGCACCAGGGCCTCGTCCGAGGACTCCAGGAAAACGATCCGCCGGGTGACGTTCTTGGCCTCCAGGCCGGCCAGGGACTCGCGCAGGTTGTCGAAGAAGCGGCGGCCGCGGACGTCGACGACGACCGCGATGCGTGCCACGTTGCCCTGCGAGCGGGCACCGAGCTCCACCATGGTGGGGATCAGTGCCGGCGGCAGGTTGTCGACGACGAACCAGCCGAGGTCCTCCAGACATTTGGCGGCCGTGGACCGGCCGGCCCCGGACATGCCGGAGATGATCACCAGCTCGGGAATGGCCGTGTCGGGGACGCCAGCCGTGTCGATGCCCGTACTCACCTGTGCTCCGTTTTCCTTGGACGCGCGCTCGTGCTGTTCCTCGCGCGGTCCCTCGTGGGACTGATCTCGCTCGGCGCTTCGCCGTGCGTCGTGCTCGGTCATGTCTCCTGCCCCCGTCGGTCGTCCGGAACGCCCGTGGGCACGGGCGTCTCCGCGTCACCCGCCGTAGTCGCCGGCGGCGCTTCTTCCACGTCTTCCATGATCTCTCCAGTCGCCGTGTTGACGGCGGGTGCGGCCGGGGCCGCCTGGGCGAGTGCCGCGGCGATGGTCTCGGCCGTTTTACGGCCTATACCGGGTACCCCGCAGATCTGGTCGATTGTCGCGGACCGCAGCCGCTTCACCGAGCCGAAATGCTTGATCAGCGCCTGTTTGCGTGTCTCGCCGAGGCCGGGCACGTCGTCCAGGGGCCCGGCGCGGAAGCGCTTGGCCCGTCTGGTGCGCTGGTAGGTGATGGCGAACCGGTGGGCCTCGTCGCGCACGCGTTGCAGCAGGTACAGGCCCTCGCTGCTGCGGGGCAGGACCACCGGGTCGTCGTCGCCGGGCAGCCAGACCTCCTCCAGCCGCTTGGCCAGTCCGCACACGGCGATGTCGTCGATGCCGAGTTCGTCCAGGGCCCGCTGGGCAGCCGCCACCTGGGGCTGCCCGCCGTCGACGACGACGAGCTGGGGCGGGTAGGCGAAGCGCTTGGGGCGGCCGTCGTCCTCGGTGAGGGAGCCGACGGGGCTGCCAGGTGCGCCGTCGGGGGAGCCGTCGGGGGAGCCGTCGGGGGAGCCGTCGGGCAAGCCGTCCACGGGGACGTCCTCGCCGTCGGCCCACTCGCCGGTCCTCTCCTTCTCCGCGAGGTAGCGCCTGAAGCGGCGGGTGATCACCTCGTGCATGGAGCGGACGTCGTCCTGGCCCTCGAAGCCCTTGATCTGGAAGCGGCGGTACTCGCTCTTGCGCTGGAGGCCGTCCTCGAAGACGACCATGGAGGCCACCACGTCGTCGCCCTGGAGGTGGGAGATGTCGTAGCACTCGATCCTGAGGGGGGCGCTGTCCAGGTCGAGGGCCTCGGCGATCTCCTCCAGGGCGCGCGAGCGCGTGGTGAGGTCGGAGGCGCGCCTGGTCTTGTGCAGGACGAGCCCCTGCTGGGCGTTGCGCTGCACGGTCTCCATGAGGGCCTTCTTGTCGCCGCGCTGCGGGATGCGCAGCGAGACGTTCGACCCGCGGCGCTCGGCGAGCCACTCCTGGACCGGCTCGACCGGGTCGGGCAGGGCCGGGACGAGGACCTCCTTGGGGACGGCGTCCCCGCTCTCCTCGCCGTACAACTGCTGCAGGGCGTGCTCGACGAGGGCGCCGGTGGTGACGTCCTCCACCTTGTCGGTCACCCAGCCGCGCTGGCCGCGCACCCGTCCGCCACGTACGTGGAAGATCTGCACCGCGGCCTCCAGCTCGTCCTCGGCGACGGCGATGAGGTCGGCGTCGGTCGCGTCGGCGAGCACGACCGCGTTCTTCTCCATGGCCTTCTTCAGGGCCTCGATGTCGTCGCGCAGGCGGGCGGCCCGCTCGTACTCCATCTCCTCGGCCGCCTCCGTCATCTGCTTCTCCAGGCGGCGCAGGTACGTTCCGGTGCGGCCGGCCATGAAATCGCTGAAGTCCTCGGCCAGTTCGCGGTGCTCCTCGGCGGAGACGCGGCCGACACAGGGCGCGGAGCACTTGCCGATGTAGCCCAGCAGGCAGGGGCGGCCGGTGCGGGCGGCGTTCTTGAAGACACCGGCCGAGCAGGTGCGCACCGGGAAGACGCGCAGCAGCAGGTCGACGGTGTCGCGGATGGCCCACGCGTGCCCGTACGGCCCGAAGTAGCGCACGCCCTTCTTCTTGTGGCCGCGCATCACCTGCACCCGCGGGAACTCCTCGTTCATCGTCACCGCGAGGTACGGGTAGCTCTTGTCGTCGCGGTACTTGACGTTGAACCGGGGGTCGTACTCCTTGATCCAGGAGTACTCCAGCTGCAGCGCCTCGACCTCCGTGGACACGACTGTCCACTCCACGGACGCGGCCGTGGTGACCATGCTGCGGGTGCGCGGGTGGAGGTTCGCGAGGTCCTGGAAGTAGTTCGCCAGGCGCTGGCGCAGGCTCTTGGCCTTTCCGACGTAGATGACCCGGCGGTACTCGTCACGGAACCGGTAGACCCCGGGTGAGTCCGGGATGTCTCCCGGCTTGGGGCGGTAGCTGGAGGGGTCGGCCATGTCTCAACCCTACTGTCGAGCACCGACACCGCGGCGGCCCTCCACCACCCGGGCAGCGGCGCGCCCCGGCCACGGCTGCTTCCTTGGCCAGGAGCGCACTCCTGTCGGGTCTCAGGTGTTGTCGGGACTTGGTCAACACGCTTCAATGCGGGGGAACTCGGGGCCGTGAACGACGGCGTACGGATGTGAAGAACCCTGCCTTCGCGCGGGGCGGCCCCGACGACCCGCGTGAAGGGTCCGCCGAGCCGCCCGCACCTTCACAGAAAGGCCCGCGCATGCCGCACGCCACACAGGAGGCGGATGTCGCCACCGCGGAACTGGACACGGCCCTGCGGGGCGGCCCGTTCCACGTGGCGCTGCGCGCCGCGATCGCCGCCCGCGGACTGCCGTTGCAGCGCGTGCAGCACCATCTGACGCGCTACGGGGTGAAGGTCGGCGTCACCAGCCTCAGCTACTGGCAGCAGGGCGCCCGGCGCCCGCAGCGCCCGGAGTCGCTGCGGGCCGTACGGGCGCTGGAGGAGATCCTGCAACTGCCGGACGAGTCGTTGATCCGGCTGCTGGCCGACGCCGACGAGCACGCGGCCGACGGGCGGCCCGCCGTGCGCTCCTACCGCTCCCTGGTCCGGGCCTCCGACGTACTGCGCGGGCTGCTGGCGGAGCTGGACTGCCCGTCCGGCGGCGGGCTGCACGTGCTCGGGCACCACGAGCGGGTGCTGATCGGGGCGCGCCGCGAACTCGCGGGCCGCGAGTCCCAGCACATCGTGCGGGCCCACCGGGACGGCGTGGACCGCTTCGTGGCCGTCCACCACGGCGATCCGGGGTGCGCGCCGGAGCGGATGACCGTGCGGGCCCTGGAGAACTGCCGCACCGGGCGGGTACGCCGGCACCACGACACCGGGGTGCTGGTCGCCGAGCTGCTCTTCGACACCCGGCTGCGGGCAGGCGACACGTTCCTGTTCCGGCATGGTGTGGAGGACGGAACGGCCGGGACGACGCGCGAGTACGTCCGGGAGTTCGCCTCCGCCGGCGGCCAGTACGCCCTTCAGGTGCGGTTCGACGCCGGCACCCTGCCGGTGCGCTGCCACCGGTTCACTCAGGCGTCGGCGGCGGCTCCGCGCAGTGGCCGCCGGGAGCTGGCGGTGAGCGAGCGGCACCGTTCGGTGCACCTCGTGGAGCCGCGCGTGCGGTCCGGGACCGTGGGGGTCGGCTGGGACTGGGAGTGAGCGGGCCGGGTCGGCGGCGGACGTCAGGCGCCGGGCCCGGCGACGAGCCTGCCGCCCTCGGCGCGCACGGGCAGTTCGGGCAGCGGCGCGCTTGCCGGGGAGCGCACCACCTCGCCGGTCGTGGCGTCGAACTCGCTGCCGTGGCAGGGGCAGATCAGCTTCGTCCCCTGGAGCTTGTTGATCGGGCACTGCGCGTGCGTGCAGATCGTGCTGAACGCCTTGAGGGTGCCGTCCGCCTCCCGGCTGACCACCACGTTGTGGTCCCGGTACAGCGTGGCGCCGCCCTTGGGGACCTCGCTCACGGCGCCGAGGTCGACCGGCGCGGTGGGCGTGGCGGGGGTCGTGACGCCGCCGCCGATCGGTCCGCAGGCGGTGAGCCCGAGCGCGACGGCGGGGGTGAGGGCCGCTCCCCGCAGGATCGTGCGGCGGCTCGCGGAGGGGCGGCCGGACATGAAGGCCTCCACTGGTCAAGGGGCTGGACAACGCCGACGATACCCACCGGTCCCGGACCGGACGGGGGCGGGTCGGACGGACGGACGCGGACGACCCGGGCCAGCGTTTTACCTCCGGCGCGCAATGGGATAGCTTCCCGGCCCGAGCTGTCCGAGAGAGGAACCGACTCGTGATCGTCGTCGCCGGTGAGGCCCTGATCGACCTGGTACCGCGGGGAAGGGGAGCCCTCGCGGACCTCAGACCGGCGCTCGGCGGCGGCCCGTACAACACGGCCGTCGCGCTGGGCCGCCTCGGCTCACCCACGGCGTTCTGCTCCCGCACGTCGTACGACGCCTTTGGCGAGGCCCTGCTCGACGGGCTGCGGGGGGCCGGAGTGGACGTGTCCGGCGTGCAGCGCGGCGCCGAGCCGACCACGCTGGCGGTCGCCACGGTCGGCACCGACGGCTCCGCCGCGTACTCGTTCTACGTCGACGGCACCGCCGACCGCCTGTTCACGGTGCCCCCCGCCCTCCCCGCCGGAACCCGCGCGGTGTCCTTCGGCACCTGTTCGCTGGTGCTGGAGCCGGGCGCGAGCGCCTACGAGGAGCTGATGCGGACGGCGTCCGCGCAGGGTGTGTTCACCGCGCTGGACCCGAACATCCGGCCCGGGCTGATCGCGGACGCGGACACCTACCGGGCGCGTTTCGCGAGCTGGCTGCCCTCGGTGTCGCTGCTGAAGCTCTCCGAGGAGGACGCGGGGTGGCTGGGCGGCACTCCGCGCGAGTGGCTGGCCGCCGGGCCCGGGGCCGTGGTGATCACCCACGGCGGCGACGGGCTCACCGCGTACACCCGGGACGGCGCGGAGCACTCCGTGCCGGGCGAGAAGGTCGACGTCGTCGACACCATCGGCGCGGGCGACACCGTGAACGCGGCCCTGCTGCACGCACTGGCCGTGCAGGACGCCCTCTCCCCCGAGGGCCTTGCGGGCCTCGGCGCCTCGGGCTGGAACCGGCTGCTGCGGTTCGCGGCCCGCGCGGCGGCGATCACCTGCTCACGCGCGGGAGCGGAGCCGCCGTACGCGGCGGAGGTGGGCGCGCCGTAGACCTCCGGAGCGAGCCGCGCCCCGCGGGAGTGCCCGCGGGGCGCGGTGGCCTGCCGGACGGTGTCTCAGGCCTTGCGGGCCCGCGTCGTCTTCTTCGCGGGCGTCGCCTTCTTGCTCGCCGTGCTGTTGGCGGTCTTGGTCGTCGTCCTGGCCGTGGCCGTCTTGCGGGTCGCCGACGCGGCCGCGACGGCCTTCTTGGCGGCGGTCCCGCGCGGGGCCTTGGCCGAGGAGGCGGCGTCGCTGATCCGGTCCGGCTGAAGGATCTCGCGCAGGAACTTCCCGGTGTGGCTGGCCGGGACGCCGGCGACCTCCTCGGGCGTGCCCTCGGCGATGACCAGGCCGCCGCCTGCACCGCCCTCGGGGCCCATGTCGACGACCCAGTCGGCGGTCTTGATCACATCGAGGTTGTGCTCGATGACGATGACCGTGTTGCCCTTGTCGACCAGTCCGGACAGCACCTTCAGCAGCTTGCTGATGTCCTCGAAGTGCAGACCGGTGGTGGGCTCGTCCAGGACGTAGACCGTGCGTCCGGTGGAGCGGCGCTGCAGCTCGCTGGCGAGCTTCACGCGCTGCGCCTCACCGCCGGAGAGAGTGGTCGCGGACTGTCCCAGCCGGACGTAGCCGAGGCCGACGTCCTTGAGGGTATTGAGGTGGCGGGCGATCGCCGGGACCGCCTCGAAGAACTCGGTCGCCTCCTCGATCGGCATGTTGAGCACGTCGGCGATGGACTTGCCCTTGTAGTGGACTTCCAGGGTCTCCCGGTTGTAGCGGGCGCCGTGGCAGACCTCGCAGGGGACGTAGACGTCCGGCAGGAAATTCATCTCGATCTTGATGGTGCCGTCGCCCGCGCAGTTCTCGCAGCGCCCGCCCTTGACGTTGAAGGAGAAGCGGCCGGGCTGGTAGCCCCGGACCTTAGCCTCGGTGGTCTCGGCGAACAGCTTGCGGACGTGGTCGAAGACGCCGGTGTACGTCGCCGGGTTGGACCGCGGGGTGCGGCCGATGGGCGACTGGTCGACGTGCACCACCTTGTCCACGAGGTCGTCTCCGTCCACGCGCGTGTGCCGGCCCGGCACGTTGCGGGCGCCGTTCAGCTCGCGGGCCAGATGCGTGTACAGGATGTCGTTGACCAGCGTCGACTTGCCCGAGCCGGAGACTCCGGTGACCGCCGTGAACAGGCCGAGCGGGAAGGACACGTCGATGTCCTTCAGGTTGTTCTCCCGGGCGCCGTGCACGGTGAGCTGCCGGGACGGATCGAGCGGGCGCCGGATGTCGGGCAGCGGGATCGCCTTCTTGCCGGCCAGGTACTGCCCGGTCTGCGACTCGGCGTTGGCGAGCAGTTCCTTCAGGGAGCCGCTGTGCACGACCTTGCCGCCGTGCTCGCCCGCGCCGGGGCCGATGTCGACGATCCAGTCGGCGGTCTTGATGGTGTCCTCGTCGTGCTCGACGACGATGAGCGTGTTGCCCATGTCGCGCAGCCGGACCAGGGTCTCGATCAGCCGGTGGTTGTCGCGCTGGTGCAGGCCGATGGACGGCTCGTCCAGGACGTACAGGACGCCGACCAGGCCGGAGCCGATCTGGGTGGCCAGACGGATGCGCTGGGCCTCGCCGCCGGAGAGCGTGCCGGCCGCGCGGTTCAGCGAGAGGTAGTCGAGGCCGACGTCGACCAGGAACCGCAGCCGCTCGTTGACCTCCTTGAGGACGCGCTCGGCGATCTTCTTGTCGCGGGCGTCCAGCTTCAGCCCGCGCAGGAAGTCCGCGCAGTCGCTGATGGACATCGCGGAGATCTCGGCGATCGACTTGCCCATGAGCGTGACCGCGAGGACGACCGGCTTCAGCCGCGTGCCCTCACAGGTGGGGCAGGGCACCTCGCGCATGTACCCCTCGAAGCGCTCGCGGCTGGCGTCGCTCTCGGCCTCGCTGTGCCGGCGCTTGACGAACGGCACGGCGCCCTCGAAGGGCGTGGTGTAGACACGCTCGCGCCCGTACCGGTTGCGGTAGCGGACCTCGATCTGCGTCTTGTGGCCGTAGAGCAGGGCCTTCTTGGCGCGCTGCGGCAGGCCCGCGAAAGGGATGTCGGTGCGGAAGCCGAGTGCGTCGGCCAGAGCGTCGACCAGCCGGCCGAAGTAGTCCTTCGTGTGCCCGTGCGACCAGGGGTGGATGGCGCCCTCGTCGAGGGTCTTCTCCTCGTCCGGGACGATCAGCTCCGGGTCGACCTCCATGCGTGTGCCGATGCCGGTGCACTCGGGGCAAGCGCCGAAGGGCGAGTTGAAGGAGAAGGAACGGGGCTCCATCTCCTCGAAGGACAGGTCGTCGTACGGGCAGTACAGGTGCTCCGAGTACATCCGCTCGCGCTCGGGGTCGTCCTCGGGCAGGTCGACGAAGTCGAGCACGATCATGCCGCCGGACAGGCCGAGCGCGGTCTCGACGGAGTCGGTGAGGCGGCGCTTGGCGGAGTCCTTGACCGTGAGGCGGTCGACGACCACCTCGATGGTGTGCTTCTCCTGCTTCTTCAGCGTGGGCGGGTGGGAGAGCTGGATGGTCTCGCCGTCCACGCGCGCGCGGGAGTAGCCCTTGGTCTGGAGGTCGGCGAAGAGGTCGACGAACTCGCCCTTGCGCTCGCGCACCAGCGGCGAGAGCACCTGGAAGCGGCTCCCCTCCGGCAGCTCGAGCACCCTGTCGACGATGGCCTGCGGCGACTGCCGTGAGATCGGGCGGCCGCACTCGGGGCAGTGCGGCTTGCCGATGCGGGCGAAGAGCAGGCGCAGGTAGTCGTAGACCTCGGTGATGGTGCCGACCGTCGAGCGCGGGTTGCGCGAGGTCGACTTCTGGTCGATGGAGACCGCCGGGGAGAGGCCCTCGATGAAGTCGACGTCCGGCTTGTCCATCTGGCCGAGGAACTGGCGGGCGTACGAGGAGAGCGACTCCACGTAGCGCCGCTGGCCCTCGGCGAAGATGGTGTCGAAGGCCAGGGAGGACTTGCCCGACCCGGACAGGCCCGTGAAGACGATGAGCGAGTCCCGAGGCAGGTCGAGCGAGACGTTCTTCAGGTTGTGCTCGCGCGCGCCACGGACGATGAGACGGTCGGCCACGCCGGTCCGCACCTTTCTTGAGAGAAGTGACAGGGGCGGGGCCCCCGTGCTTTCTCAGACTAGGGGGAGCCACTGACAACGCCGGGCTGGATTCCCGGATGCACCCGGATACACAACAATCCCCGGCTCTCCAGCATGCCCGATGCCACCCTCGACCCTATAGCACGTACATTCGATTTACGGCGGTCCTTCACCACCTTCACCCGAAGGTGTGGCGGGGCTAGGGTCGGCGTCATGATGGATCACGCGCGCGACCTGGCATCTGTGCAGGACGCAACCGAACGACTGCTGACCGCTGTCGGCAAGATGGACAACGCGGCTGTGACCGACCAGTCACGTCTGCCCGGCTGGACCCGGGGCCACATCCTGGCCCACCTCGCCCGCAATGCGGACGCGCTGGTGAACGTCTTCGAGGGCCGTCCCATGTACGTGTCCGCCGAGGCCCGGGACGCCGACATCGAGCGCGACGCCCCGCGCCCCCTCGACGTCCAGCTCACCGACGTGCGCGACACCGCGGCCCGCTTCCAGCGGACGGCGGCCGAGCCCGCGGACTGGTCGCGGACCGTGGAGCTGCGCAACGGCGTCACCGACTCCGCGTCCCGGGTGCCCTTCCGGCGCTGGGTGGAGATCGAACTGCACCACGTGGACCTCGGCATCGGCCACGAACTCGAGGACCTGCCGGCGGAGTTCGTCGAGCGGGAGATCGAGTTCCTGGCCCAGCGGTTCTCCGGGCACCCGGACGTGCCGCCGGCCCGGCTGACGGACGGCACGCACGCGTGGGACACGGGCCGGGAGGCGGACCAGCCCGCGGTCACCGTCACAGGTGCCCGGGCGGACCTGCTCGGCTGGCTCGCGGGACGCCGCGACGGCTCCGCCCTGACGGTGGCGGGCGGCGCGCTCCCGGCACTGCCGCCGCTGTAGCCGCGTGCGCGGTCCCCGGGCGGCCGCCCCCGCTATAGGCTGACGGCCATGACGTACAGCGGAGAGGTGAAGGTCGGCGGCCCGGCGGACGTGCACGAGCTGAAGGACCTGATGATCACCAAGATCGCGGTCGGCCCGATGGACAACAACGCCTATCTGCTGCGCTGCCGGGCCACGGACGAGCAACTGCTGATCGACGCGGCGAACGACGCGCACACGCTGCTCGGCATGATCGGTGACGACGGCATCGCCTCCGTCGTCACCACCCACCGGCACGCCGACCACTGGCAGGCGCTGGCGGAGGTCGTGGCGGCCACGCGCGCGCGTACGTACGCGGGACGGGACGACGCCGAGGGCATCCCGGTGCCGACCGACGTCCTCGTGGGCGACGGGGACACCGTACGGGTGGGGCAGGTGGAACTCACCGCCCGCCACCTCGTCGGCCACACCCCCGGCTCGATCGCGCTGGTCTACGACGACCCGCACGGGCATCCGCACGTGTTCACGGGCGACTGCCTCTTCCCCGGTGGGGTCGGCAACACCCACAAGAACCCGAAGGCGTTCGCCAGCCTGATCCACGACGTGGAGACGAAGATCTTCGACGCTCTCCCGGACGAGACCTGGGTCTACCCGGGCCACGGCAACGACACCACGCTGGGCGCCGAGCGCCCGCATCTGCCGGAGTGGCACGCGCGCGGCTGGTGAGCGGGCGGCTGGTGATGAGCGGGCGGCGTACGGCCGCCCGCCGCTCCCCGGCCGTGCGCCCCGCGCACCCCGTGTGAACCCCGCGCACACACCGGGGGCGCGCACCCGCTCCCCCTCCGCGTCGTCGCGCAGTCGACTGGGGGCAGCCCCGCGCGGGAGGACGGCTCCCGCGCGGTACGGGCCGCCGGTCCTCTGTCCCGCCCTCGGCCGGCGGCCCCGGCCGCGCGGCGGGCGGCGGGCGGCTACACGTCGGCCGCCCGCTGTGCGCCGGCCAGTGCCGCGACCCGCTCCACCGCGAACGCGTAGCCCTGCACTCCGCACCCGGCGATGACGCCGTCGGCGCGCAGGGAGACATAGGAGTGGTGCCGGAACTGCTCGCGCTGGTGGATGTTGGAGATGTGCACCTCCACCACCGGCAGCCCGTCGCAGGTGTTGAGCGCGTCGAGGATGGCGACGGAGGTGTGCGAGTAGGCGGCCGGGTTGATGACGATTCCGCAGTGGTTCAGCCGGGCCTCGTGGATCCAGCCGACCAGCTCGCCCTCGTGGTTGGACTGGCGGAAGTCGACCGTGCCGCCGTGCGTCGCGGCTGCCTTGGCGCACAGCGCCTCGACGTCCGCGAGGGTGTCGGAGCCGTAGATCTCCGGCTGCCGCTGCCCGAGCAGGTTCAGGTTGGGGCCGTTGAGAATCATGATCGGGGCGTTGGCCAGGGTGCGCATGGTTCCTCCGGTCCGTTCGTCCTGCGGCGGCCGATGGGCGACCGCCGCTCGGACCCGGTCTATCACGGCACGCCGGTGCGCCTAGGGGTTGATCGCCAGCTCCAGGTAGGCCGCGAAGATCACCAGGTGGACGCCGCCCTGGAGCGGCGTGGCCCGTCCCGGCACCACGGTCAGCGAACTGACCACCACGGTGAGCAGGAGCAGCAGCATGTGGGTGGAGCCGAGGCCGAGGACGAGTGGCCCGGACAGCCACAGCGACGCCAGCGCGACGGCCGGGATGGTCAGGCCGATGCTGGCCATCGCGGACCCCAGCGCGAGGTTGAGGCTGGTCTGCACCCGGTCGCGCCGGGCGGAGCGCAGCGCGGCGATGGTCTCGGGCAGCAGCACGAGCAGGGCGATGATCACGCCGACGACCGCGTGGTGCAGACCGGCGGCCTCCACTGCGGACTCGACGGTGGGCGACACGCCCTTGGCCAGTCCGACCACGCCGACCAGGGCCAGGCCCAGCAGTCCCAGGCTGATCCAGGCGGTGCGGGCGGACGGTGCCGCCGCGTGGTCCTCGGAAGTGATCACCTCGCCCTGCCGGGTGATCGGCAGGAAGTAGTCGCGGTGCCGCACGGTCTGGGTGGTCACGAACAGGCCGTACAGGACGAGCGAGGAGATCGCGGCGAAGGTGAGCTGGACTCCGGAGAACTGCGGTCCCGGCTGGGTGGTGGTGAATGTCGGGAGCACCAGGCTGAGTGTGGCCAGGGTCGCCACGGTGGCGAGCGCGGCCCCGGTGCCCTCGGCGTTGAAGACGGCCGTGCCATGGCGCAGGGAGCCGACCAGCAGGCTCAGTCCGACCACGCCGTTGCAGGTGATCATCACGGCCGCGAACACCGTGTCCCTGGCGAGCGTCGAGGACTTGTCGCCGCCGTCCGCCATCAAGGTCACGATGAGCGCGACCTCGATGACGGTGACGGCGATCGCGAGGACCAGGGAGCCGAAGGGTTCGCCGACCCGGTGGGCGACCACCTCCGCGTGGTGCACCGCGGCCAGGACCGAGCCCGCGAGGACCAGGGTGGCCACGCCGACGACCACGCCGGGCAGGGACCGCCCCCAGGTGA
This sequence comes from Streptomyces sp. NPDC004721, assembly GCF_053601495.1. Lineage (NCBI taxonomy): Bacteria > Bacillati > Actinomycetota > Actinomycetes > Kitasatosporales > Streptomycetaceae > Streptomyces > Streptomyces sp. NPDC004721. The sequence goes on from NZ_JBSGBZ010000007.1 coordinate 63,339, forward strand.
GGATCAGCAGGACGACCGCGAGGACCGGCACGATGATCGTCCACGCCGTCAAGAGCCCCCTGAGCCGCGTGATCATGCTGCGATCGTCGCAGAGTCCCAGAGCGTTCGCATGCGCGATCAGGGGTCGGGTGCGCTCCCCCTCGCACTCACGCATCGACCCGGTCCTTCGCCGCGTCCTCGTGGCCTTCCTCCTGTGCCTTCGTCTCCCGCACCTTCTCCGCGGCCTGCTTCCGGGCGGCCAGCAGACTGGTGACGGTGGTGACGGCCAGAACCGCGCAGATCACGCCGAGGGAGACCGGGATGCTGATCACGGGGACGTGCACGCCGGACTCGTGCAGCGCGTGCAGCACCAGCTTGACGCCGATGAAGCCGAGGATCACCGACAGGCCGTAGGACAGGTGGACCAGCTTCTTGAGCAGGCCTCCTATCAGGAAGTACAGCTGCCGGAGGCCCATCAGCGCGAAGGCGTTGGCGGTGAAGACGATGTACGGGTCCTGGGTGAGGCCGAAGATCGCGGGGATCGAGTCGAGGGCGAACAGGACGTCGGTGGTGCCGATCGCGAGCATCACGACCAGCATCGGCGTCATCACCCGCTTGCCGTTCTGCCGGATCCACAGCCGGGTGCCGTGGTAGCGGTCGGCCACGCCGAAACGGCGCTCGACGGCCTTGAGCAGCTTGTTCTCCTCGAAATCCTCTTCCTCGTCCCCGCCGGAGCGGGCCTCCTGGATGAGCTTCCAGGCGGTCCAGATCAGGAAGGCGCCGAAGAGGTAGAACACCCATGAGAAGCTCGCGATGATCGCGGCTCCGGCGGCGATGAAGCCGGCCCGCAGCACCAGGGCTATGAGGACGCCGATCATCAGCACCCGCCGTTGGTACTGCGACGGCACGGCGAACTTGGCCATGATCAGGACGAAGACGAAGAGGTTGTCGACGCTCAGCGACTTCTCGGTGATGAAGCCGGCGAAGAACTCACCGGCCGGCCGGCCGCCGCCGAAGACGAGCAGACCGAGCCCGAAGAGGCCGGCCAGGACGACCCAGACGGCCGTCCAGATCCCGGCTTCCTTGATCGACACGTCATGAGGTTTGCGGCCGATGAAGAAGTCGACGGCGATCAGGGCGGCCAGGCCGATGATGGTCAGGACCCACAGGGACAACGAGACATTCACAGGACAAAACGGTACCCGAATCACCAAGGGATGGTAAAGCGCAAGGCAAAGAAAAGATCAAAGTCGCAGGTCAGAGGAGTTTACGATTCCTTGGGAAGGGGCGATGCGGGGCGTGTACCCGGGCTCAGCGGTCCAGTCGCGACGACTGGGGGTTCCAGTCGCGGCGGCTCAGCGGTTCCAGTCGCGGCGGGCCGTCGCGACCTCGGTGAGCACCAGCTGGAGCACCTGGCTGCCCGGCGGCACCACCGGCGGCTCGTACGTCCAGGCGTGTCCGACCCAGGGGTCGGCGAGGTGGTCGTCGGGCACCGGGGTCAGTCGCATCAGCGAACGCCACAGCGGGTCGAGCAACGGGCCGTAGGCGGCGGCGTCCTCGCGGTCGGCGACCATCATCAGGTGGACGCCCACGGCCGGGCCCTCGTCGGCGAGGTAGCGCAGCTGGGTCACGGCGCGGTCGTCGAATCCGTGCGGGAAGTCGTTGACGATCAGGAGCTGTTCGGCGGCGTCGAAGCCGGGCGGCAGCGCGTCCGGCGCGCCCCCGCGCACGGCCATCTGCACCAGGTCGACCCGCTGGGTGAGCCGGCTCAGGACGTCCGCGACCCCGGCGGCGGCGGCCGCGGGCGGTCCCGCGAGCACACCCGTGCGCACCAGGGGCGCGAGTGCCTGTGCTCCGGATCCGGCCGGGTCGATGACATGGACGCCGAACTCGCCCGCCGGGTAGACGGCGATCAGCCGGGCCGCGTGCGCCACGGCCGCCTCCATCGCCAGGCGACGCCGTTCGCCCGCGTCCGCGAAGGATTCGTCCGGGGACGCCCAGCGGCCGCTGTCGATCCACAGGCCGCGCTCCAGCGGCAGCCGGATCAGCATGGGGATGCGCAGGGACGGGTCCTCGGGCAGGTGGAGATCGCCGAGGCGTACCGCCATGGGGATCTCCATCGGCACGCGGTAGCCGTGCCAGACCGGGTTGTCCCAGCGGGCGTACGCCGCCGGCAGGGCCGGCTCGACGACCTCGGACTCGTCGGTGAGCTGGGCCAGGTCTCTGTCGAGCGCCGCTCTGGCCTGGTCGACGAGCTGCGCGTGCTTGGCAAGGGCCGCCTCCCGGGCGGCATCGCCCTGACCGCCGATGCGGCTGCGCGGGTCGGACAGGACCTGGTCCAGTTCCTTCTCCATGCGCGACTCGGCGAAGTCGACGGCGCTGCGGTAGGCGGCCGTGGTGCGGGCCAGGTCCTCGAACATCCCCCAGACCTGGTTGTAGAGCCGCTCCTCCATCGACCACCCGGTCGCGTCCCCCGCGATGGGCCGCGCGGGCTGCCCGTCGTGGCCGGGACTCGCGGCCGGTGCGTCCGGCGGCGGCGCCGACTGTCCGGACGGGCCCGAGGGCTGTCCGGACGGGGGTGCGGGCTGTCCGGACGGGGGTGCGGGCTGTCCGGACGGGGGTGCGGGCTGTCGCCGCGGGTGCCGGTAGTCGATGGTTCCGCCCGCGGGCACCGACATCGATGGTCCGGCCGCGGGGGTCCCGTCTCCGGATCCCCCAGGACCCGCGGGCTGCGGAGCCGAAGGTCCGGGGGTCCCGGAGACCTGTCCCTCGTGGGAAGAACCCTCGCTGGAGGAACCTTCGCGGGAGGAAACGGAAGCAGCCGGGTTCGGCCGGGGCGGCGCGGAGGCCTGGTGGGAACGGTCGTCATCCGTCGTGCGGGGCGGGGGTACCGCCACCGAGCGGGCCAGCCCCTCGGCCACCGCCTCCTCGGCGGCGCCGGCCAGTTCAGCGGCCTGGGTCAGCCCCAGGTCGGTGAGAAGTTCGGTGAGGCCGCCCGCGTAGCCCTGGCCGACGGCGCGCACTTTCCAGGCGCCCTGGCGGCGGTACAGCTCCACCGCGATCACGGCCGACTCGGCGTCCAGACCGGTGATCGTGTAGCTGACGAGTTCGGTGCCGTCCAGGCCGGTGACCGCGACGAAGGGGGCGGCGACCGCGCCGAACCGGGTCGGGCCCCCACCCGCGGCGGGCAGCGCCAGCAGCACGTCGACGCGGTGCACCGCCTCGGGTATGGCACCCAGATCGACGGCGAGCCGGTGGTCGGCGGCGGCCTGGCGCGAGACCTCCAGACCGGGCAGGACGGGAGTGCCGGGGTGCACCAGCCACTCGGCACCCCGCGCCCTGCCACTGTCGTCGCTGAGCGCGGCCACCGCCACGACCGGACGGCCGGCCGAGATCCGGATCTCCAGGCGGATCTCGGAGAGCGGGTGGTTCTGCCCCCGCACCAGCTCGGCCGTCATCGCCTTCGTCCCCCTGGTGTCATGTGCTGTCGTGCGCCGCTCGCCAGACCGTCCGAACAGTCCGGATAGTCCGAACAGTTCGGACCGTTCGGACCGTTCGGACCGTTCTACAGGTGCGGCAGGATCGTCGGCATCAGGTCCTGGAAGGTGCGGCCGTTGGCGGGGACGCCGAGGGCCGTCATCGTCCAGGCGCCGTTCACGCGGTGCACCTTCGCCATGATCTGGGCGGTGTAGTTGCCACCGCCGGCCAGGGTGTAGCGGGCGAGCTCCTGGCCGTTGGTCTCGTCGACCAGGCGGCAGAACGCGTTCTGCACCTCCTGGAAGGTCTGGCCCGTGAAGGAGTTCACGGTGAAGATGATCTGGTCGATGTGGACCGGGACGCGCTGGAGGTCGACGAGGATCGACTCGTCGTCGCCGCCCTGGCCCGCGCCGCCGACCAGGTTGTCGCCGGTGTGGCGAACGGAGCCGTCGTCGCTCACCAGGTGGCGGAAGAAGACGACGTCGACCGGCTGCTTCTCGGCGAAGAGCACGGCGGAGGCGTCGAGGTCGATCTCGCGCGTGCGCGAGCCGAACAGGCCCCGGCGCGGAGCCGCCTGCCAGCCGAGACCCATGCGGACCGCGGTCAGGCTGCCTCCGTCGTTCTTCTGCAGACTGATGGCCTGACCCTTGGTCAAGTTGACGGTCACGGCTGATTCCCCTCTCGAGCTACACCCCTGTCGCCGCCGGTTCCGCGGCTGCCAAGAACCCTACGCAGAGGCAGTGGCAGCGCCGCATACGGGTCCGCACTTTGTGTCGGTCTTGCAACACAGCGCAGTCGGTCAGGACAGCCCCGCCTCGCGCATCTGGCGCAGCTCCTTCTTCATCTCCGCGACCTCGTCGCGCAACCGGGCCGCGACCTCGAACTGGAGGTCGGCGGCGGCGGCGCGCATCCGCTCCGTCATCTCCTCGATCTGCTCGGCGAGTTCGGCGGCAGGACGGTCGGTGGGCACCGTCTCCTTCGCCTTGCCCTTGGCGGATTTGGCCGGCTTGGCGGCACCGGCGGCCTTGGCGCCGTTCTCGCCGCGGGACGGCACGGGGGTCTTCGCGCCCTTGCCGTCCTTCCCCTTGCGGTACCCGGTGCCGAGCAGCTGCTCGGTGTCGACCTCCTCGCGGGCGATCCGCGCCACGATGTCGTTGATCTTCTTGCGCAGCGGCTGCGGGTCGATGCCGTTCGCCTTGTTGTACGCGACCTGCTTCTCCCTGCGGCGGTTGGTCTCCTCGATGGCCTTCTCCATCGCCGGGGTGATCTTGTCGGCGTACATGTGGACCTGGCCGGAGACGTTGCGCGCCGCGCGGCCGATGGTCTGGATCAGCGAGGTGCCCGAGCGCAGGAAGCCCTCCTTGTCGGCGTCGAGGATCGCCACCAGCGACACCTCGGGCAGGTCGAGGCCCTCACGCAGCAGGTTGATGCCGACCAGGACGTCGAACTCTCCGCTGCGCAGCTCGCGCAGCAGCTCGACCCGGCGCAGGGTGTCGACGTCGCTGTGCAGGTAGCGCACCTGGATGCCGAGTTCCAGGAAGTAGTCCGTCAGGTCCTCGGCCATCTTCTTGGTCAGCGTGGTGACCAGGACGCGCTCGTCCTTCTCCACGCGCCCGCGGATCTCGTGCACCAGGTCGTCGATCTGGCCCTCGGTGGGCTTGACGACGACCTGCGGGTCGACCAGGCCGGTGGGGCGGATGATCTGCTCGACCTGCCCGTCCGAGCGGGACAGCTCGTATGTGCCCGGCGTCGCCGACAGGTACACCGTCTGTCCGATGCGCTCCTGGAACTCCTCCCACTTCAGCGGGCGGTTGTCCAGGGCGGACGGCAGCCGGAAGCCGTGCTCGACGAGGGTGCGCTTGCGGGACGCGTCGCCCTCGTACATCGCGCCGATCTGCGGCACGGTGACGTGCGACTCGTCGATGACGAGCAGGAAGTCGTCCGGGAAGTAGTCGAGCAGGGTGTTGGGCGGGGTGCCGGGCGCGCGGTCGTCGAAGTGCATCGAGTAGTTCTCCACGCCGGAGCAGGTGCCGATCTGGCGGAGCATCTCGATGTCGTAGGTGGTGCGCATCCGCAGCCGCTGGGCCTCCAGCAGCTTGCCCTGCTTCTCCAGCTCGGCCAGGCGCTCCTCGAGCTCCTTCTCGATGCCCCTGACCGCCCGCTCCATGCGCTCGGGGCCGGCGATGTAGTGCGAGGCCGGGAAGACGTACAGCTGCTGGTCGTCGCTGATGATCTCGCCGGTGAGGGGGTGCAGGGTCGACAGCGCCTCGATCTCGTCGCCGAACATCTCGATGCGGACGGCCAGCTCCTCGTAGACCGGGAAGATCTCGATGGTGTCGCCGCGCACCCGGAAGGTGCCGCGGGTGAAGGCCATGTCGTTGCGCGTGTACTGGATGTCCACGAAGCGGCGCAGCAGCTCGTCGCGGTCGATCTCGTCGCCGACCCGGAGGGGCACCATGCGGTCCACGTACTCCTGCGGGGTGCCCAGGCCGTAGATGCAGGAGACGGAGGCGACCACGACGACGTCGCGACGGGTGAGCAGCGAGTTGGTCGCCGAGTGGCGCAGGCGCTCGACCTCCTCGTTGATCGAGGAGTCCTTCTCGATGTAGGTGTCCGACTGCGGGACGTAGGCCTCGGGCTGGTAGTAGTCGTAGTACGAGACGAAGTACTCGACCGCGTTGTTCGGCAGCAGTTCGCGGAACTCGTTGGCCAGCTGGGCGGCGAGCGTCTTGTTCGGCGCCATGACGAGGGTCGGGCGCTGAAGCTTCTCGATCATCCACGCCGTGGTGGCGGACTTGCCGGTGCCGGTGGCACCGAGCAGGACGACGTCCGGCTCCCCCGCCTCGATGCGCTGGGCGAGTTCGGCGATGGCCTGCGGCTGGTCACCGCTGGGCTGGTAGGGGCTGACGACCTCGAAGGGCGCCACCGTGCGTTCGATGTGAGAGACGGGCCGCATGACATCCACCGTACGACCCGCCACTGACAACGGGTCCGGATCAGCGGTTCTGCGGAGCGCGGAGGCGTTCGCGGACCGTCTCGCGGCCGGGGTCGCGGTGGGCGCCGGCCGGGGGGCGGCCGGCGGAATGGGCGACGAGTTCGCGCGCCGGCACGCCCGGCTTGTGCTCGACGGGGGTCCAGTCGGAGCTGCCCGTGATCATCAGCGGGTCGAACAGTACGACGGCACCGGTGAGCAGGAGGAAGAGGAGCGGGCCGATCAGCATCGGCGTGAGCAGGGCGGCCGACGACTCGCCGGTGGCGGCGCCGCCCGTTTCGTGCAGGTGGACGCTGAGGGCGGCCATGCCCGTGTAGTGCATGCCGACGACGGCGAGACCCATGACGAGGCTGGCGCCGACGCTCCAGAGGAACCCTTTCGCCCGCCCGGCCGCCCAGAGGGCCGCGGTCGCGGCGACGACGGCGATGACCACGGAGGCCGCGACGGTGAGGGTGTTGTACTCGAGCGTGCCGTCGAGCCGCATCCCGGCCATGCCCAGGTAGTGCATGCTGGCGACGCCGAGGCCGGTGATCGTGCCGCCGGTGAACAGGGCGGAGCCGGTCGCGCCCCGGTAGCCGACGATGAAGATCCCGATCCCCGCCATGACGATGGCGACGGCCAGGCTCGCGTACGTCGTCGGCCGGTCGTAGCCGATCGGCGCCTCTTCGACGGTGAAGCCGGTCATCGCGACGAAGTGCATCGTCCAGATGCCCGAGCCGATCGCGGCCGAGCCGAGGGCGAGCCAGCCGGGGCGCCAGGAGCGGGCGACGAGCAGGGCGCGGGTGGTGCAGCGCAGGCCCAGTGCCCCACCGAGGCAGGCCATGAGACAGGCCACCAGCGGGGTGACGAGCCCGTAGCTGAATCCGTCGACGGTGCCGTGCATGCGCGGTTGCCCTTCCGCCCTCTTGAAGTCCCGGAAATCCGTGAATGCCCCCGTCCCAGGACCGCCACGCGATCAGGGTTGACGCTGAGAGTATGACTGCCACCGGAATGGCCGAACGACTTTCCGGCAAAGAAGCACGGCCTCGTCGCAGATGTGCGGCACCCGTGAGCGGGCCCGGTCGGCTCTGTGCGGATCGTGACTCCACCCGTGGCCCTTCCGTGAGCGCCTCGTTGACTCTGTGCTGTCACTCTTGTGCTGTCTGTGGTCATTCGTCGCGAGGAGTACGTATGCACGCGCGCGCAGTCGCCGCCCTGACCACCGCCCTCGCGGCGGCCGTCGCCCTGTTCCTGCCCGGCTCGGAGGTACGGGCCGCGGACGCCCACCGACCGCAGCCCGTGGTCGTCGCCCACCGGGGTGCCTCCGCCCACGCCCCGGAGAACACGCTGCCCGCCGTCGACAAGGCGGCGGCGCTCGGCTTCTCCTGGGTGGAGAACGACGTGCAGCGCACCAGGGACGGCGAGCTCGTGGTCATCCACGACGCCACCCTGAAGCGGACGACCAACGTCGAGCAGGTCTTTCCCGGCCGGGCCCCGTGGAAGGTGAAGGACTTCACCGCCGCCGAGATCGCCCGCCTGGACGCGGGCAGCTGGTTCTCCCCCAGGTTCGCGGGCACGCGCGTGCCGACGCTCGACCAGTACATGCGCCGGCTCGAACACAACCACGAGAAGCTGCTCCTGGAGATCAAGAACCCAGAGCTGTATCCGGGGATCGAGGCACAGACCCTCAAGGTGCTCGCCAACGACGGCTGGCTCGACCACCGACACCTGGCGAGCCGGCTGATCGTGCAGAGCTTCAGCGCCGCCAGCGTGCGGACCGTGCACGCGCTGAAGCCCGCCGTCCGCACCGCTTTCCTCGGCCGCCCGGACACGGCGGACCTGCACCGGTACGCGGCCTTCGTGGACCTGATCAACCCCTCCTACCGCAAGCTGTCGGCGCATTACACGGCGGCCGTCCGCGCGCACCGGGGACCGCACGGCGTACCGCTGGGGATCTTCGCCTACACGGTGGACAACGCCGCCGGCGCCCGGACCGTCGCCGGCTATGGAGTGGACGGCATCATCACGAACAAGCCGGAAGTGGTGCGCGCGGCGCTCAAGACCGTCTGATCGCTCAGGACCGTTTCATCGCCCAAGGCCGTCTGATCGCCCAAGACCGTCTGGTCTCGCGGCGGCGCAGGTCAGAGGGCGTTGTCAGTGGCGGGCCGTACCGTAATCGCATGGACAGCCACGAGCAGGACGAGCAGGACGAGCAGCGGGTCGTACCGGACGAGCAGCAGGTCGTGTGGGCCGTCGTCGGTACCGGCATCGGCCCCCTGCTGCTGGCCGCCACCCCCGAGGGTCTGGTCAACGTCGTCTTCCATGCCACCGACGCGATACGGGAGCGCGCGCTGGACCGGCTGGCGTCCCGGCTGGGCACCGAGCCGGTCGAGGCGCCCGGCTCCCCACTGCTCGCTGAGGCGATACGCCAGGTGCGGGCGTACTTCGCGGGCGAGCGGCAGGACTTCGAGCTGCCGCTGGACTGGTCGCTGATCTCCGGCTTCAACCGGCAGGTGCTGCGCGAACTGGCGTCCGGCGTGCCGTACGGCACGGTCGTCGGGTACGGCGATCTGGCCGACCGGGTGGGGCAGCCGGGCGCCGCCCAGGCGGTGGGCGCGGCGATGGGCGCCAATCCGCTGCCGGTGGTCGTGCCGTGCCACCGGGTCGTCGAGAGCGACGGGGGCATCGGCGGCTTCGGCGGCGGTCTGGAGGCCAAGCGCAGGCTGCTCGCGCTGGAAGGCGTGCTGCCCGAGCCGCTGTTCTGAAGCGCCGGGCGCGAGACGCACTGCCCGTACGGGCGCGAAGCACACTGCTCGTAGTACCTGGCCGGGCGTGCCCTCCTCGTGGTGCCGGACCGCGCGTGCGCTAGTGCTGTGACCGGAAAGGTTTGCCGGGAAGCTCGCGGCGTCCGGTGCTGGGGGTACCTCCCACGCCTTTCAGGCTGTGGGGGAGCATCGCAAGGCGGAGCGTCGCCCGCGTACTGGATGTACTCGGGTGATGCGACAACGCGGCGTTGGGGTACCCCCGGCCGAAGGCCGGGGGAGTGCCGTGCCGGGCGTCGCGAGCCGGTGAACCTTTCCGGTCGCAGCACTAGTCACCTCGCGCGCGCTGGTCGTAGTGCCGGGCCTCGAAGACGTTGCCGTCCGGGTCGCGGAAGTAGAAGCTGCGCCTGGCTTTGCCGCGCGCGCCGAAGGAGTCGTGGGAGAAGCCGGAGACGGGGACGGCGTGCTCCTCCAGGCGGGCGCGCAGGGAGTCGAAGCCGTCGGCGGGCAGGGACAGGCAGACGTGGTTCACGGGGTGGCCCGCGCTGCCTGCCGCGCCGGGGACCATGTTCATGCGCTCGGCCATGTCGAGCGGGGCGAGGTCGAGGATCGTCTCCTCGTTCAGGCGCACGGAGGGGAAGGACACCTGGCCCGCGGCGAACTCGGCGACCCTGACCGGCTCCAGGCCGACCACCTGCTCGTAGAAGCCTGCCGCGGCGACCGGGTCGCGCACCCAGAGGACGACATGGTCGAGGCGTGGCGTGTTGTCGGTCATGCGTCCCAGGCTGGTGCCGTGCGGTACGGGCCGCAAGGGTTTGACCCGGTGCGGCAGCCGCCAGAGATGAGGGGAGAGCGCGACAGACGGGAGGCAGGCACGTGCTGGTGGTGTCCGAAGAGGTGCGGGAGGCGCTGGCCGCGCGTCGTCCCGTGGTGGCCCTGGAGTCCACGATCATCGCCCATGGGCTGCCGCGCCCGCGCAATCTCCAGGTGGCGCTGGAGCTTGAGGACGCGGTGCGGCAGGAGGGTGCCGTGCCCGCGACCATCGCGGTACTGGACGGCCAACCTCACATCGGCCTGGACGAGGGGCAGTTGGAGCGGGTCGCGAACGAGGAGGGGATGCGCAAGCTCGGCCACCGCGACCTGCCGCTCGCGATGGCCGCGGGGGCGAGCGGTGCGACCACGGTGTCGGCGACGGCGCTGCTGGCCTCGCTGGCGGGCATCCGCGTGTTCGCCACGGGCGGGCTCGGCGGAGTGCACCGGGAGTGGACGGTGACGCAGGACGAGTCCGCCGACCTCGGGCTGCTGGCGCGCACGCGGATCACGGTCGTGTGCGCGGGGGTGAAGTCGATCCTGGACGTGCCGGCGACGTTGCAGCGGCTGGAGACGCTGGGGGTCGCGGTGGCCGGGTACGGCACGGACCGCTTCCCCGGGTTCTACCTGTCCGACTCCGGTCATCCGGTGGACTGGACGCTGCGGACGCCGGAGGACGTGGCCGCGGTGATGCGGGCGCAGAACGCGCTGCGGGCGCCGGAGTCGGCGCTGATCGTCGCCAACCCGGTGCCGCGGCAGGAACAGTTGGATCCCGAACTGCACGCGCGTGTGCTCGCCGACGCGCTGCACGCGTGCGCGGAGCAGGGCGTCACGGGGCAGGCGGTCACCCCCTTCCTGCTCGACTACCTGGTGCGGCACACCGACAGCGCCTCGCTGCGCGCCAACCTGGCGGCGGTGCGCGGCAACGCACGGCTGGCGGCGCGGATCGCGGCGGCGTGGGCCCTGCCGTGACGGGCCCTGCCGTGACGGACGGCGGGGGCGGGGCGCTGCTGGTGGTCGGGGACGTCGTGACGGATGTCGTCGTACGGCATCGCGGCCCTCTCGCCACCGGCACCGACACCTTCGCCGCGGTCCGGATGCTGCCCGGCGGGGCGGGGGCCAATGTGGCCTGCTGGGCGGCCCACAGCGGGTGCCGGGAGGTCCGGCTGCTGGGGCGGGTGGGCGCGGAGTCGGCGGTCTGGCACGAACGGGCGCTGGTCGCCTCGGGAGTACGCCCCCACCTGGTCGTCGATCCCGGGGCGCCGACCGGGACGGTGGTCTGCCTCGTCGACTCCTCGGCGGCGGCCGAGCGCACGTTCCTCACGGACAGCGGGGCTTCGCTGCGCCTTGAGGCGGGTGACTGGTCCGACGCGCTGCTCGACGGGGTGGCCAGGCTGCATCTGTCGGGCTACCTGCTGTTCTCCGGTACGGGCCGGGCGCTGGTGGCGAGCGCCGTCGCGGCGGCCCGCGCCCGTGGGGTGCCGGTGAGCCTGGATCCCGCGTCGGCCGGGTTCCTCGTCACGTTGGGCGTGGACCGGTTCCTCTCGCTCGTCGAGGGGGTGGACGTGCTGCTGCCGAGCCGCGACGAGGCCTGTCTGCTGACGGGCCTGCCCGACCCGGCGGACGCGGCGGCCGAGCTGAGCCGCCACGTCCCGCTGGTGGTCGTGAAGCAGGGCGCCGCCGGGGCACGGGTGGCGCACGCGGGTGCCGTCCGCGCCCACGTACCCGCTGTGCCGGCCACCGCGCGGGACACCACCGGCGCGGGCGACGCCTTCACCGGCGCCTTCCTCGCCGCCCTTCTGGCCGGCGCCGACCCCCAAACCGCGGCAGCCCGGGGCTGCGCGGCGGGCGCGCTCGCGGTGGCGCGTGTGGGCGGGAGACCTCCAAGAGCCCGGTGACGTTCGCTGGCGCGCCGTTCTGGGTGATCGTCGACTGTGGTGCACGCGTGAAGATTGCACCTGGCCGCAGCAGATCGACGAGATCGTCCCCGCAAGGGGGCGACTTCTGCGCGGCCGGCTCACCCGCCTGGCGATCCATCCCGGTCTGCCGGGGCGGGTCCTTTCGAGACCGGAAGGTGGCCGTGCAAGAGGAGGCTGACGAGCTGGTCCACCACCGCCTCGCCCGGCGGTATGCGGTTCACCGCGGCCAGGTACACGACCGTCCCGGAGTAGATGTCGACCATCAGTGACGTATCGGTGTTCGGCGGCAACCGGCCTTCGAGGCGGGCCCGCTCCAGCAGGTTCACGACCGACGCGCGGCGGGGTTCGATGAGCTCGGCGAAGGCTTTCGTGCCGGTGGGATCCTCGATCACGTCGGCGAGAAGCGCCGGGAGGATCAGACAAGTGGGCATGGCGGAGACGAGCTCGATCGTGAGACGGACGGCGGTGCGCAGGTCGGCTTCGAGGTCACCGGTCTCGTGGATGGCAGGCAGGGGGACTTCCCCGCTGAGGGCCTCGATCACGAGTGCGGCCTTGTTCGGCCACCACCGGTAGATGGTGGCCTTGCTGACTCCGGCCCTCCGGGCGATGCCTTCGAAGGCCAGCCGTTGGTATCCGACCTCGCCAAGGAGGTCTTTCGTGGCTCGGAGCACGGCTTCGTGAGACTCCCGGCGGCGCCGCCGCGAGTCAGGCGTGATGCGGTCGGGCTGGGCGTACTCAGGAGCCAAAGCGCTCTGACGGCCGTCCTGGGACCTGGGAGTGTCCACCGGATGCCTCCCTTGTGAGCCACTGGCACCCCCGTTGACTTTGCCCGGAAACTGGCTCTATGTTTAACGAAACGGGGCGTTTCGTACCGTATGCTCCGTCTTGCACTCAATAGTAAGATCCGCAAGCCTGCCTGGAAACTGCTCCGACGATGTTCAGTACGTCCGGCGGGTGGGTCACTGCGCGTCAGACCCGCGCGCAGGATCTGGCGCGTATGGGCATCCCCCGAGTGCCCGAGATCCCTGTTTCGACCCCCGGAAGGGGGACAACATCATGCGCGCAACTACGAGCAGGATGCGGCGAATAGCCGCTGTGATCTGCACGGCACCCATCCTTGCCATCGCGGCCGGAGCAGGCGCTGCCAGCGCGGCCGCTTTCCCCTCGTCGTCCCATGCCGCTTCGGCTCCCGACAGCAAGGTCCGGGGAGATCGCTGCTTCTTCAGTGACGGCTGGGGCTGGGGAGTCCGCTGCTTCTTCGGTGACGGCTGGGGCTGGGGCTTCGATCACGGCTTCGGTGGTGACCACGGCTTCGGTGGCGATCACGGCTTCGGTGGCGATCACGGCTTCGGTGGCGATCACGGCTTCGGTGGCGGTGACCACGGCGGTGGCGGGCACGGCGGTGGCGGGCATGGCTACTGACGCTCCAGCGCAGTGAGCTCGCGATCTACCTGCGGCAGTTTTGTGAGGGCTGCATCCGGATGCCCGGACGTCTCGGGCATCCGGAGCCGTCTGGAGCGGCAGGCCTCCCATCCGACCGGTAGTCGGGGCGGTGTGTAGCGGTGAGGATCGTGTGCGTCGGTGCGGGGCCTGCGGGGCTGTACTTCGCGATCTCGGCCAAGTTGCGCGATGCCGGGCACGAGATCACCGTGTACGACCGTGACCCACCCGCGGCCACCTACGGCTGGGGCGTCGTGTACTGGGACGACCTGTTGGACGTCCTCTATCGCAACGATCCGGAATGCGCTCGGGAGGTCACCGCCAGGTCCGTGCTGTGGCAGGACCAGGAGGTGCGCGTGCACGGCTCGGGCGGCGAGCAGACGGCGTACTTCGGGGGTTACGGATACAGCATGAGCAGATCTGCATTGCTCGACGTCCTGGCCCGGCGTGCTTTGCAGCTCGGCGTCGACGTCCAGTACGGCCACCGCGTCGCAGATCTCTCGACGCTTCCCGAAGCGGACCTTCTCGTTGCTGCCGACGGTGCGAACAGCGGGATCCGGGGACAGAGCGCAGCGTTCGGAACTCGCATCGAGGTCGGTCTCAATCCCTACATCTGGCTCGGCACGGACCAGGCGTTCCGCAGCTTCGTCTTCAGCTTCGAGCGGACGTCCGCCGGATGGATCTGGTTTCACGCCTACCCCTCGGTCGCGGGAATCAGCACCTGCATCGTCGAATGCTCACCGCAGACCTGGCACGGTCTGGGACTCGACGTGCTCGGCCGCGACCAGGGAGTGCGACTGCTGGAGGACGTCTTCAAGCGCGCACTCGACGGCCACCGCCTGATCAGCCGATCACGGGGTGCACCGGCGCATTGGCAGCGCTTCGCGCACGTGACCAACAAGACCTGGCACCACGGCACGACGGTGCTCGTCGGCGACGCTGCCCACACCACCCACTTCACGCTGGGGTCGGGCACCAGACTGGCGATCATCGACGCGATCGTCCTTGCACACAGCCTGCAGACATACCTTGACGTGGAGGACGCGCTGCGGGAGTACGACCGCCATCGCCGCGCGGAACTCCATCCGGTGCAGGCGGCCTCGCGTACGAGCATGGCGTGGTTCGAGCACCTGGACCAGTACGTCGACCGCGATGCTGTGGCGTTCGCGCATGCCATGTCGGTACGCCAAGGTGGCCAGAACCCCTGGCACCACCAACTCCACCTCGCCACTCAGATCGCTGCGGTGCGCACGGCACGGCGCGCCTTCGACACTGGCCGACGCTGGTACCTCGCCCGCCGACGAGGCGGCGGCTCGAGGTCGGCTTCGCGTTCTGGGTTGGCCTGGATGTAGGCGTCTCGGTTCATGACCGTGATCGCCTGCTTCTGACCGTGGGTCTTGAGGCTGCCTGCGAGGTCGGTAAGGTGACATTCCGGTTGGCGGCCCCGCGGTGCTACGGCTTGGTACCCCACGCGGAGATCATCGGCGCTGTGGTCAGATCCATGGTGCCGGAGGCCACGTTGGCCAGGTGCTGGTCGATCTCCTCGTCGGTGGCCAGGCCCGCGGTGACGAGGCGGGCGCGGATCTGCCGGACCGTGGCGGACTCCAAGGCGGTGCAGGCCGGGGAGGTGACCGGGAAGTAGGCGTCGGCCTCCACCTGGCGCAGGCCGGCCTCGCGCAGCAGGCGCGGGAGTCTGCGGCCGTAGGACAGGTCGGCGCCGCGGTCGGCCAGCAGGCGGCGGAAGCCGCGGCGCAGCCGGTTGGCCAGTTCCTCCGCCGGGCCGTGCTCGTCCGGGCAGAGCAGGGGCTGGAGGGCGGGGTCGGCGTCCTCCAGCAGCAGCCGTCCGCCGGGGCGCAGTGCCTTGACCATGGACCGCAGGGCCCGTTCCCGGTCCGGCACGTGGACCAGGACGAGCCGGGCGTGCACGAGATCGAAACCCTCCCCCGGCGGCTCCTCGGCGCCCACGTCGTGCACCCTCACCTCCACCGGCGGGTGGGCGGCCCCGGCGACCAGTGAGGTGTCGATGTCGGTCGCGACGACCGTGCCGGTGGGGCCGACCCTCTCGGCCAGCCAGGAGACGACGGAGGTACCGCCGGCACCGACCTCCCAGCAGCGCCATCCTGGTCCGACGCCGAGTCCTTGGAAGTGGCGGAACGTCGTGGGATCGAAGAGGGTCGCGAAGGCGTCGAAGCGCTCGCCGGCCTCGGTCTGCCGGTTCTCGAGCAGATATCGGCTTCCACCCGGGCCTTCGCGCCGCCCCTCGCCCTGCCCCTCGCCCCGGCTCTCGTGCTGACCCGCGTCCGGGCCCTCGTCGCCGTCCTTGTCCCAGCCCTTGTCCTGGTCCTTGTCCCAGTCCTTGTCCTGGTCGGTGTCCGCTCCCGAATGCCCGTCCAGGTGCCCGTCGCTGTGCGTCATACCGGGATCATCCCAGCCTCCCTCGGCGCCTGCCGTACCCGTCCACAGGCGGGAACAATGCGGAATGTGCGGTTTCCACAGGCTTACCCGGCGCTCACGTGAGCCTGGCAGACTGGCTCGACCAGGCGGCAAAAGGTGCACGCGAGGAGATCCGGATGTCCATGGCGGGGAATCTACGGAAGGTGGCTCGGCTGGCCCGAGGGCGGCGCCGGGTCGACCTGAGCCATCCTGCCCGGTCCCCGCTGGGCTCCTCCGTGGTGAACTGCGTGGCCTACCAGGACGGCGAGCGGATCCCGGAGGCCGGCGATCTCGTGGAGGCCGTGACGCGGGTGCGCAAGGCCCGTGACGGTTTCGTCTGGCTGGGGCTGCACGAGCCGACGGACGAGGAGTTCGCGGGCATCGCGGACCTCTTCGACCTGCACCCGCTGGCGGTGGAGGACACGGTCAAGGCGCATCAGCGCCCGAAGGTGGAGCGGTACGGCGAGACGCTGTTCGCGGTGTTCAAGACGGTCTGCTACCTCGAGCACGAGAAGCTGACGCCGACCAGCGAGGTGGTCAGCACCGGCGAGATCATGGTGTTCACCGGGCAGGACTTCGTGATCACCGTGCGGCACGGCCGGCACGGCTCGCTCGGTCCGCTGCGCGAGGAGCTGGAGTCCGATCCGGGGCAGCTCGCCAAGGGGCCGGCGGCGGTGCTGCACGCGATCGCGGACCATGTGGTCGACGACTACCTGAACGTCACCGACTCGTTCCAGGAGGACATCGACGAGGTGGAGACCGAGGTGTTCGCGGACGACGGCGCGCGGGTCGATCCGGGGCGGATCTACCAGCTCAAGCGGGAGCTGCTGGAGCTGAAGAGAGCCGTCGTGCCGCTGGGCCGCCCGCTGGAGGAGCTTTCCGCCCGGCCGATGCAGGTGGTCGGCGCGGAGATACAGGCGTACTTCAGGGACGTCCTCGACCACCAGACCCGGGCCAAGGAGCAGATAGCCGCCTTCGACGAACTGCTGAACTCGATTCTCCAGGCCCACCTCGCGCAGGTGACGGTGGCGCAGAACGAGGACATGCGCAAGATCACGGCATGGGCGGCGGTGATCGCCGTGCCGACCATGGTGTGCGGGGTGTACGGCATGAACTTCCAGGTGATGCCGGAGCTCCACTGGCGGTACGGCTATCCGCTGGTCATCTGCCTGATATCGGCCGTGTGCGTGTCGCTGTACCGCGGCTTCCGCCGCAACGGCTGGCTCTGAGCCGCCGGCCCGGGCTCAGCCGTTCCAGGCCGGGTGCCGGGGGTCGTCGGCGCGTACCAGGACGTCGGCGGTGCGGGCGGGGTCGGTCTCGGCGTCGTAGCGCTCGAAGGCAGGCAGCGTCCAGTGCTCGGCCTCCGGGGTGCGGCGGCGCAGGGCACCCGGGGAGAGGAGGACGTGGACGGTCAGGTCGAAGGGGAACCAGTGACGCAGCAGGAGGGGGCCGTGCAGCAACAACGGGGCGCCGGGCGGGAGCTGGACGTAGGCGCTGCGGGTGGCGCGGTCGGTGACCGGGTCCCACAGGTCGGGCAGGACACGTCCGTCACCGCCGGGTTCGAGCGGGCCGAAGACCTCGCGCCACAGGGCGCCGGTGTCGAGCCAGCCGTTGTAGTAGGACTCCTCGTCCCGGTGGCCGTGTTCCAGCCGGAGGGAGGCAGGGCGCAGGAAGCCCTCGGTGCCCACGACCAGCGCGGGGCGGCCGAGGGGCCGCAACACCTCGGCGACGCGGTGGGCCAGGTCGCCCGGGAGGGCGGCGGGGGCACCGTCGAAGGCGATGCGCGGCCAGGGGCTGCCATCGGCGGGCTTCAGGTCGAGCAGGCGCTCGGCGAGGAGGTCGCCGAGCCGTTCCCAGGTGATCGCTTGAAGACGCACACGGCCCATGATGCGTCAGGTTGGAAGCTGGGTGCGGCGGGAGGAGCGTCAGGGTACGCGCCCGGGAATGTACGTCGTATGGCCTCGCGTATGGCCCCGCTCCCGGTCCCCCGGCCGTCCGACGGCCTCCTCGTCCTCCAGCCGCTGCGGCGCAAGCACTGCGCCGCGTGCCGGCGCGGCCCGCTGCCGCTGCTCGTACTGGAGGAAGGGGTGCCGCGGTGCCTGGACTGCGCCGACCTCGGGCACCTGGTCTTCCTGCCGCGCGGCGACACCGCGCTGACGCGCCGGTCGCGGGAGGAGAGCGCGCTGTCGGCGGTGGTGGTGCGGTTCAACCGGCGCAGAAGCCGGTACGAGCGGCGGGGCGTCCTCGTCGAGGAGGCGGCACTCGCCCGCGCGGAGCTGCGGTGCCTGGCGGACGCCGAGGCGCGGCGCCGTCGCCGTGCGCGCGACGCACGGCGACGGGCGGCCGAGGACATACGGTTCGCGGACGCGTTCGCAGCGGAGATCCTGCGGCTCTTTCCCGCCTGCCCGCCGGAGCGCGCGCGGGCCATCGCCGGGCACGCCTCCGTGCGCGGCAGCGGACGGGTCGGCCGCAGCGCGTCGGGGCGCGCGCTGTCCGAGACCGCGGTCATCTCGGCGGTGGCGGCCTCCGTACGCCACCTGGACACGCCGTACGACCGGCTGCTGATGAGCGGGGTGGCACGGCCCGAGGCCCGGCAGCGGATCAGGGCCGCCGTGGACTCGGTGCTGCGGGCCTGGCGGGAGCAGAACCCGCACGCATAGCACCCACCCGAGCCGACGACTCCGCGCGCCCCGCACCACGGGCATACCGGGCTCTGCACCTGGGGCGTGGCGGTCGTATCGTGGCCGGAAAGAGGTGGTGCCCGAGGCAAGGGGGACGGCCATGGCCGATCCCAAGGGTTTCATGACCACACCCCGCCAGGAGTGGCCCCGCAGGCCGGTCGAGGAGCGGGTGCGGGACTGGCACGAGGTATACGTGCCGGGCGGGCTGCTTCCGATCATCAGCAAGCAGGCCGACCGGTGCATGGACTGTGGGGTGCCGTTCTGCCACGAGGCCTGCCCGCTGGGCAATCTGATCCCCGAGTGGAACGACCTGGTGTCCCGGGAGGACTGGCGGGCGGCCGCCGACCGGTTGCACGCGACGAACAACTTCCCCGAGTTCACGGGGCGGTTGTGTCCGGCGCCGTGCGAGGCGGGGTGCGTGCTGGCGATCAACCAGCCGGCGGTCACCATCAAGAACGTCGAGTGCGCGATCGCCGACCGGGCCTGGGAGGAGGGGTTCACCCCGCCGCGCCCGCCGGACCGGCTGTCCGGGCGGACCGTCGCGGTGGTCGGGTCGGGGCCGACCGGGCTCGCCGCGGCCCAGCAGCTGACGCGCGCGGGACACACGGTCGCCCTGTACGAGCGGGACGACCGGCTCGGCGGGCTGATGCGGTACGGCATCCCCGCGTTCAAGATGGAGAAGCACCATCTTGAGCGGCGGTTGGAGCAGATGCTGGCCGAGGGGACGAAGTTCCGTACGTCGACGGAGGTCGGGCGGGATGTCGGGGCCGGGGAGCTGCGAGCGCGCTACGACGCCGTGGTGATCGCCACGGGCGCCACGGCCTGGCGTGAACTATCGGTACCAGGGCGGGAGTTGCTCGGAATCCATCAGGCGATGGAGTACCTGCCGCTGGCCAACCGGGTGTGTGAGGGCGACATGGAGACCTCCCCGGTGTCCGCGGCCGGCCGGCACGTCGTGATCGTCGGCGGCGGGGACACGGGAGCCGACTGCCTGGGCACGGCGGTGCGGCAGGGCGCCGCGTCCGTGACCCAGCTGGACATCTACGCCCAGCCGGGGGCCGAGCGCGACGAGGACCTCGAGCCGTGGCCGACCTACCCGAAGATCTACCGGCTGTCGCCCGCGCACCAGGAGGCGGGCGACCTGGGCACGGCGCCGGCCGCGGACGCCGACGCGCGGCTGTTCGCCGCGTCGACGCTCCGCTTCGCCGGTGACGCCGGCGGGCATGTCCGCGAGTTGCACCTGACCGAGGTGGACGCGGCGCGCCGCCCCCTGCCGGGCACCGAGCGCACGCTCCCGGCCGATCTGGTGCTGCTGGCGCTGGGTTTCTCCGGCCCGTCCCAGGAGGACGGCCTCATCGACCAGTTGGGTCTGCGGCTCACTCCGGGTGGCACGATCGCCCGCGACCCCGCCTTCGCGACCAACGTCCCGGGCGTGTTCGCCGCGGGGGACGCCGCCCGCGGTCAGTCGCTGATCGTCTGGGCCATCGCCGAGGGCCGCGCGGTCGCGGCGGCCGTGGACCACCAGCTGACGGGTGCCTGGAGCCTCCCGTCCCCGATCGGCCCGTACGACCGTCCGATGCGGGTGTGATGCCAACGGCGCCCCACCTGGCAGGCGGGGCGCCGTGGACATCACTCCGTCACGGCTTCCGAGCCACCGCCCCGTAGCCCGGGATGACTCCGTCGTCCTGGCCGGGGACCGGTTCGCCCAGTTCCGGGTGCCACTTGTGGACGACCTCCACGCCGGGGTCGACGAGTTCCAGGCCGTCGAAGAAGCGGGTGAACTCCTCGCGGGTGCGGAGGGCGAGGGTGACGCCTCCCGCCTTCAGTTTGGCCGTGGCCGCCGCAGACTCCTCCGGGGTGAAGTCCGAGGTGGCGTGGGTCATCATCAGGTAGCTGCCGGAGGGCAGTTCGGCGAGGAGACGCGCGACCAGGTCGTGGGCGCCGTCCTCGTCGGTGATGAAGTGGAGCAGCGCCACCAGGGACAGGGCCACGGGTTGACCGAAGTCCAGGACCTTCCCGGCGCCCTCCAGGATCGTGGCCGGGTCGCGGACGTCGGCCTGCACGTACTCGGTGATGCCCCCCGGCGCGCTGCGCAGCAGGGCCGCCGCGTGGGCCAGCACGATCGGATCGTTGTCGCAGTAGACGACACGCGCGTCGGGCTCGACCGACTGGGCGACCTGGTGCAGGTTCGGCTCGGTCGGTATGCCCGTGCCGATGTCCAGGAACTGCCGTACGCCCTGGCCGGCCAGCCACCGCGTCGCCCGGTGCATGAACGCGCGGTTGACCTTGGCCATCACCGGCACCCGCGGGTCGAGTGCCAGCATCTGCCGGCCGAGCTCCTCGTCGACCGGGTAGTTGTCCTTGCCGCCGAGGTACCAGTCGTACATCCGCGCGGGGTGCGGCTTGCTGGTGTCGATCTCGGTCATACGGCACCTCGTAAGCGTCTGGAATGAGCAGTGGTCATGATCAAGTCGGTACCAAGATTAGGGAGTTGAGATAGCCAACAGACAGGGGTCATTCAGGTCAGAAGGAAGTCCGCCTCTCCCGCCTTCGCGCCGTTGATGAACGCCGTCATCTCGTCGGTCGTGTAGATGAGGGCCGGTCCGTCCGGGTCGGTGGACTGACGGACCGCGATCCGGCCGTCGTCCAGCTTCATGGCCTCCAGGCAGTTGCCTCCATTGCCCCCGCTCCACGGCTTGTGCCAGCCCTCGCTGCCGAGTTCACCGGCAGGCATGCCGTTGTAGATCCCGCGGCGCAGCCGCGGCTTGGTCTGGGACGTGATGCGTTCCATTCACAGCTCCTTGCGGAAATCCCGGAGGATCTCCTTCGTGCGATGTGCAGTAGCGGCCTGCGCCGCCATACGGTCCATGACCTCGAGATGGCTCGCCACCTCCTGACGCGCGTCCAGGTAGACCGCGCCGGTCAGGTACTCGCTGTAGACCATGTCCGGCAGTTCGGGCATGGCGAATCGGAACAGCACGACGGGCCCGTACGTGCCGGCGTGCGGCCCCGCGGAGAACGGGGCGACCTGCAACGTCACGTTGGGCAGCTTCGCGGCTTCCAGCAGCCTGTCGATCTGAGCACGCATCACCTCGGGGCCGCCCACCCGCCGGCGCAGTGCGGTCTCGTCCATCACCACCCAGAACCTGGGGGCGTCCGGACGGGTGAGCAGATCCTGGCGTTGCATGCGCAGCGCGACATGGCGCTCTATGTCCTCGGGGCTGGTCTGTCCGACGGCGCCGGACTTGAGCACTCCGCGCGCGTAGTCCTCGGTCTGGAGCAGTCCGGGGACGAAGTGCGGCTCGTAGGACCGGATGAGGGCGGCGGCACCCTCCAGGCTGACGTACATCGAGAACCAGCCCGGCAGGATGTCGTGGAACCGCTGCCACCAGCCCGGCTGGTTGGCGTCCTCGGCCAGCCGCATGAAGGCCTCGGCCTCCTCGTCGGAGACGCCGTATGCCTTCAGCAGCAGTTGGAGGTACGGGATTTTGAGGGCGACCTCGGCCATCTCCATCCGGCGCACGGTGGCGGGGGCCACGTGCAGGATGCGGGCGGCCTCCTCACGCTTGAGCCCCGCGCTCTCCCGCAGGTCCAACAGGCGCCGGCCGAGCACGACCTGCCCGACGGTCGGCGCGGACCGCGGCTCGCTCACACTCCACCTCCACTGACCCAAGAGCGAACTGTACGGACGGACGTGCGGATTCAGGAGGTTCCCGTCATGAATCCCGCACAGCCCTCGGCAACCGCTCGAAGACCCGTTCGAAAATCCGGCGGAGCCGGCGGTCTCAACTGGCGCCGCTCGACGTGCTGTTGCGAGCAGTGTGCCATGGCCCCTGAGCGCGTCAACAACACTCTGCATTTTTCAGAGTGCCACTTGCCAAGTGTTCACGGCGGGGCGATAGTGGCAAGCGTGATTCCGTCTCCGCCCTTAGGAACAGACGCCGCCGCGAGCCCGCTGAGTCGCGGCGCGAGTACGGGAGCGGGCCCCGGCGGGGCCGTCGCCGAGCGTCGGTTCCGTTTCGAGCTGGCCGCGCACCCCGGTTCCCCCGCGCGGGCCAGGCGCCTGACCCGGACCCGGCTGACCGGCTGGTCCGTGTGCGAGGACACCTGCGACGCGGCGGCCCTGGTCGTCTCCGAGCTGGTCACCAACGCCATCGTGCACACCGCCAGCAGGCAGATCGTGTGCGAGCTGCAGGACGAGGACGAGCTGGTGCGCATAGCCGTGCGTGACGAGGGGTGCGCGCCGGGTGAGCCGCAGCCGTCGCCGCGGCAGCCCGAGGAGGAGCACGGAAGGGGACTGCTCCTCGTCGACGCCATGTGTCTGGCCTGGGGAGCCCAGGAGCAGGGCACCGGCCTGGTGGTGTGGGCGGAGCTGCCGCGCCGCACCGCGCCCGCCCGGAGCGACCTGGGCTGGGGCGCCCGCCCCAAGCCGGCCCCCGCCCGCGACACGGGCGACAAGAACGAAGCGCAGGCTCACGGCCAGGCGCACCGGCAGACGCATCGGCAGGCACATCACGGAACGGGGGCCGCATGGCTGTGACCGGCTCCGGCGCCCTGGGCGGCTCCGGCCAGTCGCTCAACCTGGACACGCTCGTACGCCTGGGGCGCAGTCTGCGCACCCACAGCGAACCCCGGCGGCTTTCCGTGCCCGAGGACATGACCGTCCCCCTGGGCTGCGACGCGGTCGCCATCCCTGCCCATCTCGGGCCGCAGCTGATGCCCCGGCTGCCCCGCGTGGGCTGCGTCTACGCCGACCGGGCGCACTGGTGGTGGATCGTCCCCGCGGACTCCGACTACGCCCTGCGCTGGCCCGCCCCGGCCCACTACTCCCCGGGCGCGACGCTCCCCGCCTCTCCGACGGCGCCCACGCTCGTGCACCGCCCGGCGGGCACGATCCCCTACACCCCGCCGATCCCCCTCTATCTGGCCCTGTGCCGGATCACTGGGACGACGCCGGCCTGGTCCCGCACCGTCAGCGCGTAAGGAAAACCGGAGGGGTCGGTAAGCCGACGGGTCACGCCGTGACGCCACCGCCGGACTCTCCGCCCCGGACGATCACCAGGAACGTGTCTGTCGCGAGGTCCATGACAACCTCGGCGGGCAGGCCTTCCAGACGCCGCGCATGCGCGAACTCCTCCGCCGGCCACGACCCGCGCGGACCGCCGGCGGGAAAGCGCTCGAGCACCGTTCGCCCGTTCACCCTGCACCTCCACGTTCAATGCTTACTTGCAGATTTAAACGCCTTGCAGGGGGCGAACGCCTCTCCTGGTGACCCTACTGAGACGTACGTGACACCAGTTCACCACCAAGGGTGCGTTCCACTTCACATTTCCGGACAGTACGAGCACCATCCGCGCTGATCCGCGTACACCCCGTGTTCACGTGTGCGCCGCCGTAGGCACGCCGGTGCCCCGTGACCCGAGGTGAGGGTCACGGGGCACCGCCACGTTCAGTGCCGAGCGGCGAACCCGACGAATTCGGCCCAGGCCTCCGGCTCGACGATCACCGCAGGACGGGCCTTGTCCTTCGAGTCGCGCACGTGCGTGGCGCCCGACCAGGAGGCGACCTCGACGCACTCGCCGCCCGAACCTGTGCTGTAGCTGCTCTTGAACCAAGCCGACTCGGGTACAGCGTTCATTTCTCTCCCAGCAACTTCTCGACGAGGGCCAGCGACTCGCGCGGAGTGAGGGCCTGCGCCCGAAGGATGCCGTACTGATCCTCGATCTCCCTCACCAAGCTCCGCTCCGTGTAGAGACGGCTGTCCTTGTACGCCTCCACGTACGCGATCCTCTGCCCTTCCAACGTGTCGATCAAGGTGAACGGGCCTTCCAATGCAGCATGCTCCTCCCGCTCGATCGGCATCACCTGGATTTCGACGTTGCGACGCTGACCGCACAGCAGGATCTGCTCCAGTTGGCCTCGCATGACGCCCCATCCGCCCAGCGGGCGACGCAGCACGTACTCCTCGATGACAAAGCTGATGGTGGGCATGGGTGTGCGGGAGAAGATCTCCTGCCGTGCCAGGCGGGCGACGACCCGCTCGTTGATGGTCTCCTCGTCCAGCAGCGGCCGCCACATGGTGAATACCGCCCGCGCGTACTCGTCACTCTGCAACAGCCCGGGTACCGCCTTCGTCGCATACACGTGGAGAGCCGCCGCCTTGGCCTCCAACCTGGCCGCATCCCGGAAGAACGCCGGATACTGCGCCCGAGCCACCCCTTCCTTCCCCGCCTTCAACACCCCACCGGCGTTCAGCAGGTCGTCGGCCTGGTCGATGAACCTGGGCGGCGGGATCCGCCTCCCCTGCTCGAAGGAGGCGATCGTCGAGGCCGAGTATCCGACCCGGCCGCCGAACTCCGCCCGGTCGAGCCCCGCCCGTTCACGGCACAGCTTCAACTGCCGTCCGAAGATGTGCAGGATCCCCGAACCGGGCTCGTACTCACGCTCCCGCTCGTCCTCCGCCTGCGTTTCCTCCACGCCCGGCACCTCCCGTACGTACCGCTCCCGCCGAACACCGAACCCGCGCCACGACCGCTCGCGGGACCAACGCGCCGCGCGGAGGGCCGGTCACGCCTCACGCGCGTACAGCCGCGTACCGGCGGCGTACAGCCGATGCCGGTGGCAGCGTCACACCTGGTCGACGTCACGTACAGGCAGCGAACGTTTACCCCATGAGATCAGCGACTTCCCCACGAGGGCGTACGCCGCGGGACCGGGCAGCGGTGCGTGAGTTCGCGATGCGGTTCACGTCGACACCGCGAGGGGCGCGGCTGGCCCGCCGGCTGGTGGCGCACCGGCTGAACGACTGGGGGCATCCGTACGCCTCGTCCGTGAACGAGACCGTCACCCTGATCACGGCGGAACTGACCGCGAACGCCGTCCGGCACGGTCATGTCCCCGGGCGGGACTTCCATCTCCGGCTCGCGGAGAGCCGGGGCATCCTGCGCGTCGAGGTCACGGACACCCGTACCGAGCGGCTGCCCGCACGCGGGGAGCCGTGTCCTGACGGGGAGTCGGGGCGCGGTCTGCTCCTGATCGAGGCCCTGGCGGACGGCTGGGGTGTGGTTCCCCGGCCTGCCGGTCCCGGCAAGACCGTATGGGCGGAGTGCGCCTGCCCCGTATGACCGGCATGTCGCACGGGCCCCAAGTGGTCACCGTACGTGTCGACTTGGCGGGGGTTGTCGTGGGCACGATCTCTGCATTCCGTTCCATGAGCGTTCAACTCGCCGTCCCCGCACGGGTCGTGTGCCGTCCCTACGGTCCTTGAGGTCTGCCAAGGAAGGGACTCATGGACACACTTCTCGCGATCCGGGCGAGCGGGACGACCAAGTGTTTCGGCGATGTCGTCGCGCTCGACGGCGTCGATCTGACCGTGGAGCGTGGCAAGATCCACGGCTTGGTCGGACCGAACGGCGCCGGCAAGACGACACTGCTCGGTCTGCTGCTGGGCCTGGCCGTCGCCGACAGCGGGTCCCTCGAGATCCTGGGCACGCCGGTCGGGCGGGCGCTCGCCGCTCCCGACGGTGTCGCCGGGTTCGTGGACGGGCCCGGTCTCTACCCCTCGCTCACCGCACGGCAGAACCTCGCCGCGCTGGCCGCTCTGCGCGGCCTCGACGCGCGGGCGGCGGGGATCGACGACGTGCTCGACCAGGTCGGGCTCACCGATGTCGCCGAGGATCCGGCCCGTGGCTTCTCCCTCGGGATGCGTCAGCGGCTGGGACTCGCCGCGGCCCTGCTCACCAAGCCCCGGCTGCTCGTGCTCGACGAACCCGCCAACGGCCTCGACCCGGCCGGCAAGAACCACGTGCACGGAGTCCTCACCCGGCTCGCGGCGGACGGCACCTGCGTCGTGCTGTCGAGCCACCGCATGGAGGACCTGGAGGCGCTGTGCTCCGAGGTCACCATCCTGGCCACCGGCCGGGTGGTCTTCTCCGGCCCGCTGAGCAAGCTGGCCGCCGAGAACCGCGAACTCGACTACCGGCTGCTCACCTCCGATCCGCAGGCCGCCCGCCAACTGGCCGACGGCACGGCCGGGATCCGCGTCGCCGACGGCGCCGGGGCGCGGTACGGCGCCGAGACGCTCGTCGTGCGCGCGCCGGTGCCCGCTCTCGACGAACTGGTGGCGCGGCTCGTGGGCGCGGGCATCGCGTTGCGCGAACTCGCCCCCGTGGTGTCGCCGTTGGAGGCCGCGTTCCTCGCCCTGACCGAGCAGCAGGAGGCCGGCCGATGACCGCGACCGCCACTCCCGAGCGCGCCGTCGGCGCCCGCCGCGTCCCGGTGGCCCGCGCCTACCGCTTCGAACTGGTCAAGCTGGTCTCGCAATGGCGGATCCGCCTGCTGGTCCTCGCCTGCTGGATCGTTCCTGCGCTCTTCGTCGCCGCGGTGAGCCTGCAGAGCACGCTCCCCTCCGACACCCTCTTCGGCCGCTGGATGCACGCCACCGGGTGGGCCGGGCCGCTGGTGATGCTCGGTTTCGCGGGCACCTGGGCGCTCCCGATGCTGACTTCGGTGGTCGCCGGCGACGTGTTCGCCGCCGAGGACCGGCTCGGCACCTGGCGCCACCTGCTCGTGGCGGTCCGTTCGCCCCGGCGGATCTTCGCGGCGAAGGCGCTGTCGGGCCTGACCGTCATCCTGCTGCTCGTGGCCGGACTGGCCTGTTCGAGCACGGTCGGCGGCGTCCTCGCGGTCGGCAACCAGCCGTTGGTCGGCCTCGACGGCCACCTGCTGACGCCGGCGGACGCCGCCGGCAAGGTCCTCCTCGCCTGGCTCTGCGTACTCGCCCCCACCCTGGCCCTCGCCGCGATCGGACTGCTCGGGTCCGTCGCGCTGGGGCGGTCCCCGATGGGGCTGCTGCTGCCCGCGCTCACCGCGCTCGCGATGCAGCTCGCCCAGATGCTGCCGCTGCCCGTCGCCGTACGCCTCGCCCTGCCCGGCTACGCCTTCATCGCCTGGAACGGCCTGTTCACCAGCCCGGCGCAGCTCGGCCCGCTCCTGATCGGCATCGTGGTCGCCCTGGCGTGGACGGTGGCCGCCACGGCCCTGGCGTATCTGCTCTTCCTGCGGCGCGACTTCACCAACCCGGCCTACGACGGCTCCGGGCGCCGCGCGATCACCACCGGACTCCTGCCGCTGGCCGGGCTGACCGCCCTCACGGTCGCGGTCGTCGCCGTGGCGACGCCGTCGACGGGCTCCGGAATCGAGCAGGACAAGGTGCAGCGGTCGGTCGCCACGGCGTTCGCGCACCTCTACCGCATGCAGACCGAGCAGCTCAACCGCCCGGACGTCACCGAGGCGCGGCTGCGGGTCACGGCGGCGTGCGACAAGGGCGGCGGCCAGATCACCGCACAGGGGCCGGGCAATGACTGGCGCTGCGTCGTCACCTGGCATCTCCCCGGCGTCGAGGCCCCGGGGACCGCCATCTACCAGCTCGACGTCACCGCGGACGGCCGGTTCGTGGCCGACGGCGACGGACCGAAGGAAGTGAACGGCTACTTCCTGGTGCGGACCCCGACAGGGGACACACCGAACCCGCTCTGGCAGTTCGACGGCAACGTCGAACTTCTTTCCACCACCCCGAAGGGATAACTCAATGCAGGTCACACGCCGCCGCGTGCATGCCGAGACGAACGCTTCAGGCCTTCTCGGCCGACGGACCGGCAGCCGGAGAACCGTCATGACGGCAGCCGCCACCGCTGTCGTCCTCGCCGCCAGCGCCGGCATCGGTTTCGCCGCGACACACCAGTTCGGCACCGGCCAGGTCGGCCAGACCACCGCCTTGGGCCAGCTGATCTCCAGCGACCAGTACATCGCCCCGATCGGCGAGCGCCTCGTCATCAACAACGGCAAGATCATGTCGTCCTCGGTCAGCCCGGACGGCACCCACGTCGCGGCCTCGGTCACCGACGGTGGAATGGCGCTGGCCATCGTGGACCTGAAGGACTGGAAGGTTCAGCAGCTCATCGGCAACAACGCGGCCGCGGACCTGCGCATCAGCGGCAACGACGTGGGCCAGGAAGGCCCCACGTACTCGCCCGACGGTTCGCAGCTGTGGCTGGGCCAGGCTGACGGCTACCGCAAGTTCACCGTGAACCCGGACGGCACCGTCGCCAACCCTACGTTCATCCCGATCCCGAAGGACGGGTCCAAGCGCGCGCTCGTGAGTGCTGCGGTGTTCTCGGCCGACGGCAAGACCGTGTACTCCGCGGTCAACGGCCAGAACCGCGTGGTCGCCATCAACGCGGCGACCGGGGCCATCGAGCAGAGCTGGACCGTGGGCAACGCCCCGCGTGGCATGGTCCAGGTCGGCACCAAGCTCTACGTCAGCAACGAGGGCGGGCGTCCGGCGAAGTCCGGCGACACCACGATCAACTCGTACGGCACCCAGGTGCCGGCCGACCCGGAGACCGGCGCCACCACCACGGGCACGGTCAGCGTCATCGACCTGGCGAACCCGGCTGCCGCCGTCGGGAACATCGACGTCGGTCTGCACCCGACCGCCATGTACGCCAAGAAGGGGGCGGTGTTCGTCACCAACACCGCCACCAACGACGTGTCGGTCATCGACACCCGCCGCGACAAGGTCGTGCAGACCATCGCCACCCAGCCGTGGCCGGAGGCGTCGGTGGGCTACCACCCCAACGCGGTGACGCTCACCGACGACGGTCATCTGCTGGTGACGCTCGGCGGCGCCAACGCGGTCGCCGTCTACCGGTACACGTCCCCGCAGGAGCCGGTCAGCTATGTCGGACTGCTCCCGACGGACTACGTCCCCGCGGAGATCGCCACCGTCGGCAACGAGATAGTGGTCTCCAACACCCGTGGTATCGACGCCCGCCGCCCCACCAACAGCGCCGGGCACGGCACCCACGACACGACGTCGAGCGTGCAGCGGTTCACGCTGCCGGACGACAACGTCATCAAGTCCGAGACAGCAAGGATCTTCAAGCGGAACGGCTGGACCAACGGCTCGGTCAAGCTGGCCGAGGGCAAGGGCCTGGGCCGGACCCCGGTGCCGGTCCCGACGAAGCTCGGCGACCCCTCGACGATCAAGCACGTCTTCATGATCGTCAAGGAGAACCGGACCTACGACCAGGTCTTCGGCGACATCCCGCAGGGCAACGGCGACCCGTCGCTGACGCAGTTCGGCGAGAACGTGACGCCGAACCAGCACGCGCTGGCCAAGCAGTTCGGGCTGTACGACAACACGTACGACATCGGCACCAACTCGGCCGAGGGTCACAACTGGCTGATGCAGGCCGACAACCCGGAGTACACCGAGTCCTCGGCCGGTGAGTACGTGCGCAGTTACGACACCGAGGACGACGCTCTCGGCCACCAGCGGACCGGCTTCATCTGGAGCGGTGCGCAGGCGGCGGGCAAGACGGTTCGAAACTTCGGCGAGTTCCACCAGTTCCTGACCAAGCCGGCGGACGCGACCTGGCAGAACCTGTACTGCGACAGCAAGAACATGGAGGCGAACGGTCAGGACACCGCCTACACCCTGAAGTCGTCCTCCCCGATCCCGTCGCTCAACGACGTGTCGGTGCCCGGCTTCCCGAAGTACGACCTCAGCGTCCCGGACGTCTACCGGGCCCAGATCTGGAAGCGTGACTTCGAGAAGAACGGGCCGGCGAACCTGAACATGTTCTGGCTCTCCAGCGACCACACCGGCGGTCCGGCGAGCGCGGCCGCGCAGGTCGCGGACAACGACCTCGCGGTCGGCAAGATCGTCGACACGATCTCGCACAGCAAGTACTGGAAGGACTCGGCGATCTTCGTTGTCGAGGACGACTCCCAGGCCGGCCTCGACCACGTCGACGGCCACCGTGCCCCGATCCAGATCATCAGCCCCTGGGCCCAGCGCGGCACCGTCGACAGCCGCTACTACTCGCAGATCACGATGATCCGCACCATCGAGCAGATCCTCGGGATCCACCCGATGAACCAGAAGGACAGCGCGGCCAGCCCGATGCGTGGGGCCTTCACCGAGGAGCCGGACTTCACGCCGTTCACCGCTCTGCCCAACCGGACCCCGCTGACCGATGGTGTGAAGACCGCGCCTTCCTGCGGCCTGGACACCCCGGCGCCGCAGAACCCCAAGGCGGCGGCCGTGGCGCCGGCGACGGTGCCGGCGGACCAGCAGGTGGTCGCGGCGAAGTGGGACAACTGGAAGTCGAAGCAGCGGCTGACCGGTCCCAACGCCAAGCCCGACTTCGCGAACCCCGCTCAGATGAACCACTTCACGTGGTACGAGACGCACGGGTGGAGCAAGCCGTACCCCGGCGAGAAGAAGATCTTCGCGCCGGAGGACGTGCCGGGCGCGTACATCCCGTCGCCGGAGTCGGACGGCTGACGGCTGACGGCTGACGGCTGACGGCTGCTTGATCGCGTGAAGGGGCCCCTGACCGGCGGTGATGCCGGCCAGGGGCCTTCGCGGTCCCGCTGAACCACGTCCAGGTCCCGCAGATAATTCGGCTGCGCCACCAAGGGCGGGCGCGCATGATCGGGAAGTCGGCGGTCGTGCCGGAGGCGGAAGAAGGGGACGGGGCGTGAGTGTGGTGAGTGGTGTCGTGCTGCGGCGGGCCGGTGCAGGGGACGCGCGGGATGCCGCCGACGTGTGGTTGCGGTCCTTCGCCGCCGCGCTGCCGGGCGTCGCGAGGCCGCACTCCGACGACGCGGTGCGCGCCTGGTTCCGGGAGGTGGTGGTGCCGCGGCAGGAGACCTGGGTCGCCGAGGACGGCGGTGGCAGCGGCGTCATGGGGGTCATGGTGCTCGACGACGACATGCTGGAGCAGTTGTACCTCGCCCCGGACTGGCGAGGCCGCGGCCTCGGCGACCGCTTCGTCGCCCTCGCCAAGGAGCGCAGGCCGCGGGGCCTTTCCCTGTGGACCTTCCAGGTCAACCGTCCCGCCCACCGCTTCTACGAGCGCCACGGCTTCGTGGCCGCCGAGTACACCGACGGCAGCGGGAACGAGGAGCGGGAGCCGGACGTGCGGTACGTGTGGCGGCCGTGAGTCCGGGCCGGGCCGGCTAACGCCGGGCGTACTTGTCCGTCGCGGCCACCAGGGCTTCCACCACGCCCGGTGCTCCCGAGTCGTGACCGGCCTCGTCGACGACGGTCAACTCGCTGTCCGGCCAGGCCCGGTGGAGGCGCCAGGGGGTGCCGAGGAGGTTGCCGAAGTCGAGGCT
This sequence comes from Streptomyces sp. NPDC004721, assembly GCF_053601495.1. Classification (NCBI taxonomy): domain Bacteria; kingdom Bacillati; phylum Actinomycetota; class Actinomycetes; order Kitasatosporales; family Streptomycetaceae; genus Streptomyces; species Streptomyces sp. NPDC004721. Next base: position 94,999 of record NZ_JBSGBZ010000007.1, read on the forward strand.
GCCCTGGATGAGGGTGCCGGGAACGCCCTTGAGCCTGTGGGCGTCGCGCAGCACCACGCCCTCGTCGTTGCCGTCGCCGAGGAAGTGGTCGTTGCCGAAGTAGTGCGTGACCGTACGGGCGAAGCCCATGCGGAACGCGGGGTCCTCGTAGCGCTCGACGGAGCGGGGCGGAGCGGGGATGGTCGCCGTCTCCCAGTCGGTCCAGGCGCGCGCGGCCCGCTCGCGCACCGCCGGGTCGGGCGACTCGATCAGCCGGTTGAAGGCGGCAGCGAGGTTTCCGGCGCGGTCCGGCACGGGCAGCTCGGCGAGGAACCGCTCGAAGGCCTCGGGGAAGACCCTCCCCAGGCCGTGGGTCAGCAGGGTCACCTCGGGGTTGGAGCCGGTCGCGATCCCCGTCAGCACCAGCTCGGAGACCACGCCGGGATGCGTCTGCGCATAGCGCAGCGCCAGCACCGATCCCCACGAAGCGCCCCACACCAGCCACCGCTCGACGCCCAGGTGCCGCCGCAGCAGCTCGAGGTCGGCCATCAGGTGCGCGGTCGTGTTGACGCTCATGTCGGTGCCGTACACGCTCGCGTGCGGCGTGGATCGACCGCAGCCGCGCTGGTCGAGCAGCACGATCCGGTACGCGGCCGGGTCGCAGTAGCGCCGGTGGCCCGGCGTGCACCCGGAGCCCGGCCCGCCGTGCAGCATCACCGCCGGCTTGCCGCGGGGGTTGCCGCAGACCTCCCAGTACACGCGGTTGCCGTCGCCGACGTCGAGCATGCCCTGGTCGTACGGTTCGATCTCCGGATACAGGCCCACCGGGGCACCGTAACGGGCGTACGGCGGCCACGTCGCCTCATTTCCCCAGGTGACCGGGGGCTATCCCACCGGAAGCCCCGCCGCTCGGGCCGCCGTCCGCAGGACGTCCCGAAGCATGCCCGGGGTGAGCTTGCCGGTGAAGGTGTTGCGCTGGCTGACGTGGAAGCAGCCGAAGAGGTCGAGGCCGTCGAGGGACACCCGGGTGCCGTGGGCGAAGGGCGGGCGGGGGCGGGGTACCGGCCAGCCGGCTTCGGCGAAGGCCGGAAGAGCCGCCTGCCAGCCGAAGGCGCCCAGGACGACCGCGGCGCGGAGGGTGGGGCGCAGCAGGGTCAGTTCCTGGACCAGCCAGGGGCGGCAGGTGTCGCGTTCGCCGGGGGTGGGCTTGTTGGCGGGGGGCGCGCAGTGCACGGGCGCGGTGACGCGTACCCCGTACAGCTCCAGGCCGTCGTCGGCGGAGGTGGAGGTGGGCTGGGAGGCCAGGCCCAGCTCGTACAGCGTCTCGTACAGCACGTCGCCGGAGCGGTCGCCGGTGAACATGCGGCCGGTGCGGTTGCCGCCGTGCGCCGCCGGGGCCAGTCCGACGATCAGCAGGCGGGCGTCCGCCGGTCCGTAGCCCGGTACCGGACGGCCCCAGTACGTCCAGTCGGCGAACGCGGCCCGCTTGGTGCGGGCCACTTCCTCCCGCCAGGCGACCAGCCGCGGGCAGGCCCGGCAGCAGGCGATCCGCTCGTCGAGGGCGGCGAGGGTGTTGCTGTCCATGGCTCCACGGTAATTACCTCCGGGCCGGAGCGGTCGGGCCGCTAAGGTCGGACACATGGCTTCGCAGGACGACCGAGACGTGGATCCGAAGACCGCCGCCGCCGTCGCCGCCGCCGAGGCGGCCGGGCCCGCGAGCGGGGAGAACGTGCGGATCGACAGCTGGATCTGGGCCGTCCGGCTGGTCAAGACCCGCTCCGTCGGCGCCACCGCGTGCCGGGGCGGGCATGTCCGGGTGAACGGGGAGCGGGTGAAGCCCGCCCACTCGGTGCGCGTCGGCGACGAGGTGCGGCTGCGGCACGAGGGCCGCGAGCGGATCGTCGTCGTCAAGCGGCTGATCCGCAAGCGCGTGGGCGCTCCCGTCGCCGTCCAGTGCTACGTGGACAACTCCCCGCCGCCCCCGCCCCGCGAGGCCATCGCCCCGATCGGCATCCGCGACCGCGGCACCGGCCGCCCGACCAAGCGCGATCGCCGCGAGCTGGAACGCCTGCGGGACCTGGGCGGTCCGGGTGGTTCCGGAGGCAGCCCGGAGAGCCGTCCCAAGGGGCGGTGACGCCGGTCCGGGCGCGCGGTGAGCCGGTCCGGGCGCGCCGCGGTCCGGACGGCCACGCCCGTCACGCCTGCCGCCGCACCAGCCGCAGCAGCTGTGCGTTGTGGTCCCGCCGCGCCCAGGCGATGACCGCCAGCGGAACGATCAGGACGATCGGGGTCGCCGCGTTCTGCCCGTCGAAGGCGGTCATCTGCACGATGAACGCCCCCACCATCAGCGCGCTCAGCGCCACCGCCGACACCGACTGGAGCACCGGGATCAGCAGCGCCACGCCCCCGGCCAGCTCCAGCACCCCGATGCTGTACATGCCCGCGCTCCCCCAGCCCATCTCGTCGAAGATCTCGACCGCCGTCGGATGCGCGATGAGCTTGGGCAGCGCACTGGCGAACACGAAGAACAGCCCGAGCAGCACTTGCACGACCCGCAGCGCCACACGGGCCGCGCGGCGGCCGGAGGCGGACGGCTCGGCGGCGACGGACGACGGGACGGCCGTGGTGGGCGCGGTGGTCGCGGTGGTCGCGGTGGATGCGATGGGCGAGGTGCGCTCGGACATGTGGGTCTCCCTGCGTGCGGCGATGAGGAGCGGCTGTGGTGCTTTCGCAGGGGTAGACCGGGCCGCACCCCGGAACTCATCGCTGTCCGGGCTCCGTCAAAGACACTCCTTCCGCACCTCCGGCACCGCCCTCACCCATGTCCCGTCCTCCGTCAGATACCGGTCCACCCTCAGGCCCCCCTCCGCCAGCGCCTCCTCGAACTCGTCCTTGGTCAGCGGCCGGGACCGGAAGGTCTGGGTCCAGGTCGCGTCCGGGAACACGTACTCCGCGCGCACCCTGTTCACCCCGTCCCCGACCGGCTCGGCCGACAGGATCCGCACCGTGAAACCTGCCGGGTCCATCCGCTCGCGCGGAACATTGATGTGGTAGTCGCCGCCCTCCCGCTGGATCAGTACGCAGCCGCCCTCCGCGACATGCCGTGCGCAGGTGCGCAGCAGCCCTCGCCGTACCTCGGGGTCGCCCGTGTGCACCAGGAACGACGCGAGCACCACGGCGTCGAAGGTCTCCCCCGCGTCCAGGCTCTCGATGGGGCTGCATATGGTCCGCGCCCCGCGCACCCGCTCCAGCATGTCCGGTGACTCGTCCACCGCCGTGACCGTGAAGCCACGCTCCAGCAGCGGACGGGTCACACGGCCCACACCGCAGCCCAGCTCCAGGATGTGCGCGCCCGCGGGCACGGCCGCCGTGATGACGTCCGGCTCGCTCCCCACGGGCAGCCGCGCGTACAGCTCCACGGCGCAGCCGTCCGGCGTGATCGCTCCCGGTCCCGTCCCCTGATGACCCTCGCGCATTCTCAGCTCCATGCCCGAACAACGGCCCGCCTCCGCACAGCCGTTCCCCTCCCGGCCCGGTTCACCCGTCCGAGTGAGGCCGGCACGGCTTTGGAGTGCGGCCCGGGCGAGAGTTACGTTGCAAGGAGAAGTGGAGATCGGCGATGCGTACAGGCAGTGAACCCGCCACCGCGCGCAGTGCCCTGCGGGCGCGGTTCTGGCTGAGTGTGTGGGGGCTGGTCTGGGCAAGCTTCGGCACGGTGATCTTCGTGCTGCTCGGACGGCCCGGTTGGGCGGCGGCCTGCGGGGTGCTGTGGCTGGTGATGGCCGTCGACTTCATGGTGATCGTCCGGCACCTGCGGCAGGGTCCGCACTACCAGCCGGGGCGGGACGTACCGCCGTACTGGCCGCCGGACGACCGGCAGCGGTAGCCGCCGGCCGCGCGGAGGATGGCCGGCCGCGGGCGGGTGTCAGGTGTCGAACCGCGCCCGTTGCAGGTACTCCGGGTTCGGGTCCAGCGCGGCAGCCAGCCGGAAGTGGCGCCTGGCCTCGTCGGGGCGGCCCTGCCGCTCATAGGTGCGGGCGAGCGCGAAGTGCGCGTACGCGTTGTCCGGCTCACGCTCCAGCACGATGGTGAACTCCAGCTCCGCGGGCCGGAGCTGGGCGGCCGCGAAGAAGGCGCGGGCGCGCAGCAGCCGGGCCGAGGTGTTCTCTGGATGGGCGGCTATGACCCGATCGAGCAGCTTGACCGCGCCCCGCGGGTCCCGCGCGGCGAGCAGCTTCTCGGCGGCGCGGTAGTCGATGACGTGGGTCTCCGGAGTACGTTCGGGCACGACTACTTCCTTCCCTGGCCGAGGTGGTTCAACGCCCCGGCCGGGCAGCCCTATTCCTCGGATCCCTGCTCCCGGTGCGCCCGACCGGGCGTGTGCGCCCTGCGGACCAGCTCCGCCCAGACCTCCCGCACCCGCCGCTCGAGCCGCTCCAGCGGTACGTCGTTGTCGATCACGATGTCCGCGATCTCCAGGCGCTTCTCACGGGTCGCCTGCGCGGCCATGCGCGCGCGTGCGTCCTCCTCGGTCATCCCGCGCAGCCGCAGGAGCCGGTCCAGTTGGGTCGCGGGGCTCGCGTCCACGACGATCACGAGGTCGTAGAGCGGGGCCAGGCCGTTCTCCGTGAGGAGCGGGACGTCGTGGACCACGACGGCGTCCTCGGCGGCGGCCTCCTCCAGTTCGCGGGAGCGGGCGCCCACCAGGGGGTGCACGATCGAGTTCAGGACGGCCAGCTTCCCGGAGTCGGCGAAGACGAGGGAACCCAGCCTGGGCCGGTCCAGGCTCCCGTCCGCGGTCAGCACGTCCGGGCCGAAGGCCTCGACGACCGCGGCGAGGCCGGGCGTGCCCGGAGCGACGACCTCGCGCGCGATGCGGTCGGCGTCGATCAGCACCGCCCCGCACTCCACGAGCAGCCGCGACACCTCGCTCTTACCGGCACCGATGCCCCCGGTGAGGCCCACTTTCAGCATGAGCGGCAGCTTAGGCCCTGTCCCCGGCGGCCCGCCCGCCGGGCGGGCACCACCTCTCGCCCTCCTCCGTCGGCTCACACCCTCCGCGTCAGTTCTCGCCCTCCCGCTCCGCCAGGAAGCGTTCGAACTCGCGGCCGATCTCGTCCGCCGACGGGATCTCGACGGGCTCGGCGAGCATGTTGCCCCGGGTCTCCGCGCCGGCCGCGGCGTCGTACTGGTGCTCGAGGCCCTGGACGAGGGAGGTGAGCTCCTCGTCGCCCTCGCGGATCTGCCGGTCGATCTCGGTCTGGGTGCGGTGGGCCTCGTTGCGCAGGGAGTGGGCGACGTTCGGCAGGACCAGCCCGGTGGCCGAGGTGATGGCCTCCAGGGCCGTCAGCGCCGCGTCCGGGTACGGGGAGCGCGCGATGTAGTGCGGCACGTGCGCGGCCACGCCCAGCACGTCGTGCCCGGCCTCCATCAGGCGGTACTCCAGCAGCGCCTCCGCGCTGCCCGGCACCTGCGCCTCCTCGAAGGGGCTGCGGTGGCCCGGTACCAGGTCACTGCGGTTGCCATGCGGGGTCAGGCCCACCGGGCGGGTGTGCGGGACGCCCATGGGGATGCCGTGGAAGTTCACCGACAGACGTACCCCGAGACGCTCGACGATCTGCCGCACGGCCGCCGCGAAACGCTCCCACTCCACGTCGGGCTCGGGCCCGGACAGCAGCAGGAACGGCGCGCCGGTGGCGTCCTGGACCAGACGCACCTCGATGCCCGGCACCTCGTACTCGGTCCAGCGGTCCCGCTGGAACGTCAGCAGCGGGCGGCGGGCCCGGTAGTCGACGAGCCGGTCGTGGTCGAAGCGCGCCACGACCTGGTGGGGCTGCGAGTCCAGCAGCCGATCGACGATCTGGTCGCCGGTCTCCCCCGCGTCGATGTATCCGTCGAAGTGGTAGAGCAGGACAAGACCGGCCGACTCCTGGGCGAGCGCCATGTCGACGACGGCCAGACCCTTCGGCTCCCATGCGTACAAACCCTGCGGATCAAGCACTGTGTGACCGCCCCTCCTCGTATTCGTAGGTTCACAACGAGCTGTGGGACGTTCGCATTCCCCACCGGCGGCAAGTGGTCGCGACCCACTCCGAACAGCCCGAAGGGCCGCACCCGGAACGGGTGCGGCCCTTCAAGTCATCGGCTGAGCCTCAGCGGCTGGGCCCCTGTGTGGGAGCTCAGCTCTGGCCGCCGGCCAGCTTCTCGCGGAGCGCGGCCAGCGCCTCGTCCGACGCCAGGGCGCCGGAGGTGTCGCCACCCTCGGAGGAGTACGAACCGCCGGACGCGGCCGGAGCAGCGGCCTCGCCACCCTCGGCGGCGGCAGCGGCGTCCGCCTCGCGGGACTTGATGACCTGCTGCTGGTGCTGCTCGAAGCGGGACTGCGCCTCGGCGTACTGGCGCTCCCACTCCTCGCGCTGCTTCTCGTAGCCCTCGAGCCAGTCGTTGGTCTCGGGGTCGAAGCCCTCGGGGTAGATGTAGTTGCCCTGGTCGTCGTAGGACGCGGCCATGCCGTACAGGGTCGGGTCGAACTCGACCGCGGACGGGTCGGCACCGAAGGACTCGTTGGCCTGCTTCAGCGAGAGGCTGATGCGGCGACGCTCGAGGTCGATGTCGATGACCTTGACGAAGATCTCGTCGTTGACCTGGACGACCTGCTCCGGGATCTCCACGTGGCGCTCGGCCAGCTCGGAGATGTGCACCAGACCCTCGATGCCCTCGTCCACGCGGACGAACGCACCGAACGGAACCAGCTTCGTGACCTTGCCGGGCACGACCTGGCCGATCTGGTGGGTGCGGGCGAACTGCTGCCACGGGTCTTCCTGGGTCGCCTTCAGCGACAGGGAGACGCGCTCGCGGTCCATGTCGACGTCGAGGACCTCGACGGTGACCTCCTGGCCGACCTCGACAACCTCGGACGGGTGGTCGATGTGCTTCCAGGACAGCTCGGAGACGTGGACCAGACCGTCGACGCCACCCAGGTCCACGAAGGCACCGAAGTTGACGATCGAGGAGACCACACCGGAGCGGACCTGACCCTTCTGGAGGGTCGTGAGGAACGTCTGGCGGACCTCGGACTGGGTCTGCTCCAGCCAGGCACGGCGGGACAGGACCACGTTGTTGCGGTTCTTGTCCAGCTCGATGATCTTGGCCTCGAGCTCCTTGCCGACGTACGGCTGGAGGTCGCGGACACGGCGCATCTCGACGAGGGACGCCGGCAGGAAGCCACGGAGGCCGATGTCGAGGATGAGACCACCCTTGACGACCTCGATGACGGTACCGGTGACGATGCCGTCCTCTTCCTTGATCTTCTCGATGGTGCCCCAGGCACGCTCGTACTGCGCGCGCTTCTTCGAGAGGATCAGGCGGCCTTCCTTGTCCTCCTTCTGGAGGACCAGGGCCTCGATCTCGTCGCCGACGGCCACGACCTCGTTCGGGTCGACGTCGTGCTTGATCGAGAGCTCGCGGCTCGGGATGACACCTTCGGTCTTGTAACCGATGTCGAGCAGGACCTCGTCCCGGTCGACCTTCACGATGACGCCGTCGACGATGTCGCCGTCGTTGAAGTACTTGATCGTCTCGTCGATCGCTGCGAGGAAGGCTTCCTCGTTACCGATGTCGTTGACCGCTACCTGCGGGGTGGTGGCGGTGGTCTCGGTGCTGCTCGTCATGTGGGAAAGGGCTCCGGTACGGACATTGAAGTCGTAGGCACTGCTTACGCCGGGAGCCCGTTTCGCTCTGTAGAAGCCGGACAGCCAAGGAAGCGTCACATGAAACCACTGGTGGCGCCTCGACAACCGAGGGGACATACAACAGATGCGAGCGCAGCCTGCTCCGTCTGAGGCGCGCAGGCCCGCAGCGCAACTTGTAGCATACGGGGGCAGCCGGACATGGTCAATGCGCGAAGCCGCACAGCCGGGACAGATCGCCCCATATCCGGCAGAAAACCCGTCTCCCGAGGCCATGCCGACCCGAGCCAGTCCCTGTGTTGACAGCGCCGGGACCGGTCGGACGGGAGAGCCCGCAGATTAGTACGAGGGAGCCGATCATCCAAGAGCCAGCACCGTCCGAACAGTTCGAACCGGCCGAACCGGAGGCCACCCGGCGCGAGGCCGGTGCCGCGGAGAGCTACCGGGCCAACCGGGGCTGGTGGGACCGCAACGCGGACGAGTATCAGATCGAGCACGGCACGTTCCTCGGCGACGACCGTTTCGTGTGGGGCCCGGAGGGCCTGGACGAGGTGGAGGCGGGGCTGCTCGGCGCCCCCGAGGACCTCAAGGACAAGGACGTCCTGGAGATCGGGGCCGGCGCGGCGCAGTGCTCGCGCTGGCTGGCCGGGCAGGGCGCGCGCCCGGTCGCCCTGGACCTGTCGCACCGCCAGCTCCAGCACGCGCTGCGCATCGGCGGAGGGTTTCCGCTGGTGTGCGCCGACGCGGGCGCGCTGCCGTTCGCGGACGGCTCCTTCGACCTGGCGTGCTCGGCGTACGGGGCGCTGCCGTTCGTCGCCGACCCGCGCGCGGTGCTGCGGGAGGTACGCCGGGTGCTGCGGCCGGGCGGGCGGCTCGTGTTCTCGGTGACGCATCCGATCCGCTGGGCGTTCCCGGACGAGCCCGGCCCGGAAGGACTGTCGGTGTCCGGCTCCTACTTCGACCGCACGCCGTACGTCGAGCAGGACGAGGACGGCCGCGCGGTGTACGTCGAGCACCACCGGACCGTCGGGGACCGGGTGCGCGACGTGGTGGCGTCGGGCTTCCGGCTGGTGGACCTGGTCGAGCCGGAGTGGCCGGTCTGGAACACCTCCGAGTGGGGCGGCTGGTCGCCGCTGCGCGGGAGCCTGATCCCGGGAACGGCGATCTTCGTCTGCGTACGGGACTGAATGCGGGAGTGAGTGCGGGACCGAGTGACCGAGTGCGGGAGTACGGGACTGAGCGCGTGATCCGCCACGACGAACTGGGCGCGCTGCCGGTGCGCGGCGCGCTGCCGGCCCTTCACGAGGCCCTGGACGGTCACGGGACCGCGGTCCTGGTGGCGCCGCCCGGCACGGGCAAGACCACGCTGGTGCCACTGGAGCTGGCCGGGCTGCTGGGCCAGGGGCCCGCGCGGCGGGTGGTCGTGGCCGAGCCGCGGCGGATCGCGGCGCGTGCGGCGGCCCGGCGGATGGCGTGGCTGCTGGGCGAGAAGGTCGGCGAGAGCGTCGGCTACACCGTGCGCGGGGAGCGTGTCGTCGGGCGCCACGCGCGCGTGGAGGTCGTCACGACCGGTGTGCTGCTCCAGCGGCTCCAGCGGGACCAGGAGCTGGCGGGCGTCGACGTGGTGGTGCTCGACGAGTGCCACGAGCGGCATCTGGACGCGGACACGGTGGCGGCGTTCCTGTGGGACGTGCGCGAGGCGCTGCGGCCGGAACTGCGTCTGGTGGCCGCCTCGGCCACCACGGACGCGCGGGTGTGGACGCGGGTGCTGGGCGGGGCGCCGGTGGTCGAGACGCACGGCGTGTCGCATCCGGTGGATGCGGTGTGGGCGCCGCCGGCCCGGCCGGTACGGCCGCCGCACGGGATGCGGGTGGACCCCGCGCTGCTGACGCACGTGGCGTCGGTGGTGCGGCGGGCGCTGGCCGAGCGCGTGGGGGACGTGCTGTGCTTCCTGCCGGGCGTGGGCGAGATCGGGCGGGTCGCGGGTCTGCTGGGGGATCTCGGGGACGTGGACGTGCTCCAGGTGCACGGGCGGGCGCCGGCGGACGTGCAGGACGCGGTGCTGGTGCCGGGGCGGCGGCGCCGCGTGGTGCTCGCGACCTCGGTCGCCGAGTCGTCACTGACGGTACCCGGGGTGCGGGTCGTCGTCGACTCGGGGCTCGCGCGCGAGCCCCGCGTGGACCACGCGCGCGGACTGAGCGCGCTGACGACGGTACGGGCCTCGCGGGCCTCCGGGCGGCAGCGGGCGGGGCGTGCCGGACGCGAGGCGCCGGGCGCGGTGTACCGGTGCTGGGCGGAGGCCGAGGAGGCGCGTCTGCCCGCCTACCCCGCGCCGGAGATCAAGGTGGCCGATCTGACGGCGTTCGCCCTTCAGTCGGCCTGCTGGGGCGATCCGAACGCCTCCGGCCTCGCGTTGCCGGACCCGCCGCCGGGCGGGGCGATGGCGGCGGCGCGGGAGGTGCTGACGGCCGTCGGCGCGGTGGACTCCGCCGGACGGGCCACGGACCGGGGGCGGTCGCTGGCGCGCCTGGGGGTGCATCCGCGGCTGGGGCGGGCCCTGCTGGACGCGTCCGCCGCGGGCGGGACCGAGCGGGCCGCGGAGATCGTCGCACTGCTGAGCGAGGAGCTGCCCCGGGAGTACGGGGACGATCTCGCCGCGGCTCTGCGTGCTGCCCGGCGCGGCGGTGACGCGTACGCGGCTCGGTGGCGGACCGAGGTCCGGCGACTGCGGGCCGCCGTGTCGGAGGTCTCCGACAGGTCCACCCGACCCGCCCACTCACGGACGGACCGCGAGGCCGAGGCGGTGGGCCCGGAGGGAGAGGCCGCGACGGAACCGCTGTCCGGCGCCGGGGCCGTGAGCGTCCCCCGACCGGGGGCCACCAGGGATACGAGCCTCGCCGGGCTCCAGCCCTCACCCTCACGGACCGACCGCGAAGCGGACGCGGTGGGCCCGGAGGGGAAGAGCGCGGAACCGCTGTCCGGCGCCAAGGCCGGAAGCAGGTCCCGGCCAGGGACCGCCGGGGATACCGGCCTCGCCGGGCTCCGGCCCGCACACTCACGGACGGACAGTGAAGTGGGGCCGGTGGGCCCGGAGGGGAAGGACGCGGGAGCGCTGTCCGGTGGCGGCAGCCGAGCGGGGGGCGCCGGGAGCGTGGGGCTTGTGGGGCTTGTTGCCGCTCTTGCGTTTCCGGAGCGGGTGGCACGGCTCGACGGTGGTTCGTATCTCATGGTCTCCGGGACCCGGGCGGAGCTCACGGACGGGTCCCCGCTGTGGGGCGCGCCCTGGATCGCCGTCGCCGTGGCCGATCGGCCGGTGGGCAGGCGGCACGCGCGCGTGCAGCTCGCCGCGGTCGTCGACGAGGACGTCGCCCGGCTGGCGGCCGGGGCGCTCCGCGCGGAACAGGACGAGGTGCGCTGGGGCGACGGGGACGTCGTCGCGCGACGGGTCGAGCGGCTGGGGGCCGTGGAGCTGGCGGTGCGGCCCCTGGCGGACGCCGAGCCCGGTCTCGTACGGGCGGCGCTGCTCGACGGATTGCGGCAGGAGGAGTTCGGGCTGCTCTGCTGGTCGGCGGAGGCGGACGTGCTGCGGCAGCGGCTCGCCTTCCTGCGCCGGCACCTCGGCGAGCCCTGGCCCGACGTGTCCGACGACGCGCTGCACGCGCGCGTGGACGAGTGGCTGGAACCGGAGCTCGGGCGGGCCCGGCGGCGCGCGGACCTGGCGCGGATCGACGCCGGGCAGGCGCTGGCCCGGCTGCTGCCCTGGGCCTCCGGTGACGCCGTCCGGCTGGACGAACTCGCGCCGGAACGACTCACCGTGCCCAGCGGGTCCCGGATCCGGGTCGACTACGCGGATCCCGAACGGCCGGTGCTCGCCGTGAAACTCCAGGAGATGTTCGGCCTGGACGACTCGCCCACGGTCGCCGGGGTCCCGGTCCTGGTGCACCTCCTCTCCCCGGCCGGGCGTCCCGCCGCCGTCACCGCCGACCTCGCCTCCTTCTGGCGGACCGGCTACCGGGACGTACGGGCGGAGCTGCGCGGGCGGTATCCGAAGCACCCCTGGCCGGAGAACCCGGCGTCCGCGGAGCCGACCCGGCACACCAACGCCCGGCTCAGGCGCTGACCGGTGCGGGACTCCGTTCGGCTTCCGCCCTCCGGGCGGGGGTCGGGCGGACGGTCACCGGACATCACGAGGGCGCCCCGCCGCTGTGGCGGGGCGCCCTCATGGTGTCCAGGCCGGTGCTACTACGAGGATGCCGACGGGCTGGGGGACGGCTCGGCCGAGGTGTCGGCCGCCGCCACCTTCAGCTCCACGGTCAGCGTCGCGCCGCCGGCGGTGGTGATGCGCAGCAGGAACGTGCCGGTGGTGTCGTCCGCGTACAGCTTCGGCAGCTTCAGCAGGCCGCCTGCGTCCGTCTGAAGGTCCTTCAGGGTGCGCACGGGCTTGCCGTCGGCGTCCTTGAAGTAGGGGCCCTTGTCGTTCTGGGCGGGGTCGTCGGCCGACTTGACGAGGGTGGCGGTGGCCGCGACCCGGTCCGCGACGGCGCCCTTGTAGGTGGCCTTGACCTCGACCTGGTCGGCGAACTCGCCGCCCGGGGTGCAGACCAGCGCGGTGCCGGTCGTGCGGGTGAGGGCGTCGGCGGCGCGCACGGTGACCGTTGCCGTGTAGTCGACGCCGGGGAGCGTACGGCCGACGACCGCCGCCCGGACGGTGAAGTCGCCCGTCTGCTCACCGGCCTGGAGCGCGGGTGCGACGGCCACGCCGGAGGCGTCGGTGGCGACGGTGGCGACCTTCTCGCCGCCGGGGAAGGCGGCGTCGGTGTCACCGGTGATCGTGAACCGGATCCGCACCTTGCCGACGGCCTTGCCGTCCCTGGTCACGGCACGGGTGCTGATCTTCTCCGCGAACGCGTCGCCGGCCATGGCGGTGAGCTTGCCCGTGCCCGCGTCCTGGAGGTGGTGCACGGTGTCGGTCGCGGTGGGCGGCGCGGTGGGGGTGCCCGGGGTGGACGGCGGAGTCGGTTCGGACGGCTGGGCCGGTGGGGACGGCTGGCCCGGGCTCGGACTCGCGGAGCCGCCGCCCTGCTTGCCGGGCGCGGTGGGCTTGCCGGAACCGCCGGAACCGCCGGGGCTGCCGGCGCCCCCGGGCTTGTCGCTCGCCCGCGGGGCGGGCGGCTGCGGCGTCGGACTGGGGTCCGCGCCGGGGGTGTGGTCGCTGCGGTGGGACGGCAGGGGGCCGGTCCCGTCCGGGACGGAGTGGCTGCCCTTGCGGTAGAACTCCAGCCACGTCAGGACGGTGTTCAGATAGTCCGTCGAGTTGTTGTAGCTGAGGATCGCGCTCCGGAGGTCGCCGTCGGTGGACAGGTCCCAGCCGTTGCGGCACAGGTAGTGGCCGGCGGCGAGGGCGGCGTCGTAGACGTTGTTGGGGTCCTTCTTGCCGTCGCCGTTGGCGTCGCGGCCCGCCCAGGCCCAGGTGGAGGGGATGAACTGCATGGGCCCGACCGCGCGGTCGTACCTGCTGTCCCCGTCGTACTGGCCGTGGTCGGTGTCGCTGATGTGGGCGAAGCCGTTGCCGTCGAGGACCGGGCCGAGGATCGGGGACACCGTGGTGCCGTCGGCCCCGACGTTGCCGCCGCGGGCGTGTCCGGACTCGACTTTGCCTATGGCGGCGAGCAGTTGCCAGGGCAGGTTGCAGCCCGGCTTGGACGCGCGCAGTTCGGCCTCGGCCTTCTTGTAGGCGTCGAGCACGGTGGCGGGTATGCCGGACTCGGCCGGGCCCTTGGAGATCGGGGTGCCGACGACGGGCGCCGGGCTGGGGCTGTTGAGGGGCGGCAGGTCCGTGTAGTACGGCGAACCGCCGGTCGCGCTGCCGTCGGCGTTCCCGTCGGGCTGGGGCGTCGCCTCGGCGGAGGCCTGTCTGCCGTGGTCGTCGACGGTGACGCCGGGAGCCTGCGAGGCAGACAGGGCCGCGACCGCCGCTGCGGCCACGGCCGTGGTTGCCGCTCCCTTGCGCAGCCTGCTGCCGAAATGCGCCGCCATAGAGTGAGCCCCTCCTGTGGACGCCCGGGCGTCCGTCTCTGTCTGTCCGTTCGCCCTGTTGTGACGATCGACCCGTGTGACTGGTTGCCCTCGCGGAGCCGCACGGTTGACGAATCCAGGTGACCCTACGACAACTTCCTTCTCATAGGGACCCGTTCGCGCCCGATTTTCACCGGTTGGCCACGACTGGTTAACGGGTGCGCCCCTCGCGTGACGCGCATACTGGACGGCGGTGATCACACGGGCCGCCGGTCCGGTCGACGCGCGCCAGGAGGAGCACCGTTGCCGTTCACTCTGAGCCATGCGGCGGCCGTACTGCCCGCGGTGCGCGGCGACGGAAGGGGGCGGGGCCGGCTGGTCCCGTCGGTGCTCGTGGCGGGCTCCTTCGCGCCCGATCTGACCTATTACACGGCGGGAGTTGTGCCCGGGGCGATGGAGTTCGGCGCGGTCACGCACTCCTTCGCCGGGGTCTTCACCCTCGATGTGCTCGTCGCCTGGCTGCTGGTCGGGGTGTGGCTGGTGCTGCGCGAGCCGCTCGTCGCACTGCTGCCGCGCGCGCGGCAGGGGCGGACGGCTTCGCTGACGCGGTGCGGTACGCCCTGGACGCGGCCGCGCCCGGCGTCGGTGCCGTGGTGGTACGCCTCCGCCGCGCTGGGCGCGCTGACGCACGTGGTGTGGGACGCGTTCACCCACCACGACCGGTGGGGGATGCGGCTGTTCCCTGTGCTGGGCCGAGAGCTGGCCGGGGCGCCTGTCTACTGGTACCTGCAGTACGGCAGCTCGGCGGTGGCGGCCGTCGTGATCGCCGGGTTCCTGGTGTACGCGCTGCGGCGGGCTCCGGCGGGCGAGCCGGTGGGGGTCCCCGACCTGTCGGTACTGGACCGGCGGCGGGCCTTCGCCGTGATCGCGGTCTGCGCGGTCGCCGGTGCCGTGCAGCGGACCTGGCAGTGGTGGACGGGCCGCGGGTCGACGGCCGCTCTCTGGGAACTGATTCCGACCCTGTGCTTCGGCGCGGGCGCTGGCCTGGCCGTGGGCCTGCCCCTGTACGCCCTGGACGTCAGGCTCCGTCGTGGTGCCCGGGCTCCGGGCGGCGGGGACGGTGTGGCGGGGCCGGACGGATCGATCGGTTCCAGCCATGAGGGGGACTGTGCCGGTGCGGGTGCCTCTGGCGGTCGCGGCGGTGGGAGCGGTTCAGTGTCCGCAGGTTAGCCGGTCCCGTCATGTGAGGCCGGTTCGGTCGGTCTCAGTGGTTCCGGCGGTTCCGGCGGGGGCGGTGTCCGGGCGGGCCGCCCGGACTGCCGCCGGAGGTGGTCACGGTGGCGACGAAGACGGTGACGCTGCGCACGGGGCGAGGTCGGTGCAGCGGGGAGAGGAACAGCGCGAGGTAGCCGCGCGCGGTGTCCGCCCACAAGCACCAGGGGGGTGTCTCCCCGAGGACCGGATCGCCGGGACCGCACCGGTCCCGGAGTGCGCTCGCGGCACGGCGCAGGGTCGCCGTCAGATCCGCGGGAACGCGAGCCGTGCTGGCGTCGGCCGCGACGGGCCGGACCGACGGAGGTGGCCCTGCGGGAACCTCGCCCATGTCCGCCCGTATCACCGCCGGTCGGCGGTTGAGCATGCGTATACCCATGCCCGCATCCTGTCGGCCACGGCGCACGGCTGCGCCTCCGCGGGGTCCACGTGAGTGACGAGCCCTGCCGCATGTGCGCCACGGGAGGGAACCCCCCGCCGTGAGCGCGCCAAAGCGCCCGAAGCCGCCGACAGAGACCGGCGTGCGGTGCACAGGGAACGCACAGGGCTCCGGCTCCGGCTCCGGCTCCGGCTCCGGCTCCGGCTCCGGCTCCGGCTCCGGCTCCGGCTCCGGCTCCGGCTCCGGCTCCGGCTCCGGCTCCGGGGCAGGATGCCCGCAGCGAGGACCGCCCCGCGCCGTGCCCCCGTGGCGGCAGGGCTTCCGAGACGGGCAGCCGCCCGCGCGGGCCGCGCTGCGGAACCGCCGCAAAAGGCACGGCAGGCCGAACCACCGTCACGAGCCACAGCGGCACCCAGACACCTCCGCCATACCGCCGCGGACCGACGGGCCCCCGAGCCGGGCGGTACGCCGCCGCAGGCCGCGGAGGCACAGCCGCCACGAGCCACCATTCGTGGTGGCACCGCAGCGCCCAAGCGCCCCCGCCATGCCACCGCGGATCGGCGGGCCCGTCTAGGGCTGCGACCGGAAAGGTTCACCGGCTCGCGACGCCCGGCACGGCACTCCCCCAGCCTTCGGCCGGGGGCACCCCCACGCCGCGTTGTCGCATCACCCGAGTACATCCAGTACGCGGGCGACGCTCCGCCTTGCGATGCTCCCCCACAGCCTGAAAGGCGTGGGAGGTACCCCCAGCACCGGACGCCGCGTCCCCGCAGGCCGCGCTGCGCGGCCCCCACGAGAGGCACGACCGCCTCCGAGTCACCGTCGCGGGGCTCGGAGGCGACCAGACGCCCCGGTCGCTCCACCACGAGCCGGCGGGCCCTCCGCGTCGGGCGGTGTGCCCATGTGGGGCGGCGCTGCGGGACCGCCCGAAGGCACGGCGCGCCGAGGCGCCGTCGCCCTCCACGACGGCGCGCCGAGGCGCCGTCGTGGAGGGCCGGGGCGCCCAGACGTCCCCGTCGCCGCAGGCTAGTGCGCCGCCGACTCCCAGTCCGGGCCCACGCCGACCGAGACGTCCAGGGGGGCCCTGAGCTGTACCGCGCCGGCCATCTCGTGGCGGACGATCTGCTCCACGGTCTCGCGTTCGCCGGGGGCGATCTCCAGGACGATTTCGTCGTGGACCTGGAGGAGCATGCGGGAGGCGAGACCCGCCTCGCGCAGGGCGCGGTCCACGTGCAGCATGGCGATCTTGACGATGTCGGCCGCCGTGCCCTGGATCGGCGCGTTGAGGGCCATGCGCTCGGCCATCTCGCGGCGCTGGCGGTTGTCGCTGTTGAGGTCGGGCAGATAGCGGCGGCGGCCGAAGAGGGTCTCGGTGTAGCCGGTCGCCCGCGCCTCGTCGACCACGCGGCGCAGATAGTCCCGTACGCCGCCGAAGCGCTCGAAGTACGCGTCCATCAGGCCGCGCGCCTCGGCCGCCTCGATGTTCAGCTGCTGGGAGAGGCCGAAGGCCGAGAGCCCGTAGGCCAGGCCGTAGGACATCGCCTTGATCTTGCGCCGCATCTCCGCGTCCACCGCCGAGCGGTCGACGCCGAAGACCTGCGAGGCCGCCGTGGTGTGCAGGTCCTCACCGGAGGTGAACGCCTCGATCAGGCCCGCGTCCTCGGACAGGTGGGCCATCACGCGCAGCTCGATCTGGCTGTAGTCGGCCGTCATCAGCGACTCGAAGCCCTCGCCGACCACGAAGCCGCGCCGGATGGCCCGGCCCTCGTCGGTGCGGACGGGGATGTTCTGAAGGTTCGGGTCCGTCGACGACAGACGGCCGGTCGCGGCGACCGTCTGGTTGAACGTGGTGTGGATCCGGCCGTCGGCCGCGATCGTCTTGATCAGGCCCTCGACGGTGACGCGCAGCTTCGCCTGCTCGCGGTGGCGGAGCATGACGACCGGCAGCTCGTTGTCCGTCTGGGTGGCCAGCCATGCCAGGGCGTCGGCGTCGGTGGTGTAGCCCGTCTTCGTCTTCTTCGTCTTCGGCAGGGCGAGTTCGCCGAAGAGGACTTCCTGGAGCTGCTTGGGCGAGCCGAGGTTGAACTCGTGCCCTGCCGCCGCGTGCGCCTCCTTCACGGCCTGCTGCACCGCGCCCGCGAACGTCTGCTCCATCGCCTCGAGGTGGGAGCGGTCCGCCGCGATGCCGTGCCGCTCCATGCGGGCCAGCAACACGGACGTCGGCAGTTCCACGTCGCGCAGCAGGTCCGCCGCGCCGACCTCCGGAAGGCGCGCCTCGAAGGCCTCGCCGAGGTCGAGGACGGCCCTGGCCTGGATCATCAGGGCCTCGGCCTCGGCGCCCTCGTCCGCGCCGAAGGCGAGCTGGCCGTCGGCCGCGGCGGCGGGGGCCAGCTCCCGGTGCAGGTACTCCAGGGACAGCGCGTCCAGGTCGAAGGAGCGGCGGCCCGGCTTGACCAGGTAGGCGGCGAGCGCGGTGTCCATGGTGGCGCCCTCGATGGTCCAGCCGTGCTCGGCGAAGACCCGCATGGCGCCCTTGGCGTTGTGGAAGACCTTGAGCCGGTCCGCGTCGGCCAGCCAGCCCGCGAGCGCGCTCTCGTCCGCCTCGTCCAGCTGCGACGGGTCGAACCAGGCGGCCGCTCCCCCGGGCGCGGCGAGCGCGATCTCGGCGACCGAGCCGGCGCCCAGCGCCCAGGTGTCGACGGTGGCGACACCGAGGACCTGCGTGCCGTGCTCGGCGAGCCAGCCGGCCAGCTCGCCGGTGCCGAGCACGGTGCCGTCCAGCTGCACCCCGTCCGTCGTGATCGGGGTGGTGTCGGCCTCCTCGGCGCCCGGGTCCACGGCGAAGAGCCGCTCGCGCAGCGAGGGGTTGCGGATCTCCAGGGTGTCCAGGACCATCGCGACGGCCTTGCGGTCGTACGGCGTGCGGGCGAGGTCGGTGACCGCCTTGGGCAGTTCCACGCTCCGCTCCAGCTCGGTGAGCCGGCGGTTGAGCTTGACGGACTCCAGGTGGTCGCGCAGGTTCTGGCCGGCCTTGCCCTTGACCTCCTCGACCCGCTCCACGAGCTGGGCGAACGAACCGAACTGGTTGATCCACTTCGCGGCCGTCTTCTCACCGACGCCGGGGATGCCCGGCAGGTTGTCCGACGGGTCGCCGCGCAGCGCCGCGAAGTCCGGGTACTGGGCCGGCGTCAGTCCGTACTTCTCGATCACCTTCTCCGGGGTGAACCGGGTCAGCTCGGAGACGCCCTTGGTGGGGTAGAGCACCGTCGTGTGCTCGGAGACCAGCTGGAAGGAGTCGCGGTCGCCGGTGACGATCAGCACCTCGAAGCCCTCGGCCTCGGCCTGGGTGACGAGGGTGGCGATCACGTCGTCCGCCTCGTACCCGTCGACGGCGAAGCGGGAGGCGTTCATCGCGTCGAGCAGTTCGCCGATCAGCTCGACCTGGCCCTTGAACTCGTCCGGGGTCTTGGAGCGGTTCGCCTTGTACTCGGTGAACTCCGCTGAGCGCCAGGTCTTGCGGGAGACGTCGAAGGCGACCGCGAAGTGCGTCGGCTCCTCGTCACGCAGGGTGTTGGCCAGCATCGACGCGAAGCCGTAGATGGCGTTCGTCGGCTGGCCCGTCGCGGTCGTGAAGTTCTCCGCGGGCAGCGCGAAGAACGCGCGGTAGGCCAGCGAGTGCCCGTCCATGAGCATCAGCCGCGGCCGGGCGCCGCCGTGGGTGGTGTCGGTCTTCTTCGATGCTGTCTCTGCCACGTCCCCGATCCTGCCACGTGCCACTGACAGCCGGGGCCCGCCGTCCGCCTCCGCGGTCCGCGGGACGGACCGCCCCGGGTCCGGCCGGCCCGGCCTTCGCGCGGGGCCCTCGCGGTCGGCGTCCCCGGCCGTAAGCCCTGCCAGGGGGCCGTGCGAGGATCGGAGACGTTCTTCACACACCGCAGTCGAAGGAGAGCGTGCGATGGCCACGAAGCCCCCCATGGGTGATCCGGTTCAGGACGCGCCACAGGTAGCCGAGCCGCAGCACGCGGCGGCCGGGCTGCCGGCCATCGGGCACACGCTGCGGATCGCCCAGCAGCAGATGGGGGTGAGGCGCACCGCGCTGACCCTGCTGCGGGTCAACCAGAAGGACGGCTTCGACTGCCCGGGCTGTGCCTGGCCGGAGCCGGAGCACCGGCACACGGCGGAGTTCTGCGAGAACGGCGCGAAGGCGGTCGCCGAGGAGGCCACCCTGCGCCGGGTCACCCCGGAGTTCTTCGCCGCGCACTCCGTGTCCGATCTGGCGGACCGGAGCGGGTACTGGCTGGGCCAGCAGGGGCGGCTCACGCACCCCATGTACCTGCCCGAGGGTGCCGATCACTACGAACCGGTCACCTGGGAGCGCGCCTTCGACATCGTCGCCGAGGAGATCGCCGCCCTCGGCTCCCCCGACGAGGCCCTCTTCTACACCTCCGGCCGCACCAGCAACGAGGCCGCTTTCCTCTACCAGCTCTTCGCACGCGAACTGGGCACCAACAACCTGCCCGACTGCTCCAACATGTGCCACGAGTCCTCCGGCTCGGCCCTGTCGGAGACGATCGGGGTCGGCAAGGGCAGTGTGCTCCTGGAGGACCTCTACAAGGCCGACCTGATCATCGTCGCCGGGCAGAACCCGGGGACGAATCACCCCCGTATGCTCTCCGCCCTGGAGAAGGCCAAGGCGGGCGGCGCGAAGATCATCAGCGTCAATCCGCTGCCCGAGGCCGGCCTGGAGCGGTTCAAGAACCCGCAGACCCCGCAGGGCATGCTCAAGGGCGCCGCGCTCACCGATCTGTTCCTCCAGATCCGCATCGGCGGCGACCAGGCCCTCTTCCGCCTCCTCAACAAGCTGATCCTCGACGCCGAGGGCGCGGTGGACGAGCAGTTCGTCCGCGAACACACCCATGGCTACGAGGAGTTCGCGAAGGCTGCCCGCGCCGCGGACTGGGACGAGACGCTCACCGCGACCGGGCTCACGCGCGCGGAGATCGACCGAGCGCTGGAGATGGTCCTCGCCTCCCAGCGCACCATCGTGTGCTGGGCGATGGGCCTGACCCAGCACAAGCACTCGGTGCCGACCATCCGCGAGGTGGTCAACTTCCTGCTGCTACGCGGCAACATCGGCCGCCCGGGCGCGGGCGTGTGCCCGGTGCGCGGCCACTCCAACGTGCAGGGCGACCGCACGATGGGCATCTTCGAGCGCCCCGACCACGACTTCCTGGACGCCCTGGAGAAGGAGTTCGGCTTCGCGCCGCCGCGCGAGCACGGCTACGACGTCGTACGGGCCATCCGGGCCCTGCGCGACGGCGAGGCGAAGGTGTTCTTCGCCATGGGCGGCAACTTCGTCTCCGCCTCCCCCGACACCGACGTCACCGAGGCCGCCATGAGGCGGGCCCGGCTGACGGTGCACGTGTCGACCAAGCTCAACCGCTCCCACGTGGTCACGGGCGCGCGTGCGCTGATCCTGCCCACACTCGGCCGCACCGAGCGGGACGTGCAGGACGGCGGCGAGCAGTTCGTCACCGTCGAGGACTCCATGGGCATGGTGCACGCCTCCCGGGGCCGGCTGCGGCCCGCGGGCGCGCAGCTGAAGTCCGAGCCGGCCATCGTGTGCGGGCTGGCCCGCCGGGTGCTGGGCGAGAAGACCGTCGTGCCGTGGGAGGAGTTCGAGAAGGCCTACGGCGCGATCCGCGACCGGATCGCCCGGGTCGTCCCCGGCTTCGAGGACTTCAACGCGCGCGTGGCCCACCCCGGCGGCTTCGCGCTGCCGCACGCCCCGCGCGACGAGCGCCGCTTCCCGACGGCCACCGGCAAGGCCAACTTCACCGCCGCGCCGGTGGAGTACCCCGAACTGCCCGAGGGGCGGCTGCTGTTGCAGACACTGCGCTCGCACGACCAGTACAACACCACGGTGTACGGCCTCGACGACCGCTACCGGGGGATCAAGAACGGCCGGCGGGTGGTGCTGGTCAACCCGGAGGACGCGCGGGCACTGGGAGTGGCCGACGGGTCGTACGTGGACCTGGTCGGCGAGTGGAAGGACGGCGTGGAGCGGCGGGCGCCGGGCTTCCGGGTCGTGCACTATCCGACGGCCCGCGGCTGTGCCGCGTCGTACTACCCGGAGACCAACGTGCTGGTGCCGCTGGACGCCACCGCCGATACCAGCAACACCCCGGCCAGCAAGTCCGTCGTGGTGCGTCTGGAACAATCGGCGGCCGACTGAGCGTTCGCTCAGTGAATGCGGCGGCCGATCGACGCCGAACCGGTCGACGCCGAGCCGATCAAGGACGAACGGAGCCGGACCCCATGGGCGAGCAGCAGAACGTGAAGTTCCCGCAGGAAGTCCTCGACGAGTACGCCGCGCTCGGCGTCGACCTGCCCGCCCTCTTCTCCGCCGGACATCTCGGCACCCGCATGGGCGTCCAGATCCTGGAGGCGTCCGCCGAGCGCGTCGTCGGCACCATGCCGGTGGAGGGCAACACCCAGCCCTACGGACTGCTGCACGGCGGCGCCTCCGCCGTCCTCGCCGAGACCCTCGGCTCGGTGGGTGCGATGCTGCACGGCGGCAGCTCCAAGATCGCGGTCGGTGTCGACCTGAACTGCACCCATCACCGCGGGGCGCGCTCCGGTCTGGTCACCGGCGTGGCCACGCCCGTCCACCGGGGACGCTCGACGGCGACGTACGAGATCGTGATCAGCGACGAGGAGGGTCGGCGGGTGTGCAGCGCCCGCCTGACCTGCCTGCTGCGCGACGCGAAGCCGGGCGACGGCCCCACCGGCGCGGCCGGCTGAGCCGCGGAGGCGCCTCCTCCACCGTTGCCCCCGGACACCGGGCCGCCTAGCTTCTTGCCATGACAACGGGAGGAGCCCCCCGGCCGGGGGCACGGTCGAGCCGGTCCCGCCCCCAACTGCCGCCCCTGCCAACCGCGTCGGCGACCACCCCGGGCGGGCGGACACCCGGCGGGCCCACGCCCGCCGAACCCACCCCGGCCAGGCCTGCGCACGCCAAGCCCACACCCGCCGAACCCAACCCCGCCAGGCCTGCCCACGCCAAGCCCACACCCGCCGGACCCGCCCACGCCGAACCCACACCCGCCAGGCCCGCACCCACCGGACCTGCCCACGCCGAACCCACACCCACCAGGCACGGCACCGCACCCCCAACACCACCCCGGATCCCGCCCGGACACGGCGCCCCGCCCCCGGTACCACCTCGGCTCGCCCCGCGCTGGCCGGGCCCCGAGGGGAAGCGCCAAGCCGCTTGCCCCCTCGGCGAACTGACTCGCCGCCACCCCCCAGGAGACCGCACCGGCCGGCACCAAGTCGGCACGTCCGGCGGCAGGCCGTTGCCGTGAGCGGCGTCGGGCCACTCGAACCGGGCGAGGGCACGCGCGCGTGGGGCACGCCCGACCCGGACGACCCACCCCGCACCGACGGCCTCGCGCACAGCTCTCTCGCGCGGCTGTACCAGCGGCACCGCCGCGCCGCCCTCACGGCCCTGACGCTCACCCTTCTCCTCGCGGGCGGCGGCTACTTGTTCACCACCCACCAGGACACGGCGCAGCCCCGGCCGCAGCCCCCGGCGCCGCCCTACCCCTCCCTGGTGACCGACGTGTCCTACCTGGACGAGGTCGCCGCGCCCGGGGACGCCGAAACCAGGACATTCACCTTCGCGGTGCTGGTCAGCGTGCAGTCCGGCCCACCCGTGACCGTCACCGGCATCACCCAGCCGTACGCGGGACTTTCCCTCACCTCCGAGCCCCCCGCCCCTTTCCTCACCCGGGCAGGATCCGCCCATAAAGTTGTGATCACCATGCATGTGAAGGAATGCGGAAAGGTGCCGTGGAACGCCGGACTCCCTTTCCTGGACGTAACACTGCGTAATAAGCGCGCAATCCAGGTGCACAGTTTCATCCTCGGGCCACGCTATGCACAGAGCCTCTCCCAGGCCCTGCGAGTCGCCTGCGGCAACGATTCCCGGTAATCACCAAAACCGTTGAGACGCCTGATCGCAGCACTGCACGTCCTGCGGGTTCTCAGAATCCGGACCGGGCGAATCCGCCTGAATTCCACACTTCCACCCGCCACGTACCGCTCTGCATTACGTCGTGTCATAACAAGAGAGTCACAGCCTTGGCCAAGCCCTCCTCGACGTTCCCTGCGCACGCCTAGAGTCACCGCCAGTCACGGCGCGTCGGATTACCTCTTCGACTCCGCGCTCGACTCGACCTCTTCCAGGGGGGAGGGGCCGTGCCAGGGAAAGGACTGATCGTGCGTCAACGTTCACTCATCGCCATTACCGCAGCACTGGCAGCGGGAGCACTCACCCTCACCGCCTGCGGCTCGCGGGGTGGCGGAGACAAGGGTTCGGACTCCGGCAACGGTGGCACCACCGTGGTCATCGGCGTCGACGCCCCGCTGACCGGCGACCTGTCCGCGATGGGTCTCGGCATCAAGAACTCCGCCGACCTGGCCGCCAAGACGGCCAACAAGCAGAAGTTCGTCAAGGGCGTCACCTTCAAGATCCAGGCCCTGGACGACCAGGCCCAGCCCTCCTCGGGCCAGCAGAACGCCGTCAAGTTCGTCGCCAACAAGGACGTCCTCGGCGCCGTCGGCCCCCTCAACTCCTCCGTCGCGGAGTCCATGCAGAAGGTCTTCGACGACGCCAAGCTGGTCCAGGTCTCCCCCGCCAACACCGGTCCCTCCCTCAGCCAGGGCCCCGACTGGCGGACCAAGAAGGTGCGCCAGTACAAGTCGTACTTCCGCACCGCGACCACGGACGCCATCCAGGGCCCGTTCGCCGCCCAGTACGTCTACAACATGGCGAAGAAGACGAAGGTCTTCGTCATCGACGACAAGAAGACCTACGGTGCCGGCCTGGCCGGCACCTTCACCGACGAGTTCAAGAAGCTCGGCGGCAAGGTCGTCGGCACCGAGCACATCAACCCCGACACCAAGGACTTCTCCGCGGTCGCCACCAAGGTCAAGAAGTCCGGCGCGGACATCGTCTACTACGGCGGCGAGTACCCGCAGGCCGGCCCGCTCAGCAAGCAGATCAAGGCCGCCGGCGCCAAGATCCCGCTCATCGGCGGCGACGGCATCAACGACGCCAAGTTCATCGAGCTGGCCGGCCCCGACAGCGGCGGCGACCTCGCCACCTCCGTCGGCACCCCGGTCGAGGAACTCGACTCCGCCAAGCAGTTCACGGCCGACTACAAGGCCGCGGGCTACAAGGAGGAGTACTCCGCCTACGGCGGCTACTCCTACGACTCCGCCTGGGCCATCATCGAGGCCGTCAAGAAGGTCGTCGACGACAACGGCGGCAAGCTGCCCTCCGACGCCCGTGCCAAGGTCACCGAGGCCATGCAGAACGTCTCCTTCGACGGAGTGACCGGCAAGGTCTCCTTCGACGAGTTCGGCGACGCCACCAACAAGCAGCTCACCGTCTACGCCGTCAAGAACGGTGCCTGGGAGTCGGTCCACTCCGGGACGTTCACGGGCTGAGTCACCACCAGCACCGCTCAACCGTCGCGCGGGGCGCTGTTCCACTGGCGCCCCGCGCGCACGCGCATCCGGCCCCAATCCGTCGAATATCCGAAAGTCTCGGAGGACATGCGGTGAACGAACTGCCGCAGCAGCTGGTCAACGGCCTGCTACTGGGATCCATGTACGGGCTCGTCGCCATCGGCTACACGATGGTCTATGGCATCGTCCAGCTCATCAACTTCGCCCACGGCGAGATCTTCATGACCGGCGCCTTCGGGGCACTCTCGGTCTACCTGTGGCTGCCGGGCGGCACCACCATGTGGATCACGCTGCCGCTCATGCTCGTCGGCGCCATCATCGTCGCCGTCCTCGTCGCCATCGGGGCGGAACGGTTCGCCTACCGTCCCCTGCGCGGCGGCCCGCGCCTGGCGCCCCTGATCACCGCGATCGGTCTCTCCCTCGCGCTCCAGCAGGCGGTGTGGGCCTGGTACCCGGACGCCAAGTCCGCGCGCACCTTCCCGCAGATCGCCGGAGGCCCCTTCGAGATCGGCAGCGTCACCATCCAGACCGGTGACATCTTCCTCATCTGCGCCGCCCCCCTCAGCATGGCCATCCTCGCCTACTTCGTCATGAAGACCCGTACCGGACGAGGCATGCAGGCCACCGCGCAGGACCCGGACACCGCAAAGCTGATGGGCGTCAACACCGACCGCATCATCGTGGTCGCCTTCGCCCTCGGCGCCACGTTCGCCGCCGTCGGATCCGTCGCCTACGGCCTCAAGTACGGCGAGATCCAGTTCCGGATGGGCTTCATCCTCGGTCTGAAGGCCTTCACCGCGGCCGTCCTCGGCGGCATCGGCAACATCTACGGCGCCATGATCGGCGGCATCGTCCTCGGCGTCGCCGAGACCCTCGCCACCGCCTACATCTCCGACATCCCCGGCATGCACCAGTTCGGCAGCCAGTCCTGGGCCGACGTCTGGGCGTTCGTACTCCTCATCCTCGTGCTGCTGTTCAGGCCCCAGGGCCTGCTCGGCGAGCGCGTGGCGGACAGGGCGTGACACCGATGACCACACAGACCACCGCACCCGACGCCGCCGGCGCACCCACCGCCGGCAGCGCCGCCCCCACCGGCTTCATCCGCCTGCCCGAGCCCATCGGCCTCGCCCTGGCCACCGGCGGCTCACTGCTGACCGTCGTCTCCGCCTTCCTCGCCTGGACCTGGACCTCCGAATTCCCCGGCGACCTCACCGTCTACGGCTACCCGGGCGGCCTCCAGGTCCTCGTCCTCATCGGCGCGGCGCTCACCGCCCTCCTCGGCCTCGCCGCCCACGGGGTCAAGGGCCTCGGCTGGCTCGTGCCCGCCGGCGGCAGCGGCGGACTCACCCTGGCCGCACTCGGCACCTTCGGCACCGCCTGGTACACCATCCTCGCGATCAGCGGCAAACTCGGCGGACTGGTCAACCTCGAACCAGGCGCCTGGGTCCTCGCCGCGGCCACCGTCATCACCGTGATCGGCGTACTCTCCCTGCCGTTCGAACGGCCGGTGACCGAGCCCGTCGACCCCGAGGACGGCGCCTGGGACCGGGTACGCCACAGCACGCGCAACAAGCTCGCCGTGGTCCGGGCCGCCGTCCCCTCCGGCACCCCCGCTCCGGCCCGCGCCCTGCCGCTCTACGCCGAGATCCTCGTCATCATCGCGGCCATGGCCATCGGCCTCACCGTCTTCACATACGGCATCAGCACCTCGTACGACGAACTCTTCATCGGCTTCCTCGTCACCGTCGGCTTCGGCTTCGCCGCGATCTTCAAGGCCGGGCTCGTGGCCCGTGTCTCGGCGATCACCGCCAAGCACCGCAACGTCACCATGCTGAGCGCCTTCGTCGCCGCCGCCGCCTTCCCCTTCACCCAGTCCGACGACCAGTACGCGGCGATCGGCGTCTACATCCTGATCTTCGCCACCGTCGCACTCGGCCTGAACATCGTCGTCGGCCTCGCCGGCCTGCTCGACCTCGGTTACGTCGCCTTCCTCGGCGTCGGCGCCTACACCGCGGCCCTGGTCTCCGGCTCGCCGTCCTCGCCCCTGAACCTCCATCTCCCGTTCTGGGCCTCGGCGTTGCTCGGCGGCGTGGTCGCCATGATCTTCGGCGTGCTCATCGGCGCCCCCACCCTGCGGCTGCGCGGCGACTACCTCGCCATCGTCACCCTCGGCTTCGGTGAGATCTTCCGCATCACCGTCCTCAACATGGACGGCACCTCCGGACCCGACGTCACCAACGGCTCCAACGGCATCTCCTCCGTCCCGAACCTGAACATCCTCGGCTTCGACTTCGGCCAGGAGCACACCTTCCTCGGGTTGACCATCGCCCGCTTCGCCAACTACTTCCTGCTGATGCTCCTGATCACGCTGATCGTCGTCGTGGTCTTCCGGCGCAGCAGCGACTCCCGCATCGGCCGCGCCTGGATCGCCATCCGCGAGGACGAGACCGCCGCACGCGCGATGGGCATCAACGGCTTCCGCGTCAAGCTCATCGCCTTCGCCCTCGGCGCCACGCTGGCCGGCCTCGCCGGCGCCGTCCAGGCCCACGTCACCTACACCGTGACCCCCGAGCAGTACCAGTTCGCCCATGTCGTGCCGCCCAACTCCGCCTTCCTGCTCGCCGCCGTCGTCCTCGGCGGCATGGGCACCATCAGCGGCCCCCTGGTCGGTGCGGCGCTGCTCTACCTCATCCCGGCCAAGCTCCAGTTCCTCGGCGACTACCAGCTGCTGGCCTTCGGTCTCGCACTCGTATTGCTGATGCGCTTCCGCCCGGAAGGCCTCATCCCCAACCGGCGCCGCCAGCTCGAGTTCCACGAGCAGACGGAGGCACCCGCGGTCCTCAGCAAGGCAGGGGTCTGACCCATGACTACCGACACCACCACCAGGGACACCACGCCCACCCCGGCCGCGCCGGGCGAGACCGTCCTCGACGCACGCGGCGTCACCATGCGCTTCGGGGGCCTGACCGCCGTACGCGAAGTCGACCTCACCGTCCACAGCGGCGAGATCGTGGGACTCATCGGCCCCAACGGCGCCGGCAAGACCACGTTCTTCAACTGCCTCACCGGCCTCTACATCCCGACCGAGGGCGAGGTCCGCTACAAGGGCAACGTCCTGCCGCCCAAGTCCTTCAAGGTCACCGCCGCAGGCATCGCCCGCACCTTCCAGAACATCCGTCTGTTCGCCAACATGACGGTCCTGGAGAACGTGCTCGTCGGCCGGCACACCCGCACCAAGGAAGGACTCTGGTCCGCCCTGCTGCGCGGCCCCGGATTCCACCGGGCCGAAGCCGCCTCCCGCGCGCGGGCCATGGAACTCCTGGAGTTCGTGGGCCTCGCCCACAAGGCCGAGCACCTCTCGCGCAACCTGCCCTACGGCGAGCAGCGCAAGCTGGAGATCGCCCGCGCCCTGGCCAGTGAGCCGGGCCTGCTGCTCCTGGACGAGCCCACCGCCGGCATGAACCCGCAGGAGACCCGGGCCACCGAGGAACTGGTCTTCGCGATCCGGGACATGGGCATCGCGGTGCTCGTCATCGAGCACGACATGCGGTTCATCATGAACCTCTGCGACCGCGTCGCCGTGCTCGTCCAGGGCGAAAAGCTCATCGAGGGCGACAGCGCCACCGTCCAGCGCGACGAGCGCGTCGTCGCCGCCTACCTCGGCGAACCCTTCGAGGGCGCCCCCGGCGCCGAGGAGGCCGCCGAGGTCGAGAAAGCCGAGATACAAGCCGAGGCGGCCGAGGCGCAGGCAGAGGCGCAGGCAGAGGCGCAGGCAGAGGACGACACCCCGCAGGACGCCGCGCCCGGCAAGGAGAACGACCGATGACCGCACTGCTCGAAGTAGAGGACCTCCGCGTCGCCTACGGCAAGATCCAGGCCGTCAAGGGCATCTCCTTCACGGTCGAGGCCGGCCAGGTCGTCACCCTCATCGGCACCAACGGCGCCGGCAAGACCACCACGCTGCGCACCCTGTCCGGGCTGCTCAAGCCGGTCGGCGGGCACATCAGATTCGACGGCAAGTCGTTGAAGAAGGTCCCCGCCCACCAGATCGTCTCGCTGGGACTCGCCCACTCCCCCGAGGGGCGGCACATCTTCCCGCGGATGACGATCGAGGACAATCTGCGGCTCGGCGCCTTCCTGCGCAAGGACAGGGAAGGCATCGAAAAGGACATTCAGCGCGCCTACGATCTCTTCCCCATCCTGGGTGAACGCAGAAAGCAGGCCGCGGGCACTCTCTCCGGCGGCGAGCAGCAAATGCTCGCCATGGGCCGGGCACTGATGTCCCAGCCGAAACTGCTCATGCTCGACGAGCCCTCCATGGGTCTTTCGCCGATCATGATGCAGAAGATCATGGCGACCATCGCCGAGCTGAAATCCCAGGGCACGACGATTCTGCTCGTCGAGCAGAACGCCCAGGCGGCGCTTTCCCTCGCCGACCAGGGGCACGTCATGGAAGTCGGCAACATCGTGCTGTCCGGCACCGGCCAGGACCTGCTGCACGACGAATCGGTCCGCAAGGCGTACCTGGGCGAGGACTGACCCCGCCCGGTGACCACCGGAACGAGAATGGGCCCGCGTCCCGTGAGGGGACGCGGGCCCATCGCCTGCGGGTACCGGCCCGCCCGGCTCAGTCCTTGTCGGGCCTGGCGCCCTTCGCGGCCTTCTTCTCCTCGCTGTCCTGGATGACCGCCTCCGCGACCTGCTGCATCGACATGCGGCGGTCCATCGAGGTCTTCTGGATCCAGCGGAAGGCGGCCGGCTCGGTCAGCCCGTACTCCGTCTGAAGGATCGACTTGGCGCGGTCGACCAGCTTGCGGGTCTCCAGCCGCTGGGCGAGGTCCGCGACCTCCTTCTCCAGCTCCTTCAGCTCGGTGAACCGCGAGACGGCCATCTCGATGGCGGGAACGACGTCGCTCTTGCTGAACGGCTTCACCAGGTACGCCATCGCCCCGGCGTCCCGGGCGCGCTCCACCAGGTCGCGCTGCGAGAAGGCGGTGAGCATGAGCACGGGCGCGATCCGCTCCTCGGCGATCCGCTCCGCCGCCGAGATGCCGTCGAGCTTGGGCATCTTCACATCGAGGATCACCAGGTCCGGGTGGTGCTCGCGGGCCAGCTCCACGGCCCGCTCGCCGTCCCCGGCCTCACCGACGACCCGGTAGCCCTCTTCCTCCAGCATCTCTTTGAGATCGAGCCGGATCAGCGCCTCGTCCTCGGCGATGACGACGCGGGTCGTCAGCGGAGGCACGTGCGACTTGTCGTCGTCGGACACGTCTACGGGCTCGGGCGACTCGGCGGTCACGGGGGCGCTCCTTGTTCCGGGGCGGACGGTACTGCTCCAAGAGCGTACCCAGCTGCGGTAAGGTGGGGGGACGGCGGGTGACCGTCGATCTTTGTTTCAAAGGGGGCCCCGGTAGCCCAGCGGTAGAGGCAATGGTCTCAAACACCATCCAGCGTCGGTTCGAATCCGACCCGGGGTACGTTTCCTCCAAATCCAAGGTCGCAAGTTCTACTTGGGAGTGTCGTCCTCCCCGATGTGGTGAACCCTGACCAGGTTCGTCGAGCCCGGCACCCCCGGGGGCGAGCCCGCTGTGATCACCACCACGTCGCCCTTCTTGCAGCGGCCGTACCGCAGCAGCAGCTCGTCGACCTGGTCGACCATGGCGTCGGTCGAGTCGACGCGCGGACCCAGGAACGTCTCCACGCCCCAGGTGGCGCTGAGTTGGGAACGGGTGGCCGGCTCCGTGGTGAAGGCCAGCAGGGGAATGGGTGAGCGGTAGCGGGAGAGCCGCCGGGCGGTGTCGCCCGACTGCGTGAAGGCGACCAGGAACCTGGCGCCGAGGAAGTCGCCGATCTCCGCCGCCGCGCGGGCGACGGCGCCGCCCTGGGTGCGGGGCTTGTTGTGATCGGTCAGCGGCGGCAGTCCCTTGGCCAGGAGGTCCTCCTCGGCCGCCGCGACGATGCGGGCCATCGTCCGCACCGTCTCCACCGGGTGCTTGCCCACACTGGTCTCGCCCGACAGCATCACCGCGTCGGTGCCGTCGAGCACCGCGTTGGCCACGTCCGAAGCCTCCGCGCGGGTCGGGCGGGAGTTGCCGATCATCGAGTCGAGCATCTGGGTGGCGACGATCACCGGTTTGGCGTTCCGCCGGGCCAGCTTGATCGCACGCTTCTGGACGATGGGGACCTGCTCCAGCGGCATTTCCACGCCCAGGTCGCCGCGGGCGACCATGATGCCGTCGAAGGCGGCCACGATGTCGTCGACGGCCTCCACCGCCTGCGGCTTCTCGATCTTGGCGATGACGGGGAGGCGGCGGCCCTCGTCATCCATGACACGGTGGACCTCGAGGATGTCCCGGCCACTGCGGACGAAGGACAGCGCGACGACGTCGAAGCCGGTGCGCAGCGCCCAGCGCAGGTCGTCCTCGTCCTTCTTGGACAGGGCGGGGACCGAGACGGCGACGCCCGGCAGATTGAGCCCCTTGTGGTCGGAGATCACGCCGCCCTCGATCACCCGGGTGCGGACGCGGGGGCCGTGGACGGCGGTGACCTCGAGGCCCACCTTGCCGTCGTCGACGAGGATGCGCTCGCCGGGGGTGACGTCCTCGGCGAGGCCGGCGTGGGTGGTGCCGCAGATGCGGCGGTCACCCTCGACACCCTCTTCGACGGTGATGGTGAAGGTGTCGCCGCGTTCGAGGAGTACGGGTCCTTCGCGGAAGCGGCCGAGCCGGATCTTCGGACCCTGAAGGTCGGCGAGTATTCCGACACTGCGTCCGGTCTCGTCGGCGGCCCGGCGTACGCGCCGGTAGCGCTCCTCGTGTTCGGCGTGACCGCCGTGGCTGAGGTTGAATCGGGCGACGTCCATTCCGGCGTCGACCAGTGCCTTGATCTGGTCGTACGTATCGGTGGCGGGCCCCAGAGTACAGACGATCTTTGCTCGGCGCATGATGTGAGCCTAGGCCTTACCAGTGGGTAGACGATTGGTGCGACGTGACTACTCAACAACCTTTGAATGAAGGAGTATTGACAACTGTTGAACTGTGCGGGGCGGCGCTCCGACGAGCGTTCGCCCCGTTCGCGGACCGGAAGACGCAACTGACGTAATCACAGTCTGGGCGGTGCCATGACGAATCGCGCGTCGAGTTGCGCGTGGACGTGCTGCCGCTCGGGTTCGAGGTCCAGGGGCGCGGCCTCGTCCTGCGGCGCCGGACCTCCGTAGGCCGCCATCGCCCGCATCCGTCCGGGCGCCTGCGGCTGGGGCGGGGCGCTCTCCACTCCGATGTCGGCGATCTCCACGAGGGCGGTGAGCGAGGTGCCGAGCGCCTCGGCGTACTCCCTGGCCCGCTGGACGGCCTCCTGCACGGCCTGCCGACGTGCCTCCCGGTGGGCCGGCGAGCCCGGGCGCAGCGACCACCAGGGTCCGTCCACCCGGGTGAGTTCCAAGTCGGCCAGTCGGGTGGTGAGTTCACCGAGGGCGGTGAAGTCGGAGAGTTCGGCGGTGAGGCGTACGACGCCGTGGTACGTGCGGACGCGCTCGCCGCGGCCGTGCCGGGCCGGTTCGGGGGCGATGGAGAAGGCGCCGGTCTCCAGGTGTTCGACCGCCTGGCCGTAGGACTTGACGAGGTCGAGGACGCGGGCGTTGCGCCGGGTGAGGTCGTCCAGGGCGGAACGGCGGTCCTTGCCGCGGGCGGTGACGGTGATGCCGATACGGGCGATCTCGGGGTCGACTTCGAGGTGTGCCTCACCGCGGACGGCGATCCGGGGTGCGTCGGGGGTGCCGTAGGGGACGGCTGGGACGGGTTCCGGTGCGGGGGCTGAGGTCATACGTCCCACTCTGTCACCAGTGCCCGGTTCTCCGCGCCCGCCGGTCATCAGATCGCAACCTTCCGGGGGTGTTGCGGTTCGTCGCGGGCCGCCAGAATCTACGCGCGTCATCGACCTGTTCACGAGGAGAACCAGACATGCCGTTGAACCGCCGGAAGTTCCTTTCGAAGTCCGCCGCCACCGGGGCGGGGGTGGCGCTGGCCGGTGCCGTGGCGGCTCCGGCGGCGCAGGCCGCGCCCGCCGCTTCCGCCACGGCGGGCAAGAACCCCGAGAAGCCGGGCAAGCGCTACTCCCTCACCGTCATGGGCACGACCGACCTGCACGGGCACGTGTTCAACTGGGACTACTTCAAGGACGGCGAGTACAGCGACGCGGCGGGCAACGCCCAGGGCCTGGCCCGGGTCTCCACGCTGGTCGACCAGGTCCGCAAGGAGAAGGGCCGTGAGAACACGCTGCTCCTGGACGCCGGTGACACGATTCAGGGCACCCCGCTGACGTACTACTACGCGAAGGTCGACCCGATCACCGCCAAGCGCGGTCCGGTGCACCCGATGGCCAAGGCCATGAACGCCATCGGGTACGACGCGGTGGCGCTCGGCAACCACGAGTTCAACTACGGCATCGAGACGCTGCGCAAGTTCGAGGAGCAGTGCGACTTCCCACTGCTCGGCGCGAACGCGGTGGACCACAAGACCCAGAAGCCGGCCTTCCCGCCGTACTTCATGAAGAAGTTCCACGTGCCGGGTGCCGCCCCGGTGACGGTGGCCGTGCTGGGTCTGACCAACCCGGGCATCGCGATCTGGGACAAGGCCTACGTCCAGGGCAAGTTGGACTTCCCGGGCCTTGAGGAGCAGGCCGCGAAGTGGGTGCCCAAGCTGCGTTCGATGGGCGCGGACGTGGTCATCGTCTCGGCGCACTCGGGCACGTCCGGCACCTCGTCGTACGGCGACCAGCTGCCGTACGTGGAGGACGCCGCCGCGAACATCGCCCGGCAGGTGCCCGGCATCGACGCGATCCTGGTGGGCCACGCGCACAAGGAGATCGCGGAGCTGAAGGTCGCCAACGACAAGACCGGCAAGACGGTCGTGCTGTCGGAGCCGCTGTGCTATGCCGAGCGGCTCTCCCTCTTCGACATCGAGCTGGTGTTCGTCAAGGGCCAGTGGGAGGTGGAGTCGGTCTCCGCCTCGCTGCGCAACGCCAACACCGTCGCCGACGACCCGAAGATCACCAAGCTGCTGTCGGACCAGCACGCGGAGGTCGTGAAGTACGTCAACCAGGTGGTCGGCCAGGCGACGGTGACCCTCACCACCGTCGACGCCCGCTACAAGGACGCCCCGATCATCGACCTGATCAACAAGGTGCAGGAGGACGTGGTGAAGGCCGCGCTGGCGGGCACGCAGTACGCCACGCTGCCGGTCGTCTCGCAGGCCTCCCCCTTCTCGCGCACCTCGGAGATCCCGGCCGGCAAGGTGACGATCCGGGACCTGTCGAGCCTGTACGTGTACGACAACACGCTGGTCGCCAAGTTGATGACGGGTGCCCAGCTGCGGGCGTACCTGGAGTACTCGGCGGAGTACTTCGTGCAGACGGCCGCCGGCGCGACGGTCGACGTGAACAAGCTGACGAACGCGGGCGGCCGCCCGGACTACAACTACGACTATGTGTCGGGGCTGCAGTACGACATCGACATCGCCCAGCCGGCCGGTTCGCGGATCAAGAACCTGACGTTCAACGGTGCGGCGCTGGAGGACGCCCAGGAGTTCGTGATGGCGGTGAACAACTACCGGGCCAACGGCGGCGGCGCGTTCCCGCACGTGGCCTCGGCGAAGGAGCTGTGGGCGGAGTCGACCGAGATCCGCACCCGGATCGCGGAGTGGGTCACGGCGAAGGGCGTGCTCGACCCGAAGGACTTCGCGTCGCTGGACTGGAAGCTGACGCGTAACGGCACGCCGGTGTTCTGATCGGTTTCCTTCTTCGAGGGACGGCCTCAGATCCCGTCCGCCAGCGGCGTCAGCGCCTTGACCTGGCGGGACGGCGGGATCTGGGGCCGTTCCCGTTCCAGGCCGAAGGTGGTGAAGGCGGTGCGGGCGGGCAGCGGGTAGGCCTGTGTTCCGGTCACCGCGTTGAGGATGGTGGCGCTGCGCCAGGCGGCGAGGCCCAGGTCGGGGGCGCCGACGCCGTGGGTGTGGCGTTCGGCGTTCTGCACGTAGACATGGCAGCCGGTGGCGGTGATGGCCGGGTCGAGGGCGAGGCGGAACTGCTCGTCGACACGGAGGCGTTCCTTGCCGTCGCGGCACAGATAGGGGTCGAGACCGGTGAGCAGGGGTGTGACGGGGCGTTCGCGGTAGCCGGTGGCGAGGACGACGGCGTCGGTGGTGAGGCGGGTGCGGGTGCCCTGCTGCACGTGTTCGAGGTGGAGTTCGATCCGGGAGCCGGCGACCCGGCCGGCGGTGCGGACCCGGACGCCGGGGGTCAGGACGGCGTCGGGCCAGCCGCCGTCCAGCGTGCGGCGGTAGAGCTCGTCGTGGATGGCGGCGAGGGTGTCGGCGTCGACGCCCTTGTGGAGCTGCCACTGGCCGTCGACGAGGCGGTCGCGCACGGGTTCGGCCAGGGCGTGGAAGTAGCGCATGTAGTCGGGGGTGAAGTGCTCCAGGCCGAGCTTGGAGTATTCCATCGGGGCGAAGGCCTCGGTGCGGCCGATCCAGTGCAGCCGCTCGCCGCCGGCCCGGCGGTGGCGCAGCAGGTCGAGGAAGACCTCGGCGCCGGACTGTCCGGAGCCGACGACGGTGATGTGGCCGGCCGCGAGCAGGGTGTCGCGGTGGCCGAGGTAGTCGGCGGCGTGTACGACGGGGACGCCGGAGGCGTCGGCGAGGGGCCTGAGCGGGGCGGGCACATGGGGTTCGGTGCCGATGCCGAGGACGACGTTGCGGGTGTGGGCGCGGCCGACGGCCTGTGCTTCTCCGTCGGCGTCGAGCTGAGTGAAGTCGACCTCGAAGAGGGCGAGTTCGGGGTTCCAGCGGACGGCGTCGACCTGGTGGCCGCAGCGCACCGCGGGCAGGTTCTCGGAGACCCAGCGGCAGTAGGCGTCGTACTCGGCGCGCTGGATGTGGAAGCGTTCGGCGAAGTAGAAGGGGAAGAGCCGGCCGCGGGTCTTGAGGTAGTTGAGGAAGGACCACTCGCTGGCCGGGTCGGCGAGGGTGACCAGGTCGGCGAGGAAGGGCACCTGGACGCGGGAGCCGTCGATGAGCAGGCCGGGGTGCCAGTGGAAGCGGGGGCGCCGCTCGTAGAAGACGCTGTCGAGGCCGATGAGCGGGTGGGCGAGCGCGGCCAGGGACAGGTTGAACGGCCCGATTCCGATGCCGACCAGGTCGCGGGGGGCCTGGGAGGTGTGGTGCGCGGGATGGTTCATCGGGGAGTGCTTCCTTCCACCAGTTTCAGCAGGGCGGCCAGGTCTTCGGTCCGGGTGTCCGGGTTGAGCAGGGTGGCCTTGAGCCAGAGCCGGTCGTCGAGGCGGGCGCGGCCGAGGACGGCGCGGCCTTCGGTGAGGAGTCGGCGGCGTACGGCGGCGACGGCGTCGGCGGTGGCGCCGGCGGGCCGGAACAGGACGGTGCTGATGGTGGGCCGGTCGTGGAGCTCGAAGCCGGGGTGGTCGTGGATGAGGTCGGCGAACTCACGGGCGCGGGCGCAGACCTGGTCGACGAGGGCGCCGAGGCCGCGGCGGCCGAGGGCCTTGAGCGTGACGGCGATCTTGAGGACGTCGGGGCGGCGGGTGGTGCGCAGGGAGCGGCCGAGCAGATCGGGCAGGCCGGCCTCGGTGTCGTCCCCGGCGTTGAGGTAGTCGGCGCGCTGGTGCAGGACGGCGAGGTCGCGGGGGTGGCGGACGGCGAGGAGTCCGGCGGCGACCGGCTGCCAGCCGAGTTTGTGCAGGTCGAGGGTGACGGTGTGGGCGGCTTCGAGCCCGGTCAGCTTGTCCCGGTGGCGTTCGCTGAACAGCAGTCCCCCGCCGTGAGCGGCGTCGATGTGCAGCCGGGCGCCGTGGGCGGCACAGAGTCCGGCGATCTCCGGGAGGGGGTCGATGAGGCCGGCGTCGGTGGTGCCGGCGGTGGCGGCCACGAGGAGGGAGCCGCGCGGTCCGCCGAGGTCGGTGAGGACGCTGTGCAGCGCGGCGGGGTCGAGGGTGCCGGAGGGTGCGGGCACGACCACGGGTTCGGGCAGGCCGAGCAGCCAGGCGGCGCGGGGCAGGGAGTGGTGCGCGTTGGCACCGCAGACCAGGCGGAGGCCGCCGCCGCAGGACTCGCGGGCGAGCAGCAGGGCGAGTTGGTTGGACTCGGTGCCGCCGGTGGTGACGACGGAGTCGGCGAGGCCGGCCTCGTGCGCGAGCGTCCGCGTGACGAGGGCTTCGAGTTCGGAGGCGGCGGGTGCCTGGTCCCAGGAGTCCAGGGACGGGTTGAGGGCGCTGACGGCGAGGTCGGCGGCGGTGGCCACGGCGAGCGGCGGGCAGTGCAGATGGGCCGCGCACAGCGGGTCGGCGGGGTCGGCGGCGCCTTCGGCGAGCGCGTGCACGAGGCCGCGCAGGGCGTCCGGGTCGCCGTGCTCGGGCAGGACCTCGCCCACGGCGTCGCGCACCCGGGCGGCGACCACCTCGGGCCCGCCCGCGGGCAGGGGGCCGCCGCGGGCGCGGCGGCCGCTGTCGAGGGCGTCGAGCACGGTGTCGAGCAGGGGCCGCAGGGCGTGCGGGCCGTCGGGGCCGGAGGCGAGGCGGGCGGGGTGCTCCGGGGGCGGCGGGGTGCTCATGGGACTGTCCTCCTTGACATCCTCCCCCTCTTTCAAAAGAGGGGGATTCCAACCCAGGCGGGTTGAGGTTCACGGGCGCTCGAGCGGCTGGTGGCCGCTGTCACCCCTCCGGCACCGGCTGTGCGCCGGGGGCGGGGAATGCCGCCCTGTCCTGCCGCGACGTTCTGTGCTGCATTCTCATCGGCGTTGCAGCTGAACCCGCAGGACACGCAGACGAACTCGGCTTGGCTCTTGCGCGAGTTCTTCTCGATCCATCCGCAGGCACTACAGCGCAAAGACGTGTACTGGGCGGGTACGTCTTCGACCCGGCCATGGGCCTTCTCCTGCGTCCGACGACGCAGGAGGCCCCAGCCCTGGGCAAGGATCGCCCGGTTCAGCCCAGCCTTGGCTCGTACATTCCTGCCGGGCTGCTCGATGGTCCCCTCCGCTGAGGCGGTCATGTTCTTGATGTTCAGCTTTTCGAACCGCACCAGGTCATAGCCGCGGGCGAGCATCGTCGAGGTTTTCTCGCACCAGTCCTTGCGTCGGCCGGCTTCGCGGGCCTTGAGCTTGGCCACCTTGGCGTGCTCGGCTCGCTTGCACTCGCTTCCCTTCGGGGCGCGGGCCGCCCGACGCTGGTGCTTACGGATCCGGGCACGCTCCCGGACGGTGAGCTGCGGGCAGTTCAGCTTCCGCCCGTCCGACAACGCGGCGGTGATCCTGACTCCCCGGTCGACGCCGATGACTCCACCCGTGCCGGATGCACCGATCGGCTCGGGGATGACCGCGAACGCGATGTGCCACTGACCGTTGCGGAAGGTGACACGGAACGTCTTCGCTTGGGGCAGGTCCGGGCGGGTGGGCCTGAACCGTACCCAGCCACAGCCGGGAACCCTCACCTGAGCCCAGCGCCGGTTGAGTTTCTGCACCACCACCAACCGGCTCATGACCTGCCTGCCCTTGGCGTTCAGCTTCGGCCTACCGTCGCCCTCGAACTCCGGCACCCGATCCGTGCCGATCACGCGGAAACCCTCGTGCACGAACTTCTTCCGCCACGTCGGCTCGCCGAGCCCGGAGGTGAACCGCGCGTTCTTCGCCCTGGCGAAATCCTTCAATGCCTGCTGCTGCACATCAGCATTCCCCGCGTGCAGCCACTCACTTGCCCGGCGCGCCTCGGTCAGCTGACG
Organism: Streptomyces sp. NPDC004721; assembly: GCF_053601495.1. Classification (NCBI taxonomy): domain Bacteria; kingdom Bacillati; phylum Actinomycetota; class Actinomycetes; order Kitasatosporales; family Streptomycetaceae; genus Streptomyces; species Streptomyces sp. NPDC004721. The sequence continues at coordinate 133,650 of NZ_JBSGBZ010000007.1, forward strand.
GCACTGCTCGGCAAACCCCGGGGCGGGGTTCCTGCCCGGCGCCCAGTGCGCGTGCTGCTCGAGGGCCAGGTTCCACACGTACCGGGCGTGCGCGCAGTGTTCGAGCATAATGCCCGCCTGCTCGCTCGTCGGATACATACGAAAACGTGACATGCCGTCAACGTAATCCCACCGCTCGCTCCCCTCTTCGAATCCCACCAGGCCCACACGAACGAGTGACCACCACACCACCGCCCTGAACAGCCGGGCGTCCCCTCGGAAAGGGGGTGGTGGACGGGCTCGACGTAGCGCCGGTCTTCGGGGAGGAGAGCAGGAGGGCCGGCTTCGCGGGGTGCCCACAGCGGGGCGGTGATCCCGGTCGTCGCCGGCCCGCAGACCGGCGGCGACCGGTCGTGTTCTACGCCTCCCGTACCTTCAGCGTCCGGGACAGGTCGTCGAGCTGGTCGACGAGCTTGCGGCGGAGCGCCGGGGTGGGGGCGCCGTCGTGCAGGCAGGCCTCGCCCAGCCGCAGGTGGTCGGCGTCGACGGCGTGCACCGGGAACGCCCAGCGTCCGGCGGCCTCGGCGATGGCGGGGCCGCGGCGGTCGGCGAGGGCGACCGCGTCCTGGTAGAAGCGGGGGACGTAGTCCCGTACGAGATCGGCCTGTTCGGGCTGCCAGAAGCCCTGCGCGGTGGCGATGAACAGGTAGTTCGACAGGTCGGTGCGCTCGTCGGTGGCGAACATCGACTCCCAGGCCGCGCGCTTGGCCTCGGCGTCGGGCAGCGCGGCCCGGCAGCGGGCGGCGCCCTCCTGGCCGGTGGCGGACGGGTCGCGGCCGAGTTCCTCGGCGATGGCGGCCTCGTCGACGGCGCCGAGGACGGCGAGGCGGCTCAGGACGCGCCAGCGCAGCTCCGGGTCGAGTTCGGGGCCGCCGGGGACGGTGCCGTCGGCGAGCCAGGCGGCGATGGTGTCCGGGTGGGCGGCGACGTCGATGAAGTGGCGCACGGCGATCAGGCGCAGGCCGGGGTTGTCGCCGTCCTCGGTGCGGCGGATGAGGTCGCGGCACAGGGAGCCGAGGGCGGCGACGGCGGCGGGCCGCTGCCCGGGGTCGACGTACCGGTCGGCGATCTGCCCGGTGGCGAAGGCCAGGACGCCCTGGACGAGGGCGAGGTCGGTCTCCTCGGGCAGGTGGGCGGAGGCGGTCGCCAGATAGTCGGCGGGGGCGAGTTCACCGTCGCGGACCATGTCGCGCAGCGTGTTCCACACCACGGCGCGGGTGAGCGCGTCGGGGACGCCGGACAGGCCGCGCAGGGCGGTCTCCAGGGAGGTCTCGTCCAGGCGGATCTTGGCGTAGGTCAGGTCCTGGTCGTTGGGCACGACCAGGGCGGGCCGGGTGCCGGAGCGCGCGCGGCCGGCGCCGTCCTGCGGGACGTCGGTCTCGTAGCGCTCCCGGACGACCAGGCTGCGGCCGTCGCCCAGGTCGCGGTCGTAGACGCCGACGGTGACGCGGTGCGGGCGGCTGCCGTCGCGGTCGAGGGCGAGGGTCCACTGGCCGGGCACGGCGTCGACGGACGCGGTGAGCGTGTCCACGCCGGTGGTGCGCAGCCAGGCCTCGGCCCAGGCGTGCACGTCGCGGTCGGTGGCGGAGGCGAGGGAGTCGATGAAGTCGGCGAGGGTGGCGTTGGCGAACCGGTGCCGCTTGAAGTGGGTGTTGATACCGGCCAGGAAGTCCTTCTCGCCGAGCCAGGCGACCAGTTGCCGCAGGGCGGAGGCGCCCTTGGCGTAGGAGATGCCGTCGAAGTTGAGCAGGGCGGAGGCGGTGTCGTCGACGGCGTCGGGGGCGACGGGGTGGGTGGAGGGGCGCTGGTCGGCGTCGTAGCCCCAGGACTTGCGGGCGACGCCGAAGTCGGTCCAGGTGCCGGTGAAGCGGGTGGCCTCGGCGGTGGTCTGGTAGCCCATGTACTCGGCGAAGGACTCGTTCAGCCAGATGTCGTCCCACCACCTGAGGGTGACCAGGTCGCCGAACCACATGTGGGCCATCTCGTGGGCGATGACCATGGCGCGGGTCTGCCGCTCGGTGTCGGTGACGGCGGAGCGGTAGACGAACTCGTCGCGGAAGGTGACCAGGCCCGGGTTCTCCATGGCGCCCGCGTTGAACTCGGGGACGAAGGCCTGGTCGTAGGAGTCGAAGGGGTAGGGCTCGTCGAACTTCTCGTGGTAGCGGTCGAAGCAGGCGCGGGTGACGTCGAGGATCTCGTCGGCGTCCGCGGCGAGGTGGGGCGCCAGCGAGCGGCGGCAGTGGATGCCGAAGGGCAGGCCGCGGTGCTCGGTGCGTACGGAGTGCCAGGGGCCGGCGGCGACGGCGACGAGGTAGGTGGAGATCAGCGGGGTGGGCGCGGCCTTCCAGACGCCGTCGCCGGTGTGCTCGGTGACGCCGTTGGCGAGGACGGTCCAGCCCTCGGGGGCGGTGACGGCGACTTCGAAGACGGCCTTGAGGTCGGGCTGGTCGAAGGCGGCGAAGACGCGCTGGACGTCGTCCAGGAACAGCTGCGTGTAGACGTAGGCCTCGCCGTCGGTGGGGTCGGTGAAACGGTGCATGCCCTCGCCGGTGCGGGAGTAGCGCATGGCGGCGTCGATGCGCAGTTCGTGCTCACCGGGGGCGAGGTTCTTCAGCGGCAGGCGGTTGCCGGTGAGATCGCGTGGGTCGAGGGGCTGTCCGTCGAGGGTGGCGGAGCGCAGGTGGGCGGGCTTGAGCTCGACGAACGTGTCCGTGCTGTCCGGGTCTGCCCGTACGGTGAACCGGATCGCGGTCCGGGAGTCGAAGGTGTCGTCCCCGCCGGTCAGGTCGAGGTCGACGGTGTAGCGGTGGACGTCGAGGAGCTTGGCACGGGTCTGCGCTTCGTCGCGCGTGAGTACGGACATGGACGCCATGCTGCCTGATGGCCCGGAGCGGACACGAGGGGGTGTCGCCGAGGGACGCAAGGCGTTCGCGGTCCGCGGGGGCGCGTTCGGCGGCGCGCGGGCAGGCGGGCAGGCGGGCAGGCGGCGGTCAGGTAGCCGGTGTCTCGCCGTTGCCGGCGTCCTCCGCGATGCGCTCGTGGTGGCGGATCACCTCGGCGATGATGAAGTTCAGGAACTTCTCGGCGAACGCCGGGTCCAGTTTGGCGTCCTCGGCGAGGGAGCGCAGCCGGGCGATCTGCCGGGCCTCGCGGGCCGGGTCGGCGGGCGGCAGCTGGTGGGCGGCCTTGAGGTGGCCGACCTGCTGGGTCGCCTTGAACCGCTCGGCGAGCATGTGGACGACGGCCGCGTCGATGTTGTCGATGCTCTCGCGCAGCCGCGCGAGCTCCTCGTGAACGGCGGGGGCGACGTCACCGGTACCGGTGCTGCTGGTGGTCATGGGCTCCAACCCTACGGGGTGGGCGGCGCTCCGATCATGAGCGTCCGACCCGTGGTCAACAGCGGGTGCGGACGGCGGGCGCCAGGCACCGTGGGACGCGGACGCCGGGCGGAACCGGGGCTCCCGCGCATAAAGTGGGAGAGAGTTCAGGGCGTCTTTGGGGGTTCGGACGTGGCGAACGGCGGACCGGTGGTGCACGGCTACCCGCATCTGGAGACGGTGCGGGCCGCGATCACCTCCCTGTACAAGCGGCTCTCCTACGGCACCGTGCAGACGTTCGCGACCAGCGTGGCCCCGGCCGACGTGGCCTTCTGCGACACCGACGACCTGCATCTGGGGGCCCAGCGCGTGGCCCGCGAACTGGTCCGCCACTACCGGCTGCCGGACGCCCGCATGATCGTCGGCTTCCGCGAGATGACGCACGCGGCGAACGTCGAGCTGGCGGCGGGCCCCGAGTACTTCGTCGAGCTGAACGACCGCTTCCGCACCCACCGCCGGGACATCGGCGCGGCCCTCGCCCACGAGGTGACCCACGTCTACCTGCACCGCCTGGACCTGTCCTTCCCCAGCACCCGCGACAACGAGATCCTCACGGACACGGTGGCGACGTACCTGGGCGCGGGCTGGCTGCTGCTGGACGCCTTCCGGGAGGACGGCGTGTCGTCGCAGAAGCTCGGCTACCTCACTCCGGAGGAGTTCGGCTACGTGCTGGCCAAGCGGGCGCTGGTGTTCGGTGAGGATCCCTCGACGTGGTTCACCAGCCCCCAGGGGTACGAGGCGTACGTCAAGGGCATGGCCCGGGCCCGCAGTGACGAGCAGCAGCCGCCCCTGACGGCGGCGGGCTGGGCGGGCCGCCGCCGGTACGCCCGCGACCGCCGGCACGCCCAGGACCACGGCCGTGCGCCGCTCGCCCAGCCGGAGGCGCCGTACTCCTTCAGCCGCGGCGGCCCGGAGCCCCTGCGCGTGTCCTTCTCCTGCCCCACCTGCCACCAGCGCATCAGGGTCCCGGTCGGAGGCCGTATGCGCGCCCGGTGCGCCCTGTGCCGCACCGTCCTGGAGTGCGACACCTGACCTGATCGCGGTTCCGGGATCGCGGGCCCCACCTTTACCATCTGTCACAGCACTTCGCTATTTTGTTCGCCGCCGTCCCCACCGGCTCAGCCATGTCCCCGCGTTGCCCGAGGAGCCGGTCGTGGATGCCGAGTCCGCCGTCACCACTTGCTACCGCCACAACAAGGTGGAGTCCTACGTCCGCTGTGTCCGCTGCGACCGGTACATCTGCCCGGACTGCATGCGGGAGGCCTCCGTCGGCCACCAGTGCCCGGAGTGTGTGAGGGAGGGCGCCCGGTCGGTGCGGCAGGCGCGAACGGCGTTCGGCGGCCGGATCAGCGCGGTGCCGGTCGTGACGTATGTCCTCATCGGGCTCAACGTCACCGCCTATCTGGGCGAGTTGGTGCGCCCGGCGGTCGTGGACAGTCTGGGGATGCTCGGGCGCGGACTGGCGGGGACCGACGGCGGCCACTACCTGTGGGAGTACCCGTACGGCTCCGACATGCACGCGGAGGGGCTTGTCGGCGGCGAGTGGTACAGGCTGCTGACCGGCGCGTTCCTGCATATGCCGGCCACCGAGGGGACGTTCGGCATCCTGCACATCGTGATGAACATGGCGGCGCTGTGGAGCACCGGCCGCGTGGTCGAGGCGCAGTTGGGCCGCGCGCGCTACCTCGCCCTGTACCTGCTGTCGGCGCTCGGCGGCTCGGTCCTGGTCCTGCTGATCGCGCCGGACGCCCTGACGGTCGGCGCGTCCGGCGCGATCTTCGGTCTCGGCGCCGCGTACTACGTCATGGCCCGCCGGCTGGGCTACGACATGAACGACGTCAACCGGTACATGGCGGGCCTGCTGCTGTGGCTGGTGATCTCCGCCGGGCTCACTTCCTGGCAGGCGCACCTCGGTGGCCTGCTGGCGGGCGGCGTGGTGACCCTGGCGTACGCGTACGCGCCGCGCGGCGGCCGTCGCACTCTGGTCCAGGCGGGCGTGTGCGTGGCCCTGCTGGTCCTGCTCATGGCGCTCAGCTGGGCGAAGGTCTCGGAACTGTCGGGAGGGGCGGCCTGATCAGGGCCGTACGGTAATTTTCATGAAACGTCCTGGAATATTGTTTTTGGTGGCCACTCCGGTCGTCGCGTTGGCGGTTCTGCTCGCCTTCGATCCGCGGGACCCGGACCCGTCCGCGCCGAAGCAGCACACGGCCGCGCACGAGTCCCGTGAGGACGCCAAGGCGCGGGCCGAACGGTCGGAGAAGGCCCAGGACGACGAGGTGGTCGCCCAGGCACCGCCGGGCCTGGCCGCGCCCGCGAAGAAGGAGCTGGCCCAGCGGCTCGTGGCGAGCGCCGAGAACTCCACGCTCGACTGGCGCAGCACCTACGGCTATATCGAGGACGTCGACGACGGCGACGGCTACACCGCGGGGATCGTCGGCTACTGCACCGGTACCCACGACCTGCTGACCCTGGTCGAGCGCTACACCAAGGCCCACCCGGACAACGGCCTCGCCCGCTTCCTGCCGGCGCTGCGCGAGGTGGACGGCACGGACTCCCACGAGGGCCTGGACCCGGACTTCACCTCGGCGTGGAAGGCGGAGTCCGAACGTCCGGCGTTCCGCAAGGCCCAGGAGGACGAGCGCGACCGCGCCTACTTCAACCCGGCCGTCCGCCTCGCCAAGCTCGACGGCCTCGGCACGCTGGGCCAGTTCATCTACTACGACGCGATGGTCTTCCACGGCCCCGGCGTCGACAAGGACGGCTTCTACGCCCTGCGCGAGCACGCCCTGAAGGAGGCCGACACCCCGGCCGCGGGCGGCCGGGAGAAGAGCTACCTCGACGTCTTCCTGGACATCCGCCGCGAGGCCATGAAGGCCCGGAAGACGAACCGCGACACCAGCCGCATCGACACCGCCCAGCGGCAGTTCCTGTACGACGGGAACATGGACCTGAAGACCCCGCTGGTGTGGAAGGTGTACGGGGAGACGTACAAGGCGTCCTAGCGCTTGGGACATGCGGCGGCGCCTGCCCTGTGGTCCGGTCGGGGACTGGGCAGGCGCCGCCTGTGTTCCACACGCCTTTGTGTGGGACGTATATGAGCGACCGTCAGGTCACCGTTGTGCCGTCAGACCGTCAGCGAGCGGTCCGTCGGGCGGATCGGGGCCGGCAGGTCGCCGGCGCCCATGAGGTGGCGGTCGACGCCGCGGGCGGCCGAGCGGCCCTCGGCGATCGCCCACACGATGAGGGACTGGCCGCGGCCGGCGTCACCGGCGACGAAGACACCGGGCACGTTGGTCTGGAAGTCCGCGTCACGGGCGATGTTACCGCGCTCGTCCAGCTCCAGGCCGAACTGGTCGACCAAGCCGTTCTCCCGGTCGGTGCCGGTGAAGCCCATGGCCAGGGTGACCAGCTGGGCCGGGATCCTGCGCTCGCTGCCCGGCTTGGGGGCCGGCCTGCCGTCCACGAACTCGACCTCGGCCAGGTGCAGCCACTGCACGTTGCCGTCCTCGTCGCCCTCGAAGTGGGTCGTGGAGGCCGAGTAGATCCGCTCGCCGCCCTCCTCGTGGGCCGAGGTGACCTTGTAGAGGATCGGGAAGGTCGGCCAGGGCTGGTCGACCGGGTGCCGCTCGTCGTTCGGGCGGGCCATGATCTCCAACTGGGTGACGGAGGCCGCGCCCTGGCGGTGGGCGGTGCCCACGCAGTCCGCGCCCGTGTCACCGCCGCCGATGACCACGACGTGCTTGCCCTCCGCCGAGATCGGCGCCACCACGTAGTCGCCCTCCTGGACCTTGTTGGCCAGGGGCAGGTACTCCATCGCCTGGTGGACGCCCTTGAGTTCGCGGCCGGGGACGGGAAGGTCGCGGGCGGTGGTGGAGCCGGCGGCGATGACGACCGCGTCGTAGCGCTTCTTGAGGTCGGTGGCCTTCAGGTCGCGGCCGATCTCGACGCCGGTACGGAAGCGGGTGCCCTCCGCGCGCATCTGCTCGATACGGCGGTTGATGTGCCGCTTCTCCATCTTGAACTCGGGGATGCCGTAGCGCAGGAGGCCTCCGACGCGGTCCGCGCGCTCGTAGACGGCGACGGTGTGGCCCGCCCTGGTCAGCTGCTGGGCGGCGGCCAGGCCCGCCGGGCCGGAGCCGATGACCGCGACGGTCTTGCCGGACAGTCGCTCGGGGATCCGCGGGGCGACGTCGCCGCCCTCCCACGCCTTGTCGATGATCGAGACCTCGACGTTCTTGATGGTGACCGGCGGCTGGTTGATGCCGAGCACACAGGCCGACTCGCAGGGCGCCGGGCACAACCGGCCCGTGAACTCGGGGAAGTTGTTCGTCGCGTGCAGCCGCTCGGAGGCGGCGGCCCAGTCCCCGCGGTAGGCGTAGTCGTTCCACTCCGGGATCAGGTTCCCGAGCGGGCAGCCGTTGTGGCAGAACGGGATGCCGCAGTCCATGCACCGGCCGGCCTGCTTGCTGATGATCGGCAGCAGCGAGCCGGGAACGTAGACCTCGTTCCAGTCCCTCTTGCGCTCCTCGACCGGGCGGGACTCGGCGACCTCGCGGCCGTGATTCAGAAAGCCCTTCGGGTCAGCCATGGATCGCCGCCTCCATCATCTTCTCGGTGATCTCGGTCTCGGACAGACCGGCCCGCTCGGCGGCGTCCTTGGCGGCGAGCACTGCCTTGTAGGTGCTGGGGATGATCTTGCTGAAGCGCTCCACCGCGGTGTCCCACTCGGCGAGCAGCTTCTCGGCGACGGTCGAGCCCGTCTCCTCCTGGTGCCGGCGCACCACGTCGTGCAGCCACTGCCGGTCGGAGTCGTCCAGCGGCCCGACCGCGTCGGCGTTGCCGGGGTTGACGTTGTCGCGGTCGAGGTCGACGACGTAGGCGATGCCGCCGGACATGCCGGCCGCGAAGTTGCGGCCGGTCTCGCCGAGGACCACCGCGCGCCCGCCGGTCATGTACTCGCAGCCGTGGTCGCCCACGCCCTCGGAGACGACCAGCGCGCCGGAGTTGCGCACGCAGAACCGCTCACCGGTCTTGCCGCGCAGGAACATCTCGCCGCCGGTCGCGCCGTAGGCGAGGGTGTTGCCCGCGATGACGCTGTACTCGGCGAGGTGGTCGGCGGCGCGGTCCGGGCGGACCACGATCCGGCCGCCCGAAAGACCCTTGCCGACATAGTCGTTGGCGTCGCCCTCCAGGCGCAGCGTGATGCCGCGCGGGACGAAGGCGCCGAAGGACTGGCCGGCCGACCCGGTGAAGGTGATGTCGATGGTGTCGTCGGGCAGTCCCGCACCGCCGAACTTCTTCGTCACCTCGTGGCCGAGCATGGTGCCGACCGTGCGGTTGATGTTGCGGATGGCGACCTGGGCGCGCACCGGCTGGGCGTCGGCGGCGCCGGGCGCGGCCAGGGAGTCGGCGGCGAGCCTGATCAGCTCGTTGTCGAGCGCCTTCTCCAGGCCGTGGTCCTGGGCGGTCACCTGGTGGCGCACCGCGCCCTCGGGCAGCTCGGGCACGTGGAACAGCGGCTCCAGGTCCAGGCCCTGCGCCTTCCAGTGGTCGACCGCCCGGGCCACGTCCAGGACCTCGGCGTGGCCGACGGCCTCCTCGACGGAGCGGAAGCCCAGTTCGGCGAGCAGTTGGCGGACCTCCTCGGCGATGAACCGGAAGAAGTTCACCACGTACTCGGCCTGGCCGGAGAACCGTTCGCGCAGCACCGGGTTCTGGGTGGCGATGCCGACCGGGCAGGTGTCCAGGTGGCACACGCGCATCATCACGCAGCCGGAGACGACCAGCGGCGCGGTCGCGAAGCCGAACTCCTCGGCGCCCAGCAGCGCCGCGATCACCACGTCGCGGCCGGTCTTGAGCTGACCGTCGGTCTGCACGACGATGCGGTCCCGCAGTCCGTTGAGCAGAAGCGTCTGCTGGGTCTCGGCCAGGCCCAGCTCCCAGGGGCCGCCCGCGTGCTTCAGCGAGGTCAGCGGGGAGGCACCGGTACCGCCGTCGTGGCCGGAGATCAGGACCACGTCGGCGTGCGCCTTGGAGACGCCGGCGGCCACCGTGCCGACACCGACCTCGGAGACCAGCTTGACGTGGATCCGCGCCCGCGGGTTCGCGTTCTTCAGGTCGTGGATCAGCTGGGCCAGGTCCTCGATGGAGTAGATGTCGTGGTGCGGCGGCGGGGAGATCAGGCCGACGCCGGGGGTCGAGTGCCGGGTCCTGGCCACCCACGGGTAGACCTTGTGGCCGGGCAGCTGGCCGCCCTCGCCGGGCTTGGCGCCCTGGGCCATCTTGATCTGTATGTCGTCGGAGTTGACGAGGTACTCGCTGGTCACCCCGAAGCGGCCGGAGGCCACCTGCTTGATGGCGGACCGGCGGGCCGGGTCGTACAGGCGGTCCGCGTCCTCGCCGCCCTCACCGGTGTTGGACTTGCCGCCCAGCTGGTTCATGGCGATGGCAAGGGTCTCGTGCGCCTCCTTGGAGATGGAGCCGTACGACATCGCGCCGGTGGAGAAGCGCTTGACGATCTCGGAGACCGGCTCGACCTCCTCGACGGGGATCGGCGCGCGGTCGGAAGCGAAACCGAACAGGCCGCGCAGCGTCATCAGGCGCTCGGACTGCTCGTTCACCCGGTCCGTGTACTTCTTGAAGATGTCGTAGCGGCCGGTGCGCGTGGAGTGCTGGAGGCGGAAGACCGTCTCCGGGTCGAACAGGTGCGGCTCGCCCTCGCGGCGCCACTGGTACTCGCCGCCGATCTCCAGCGCGCGGTGCGCAGGGGCGATCCCGGAGGCCGGGTAGGCCTTGGCGTGGCGGGCGGCGACCTCCTTGGCGACGACGTCGATGCCGACGCCGCCGATCTTGGTGGCGGTGCCGTCGAAGTACTTGTCGACGAAGGCCTCGTCCAGGCCGACGGCCTCGAAGACCTGGGCGCCGCGGTAGGAGGCGACGGTGGAGATGCCCATCTTGGACATGACCTTCAGCACGCCCTTGCCGAGTGCGTGGATCAGGTTGCGCAGGGCGTCCTCGGGCTCGCCGCCCGGCAGGAAGGTGCCCGCGCGGACCAGGTCCTCGACGGACTCCATCGCCAGGTACGGGTTGACCGCGGCGGCGCCGTAGCCGATCAGCAGGGCGACGTGGTGGACCTCGCGGACGTCGCCGGCCTCCACCAGCAGGCCCACGTGGGTGCGCTGCTTGGTGCGGATCAGATGGTGGTGGACGGCCGCGGTGAGCAGCAGCGACGGGATCGGGGCGTGCTCGGCGTCCGAGTGGCGGTCGGACAGGACGATCAGGCGGGCGCCGTTGCCGATGGCGGCGTCGGCCTCGGCGCAGATCTCCTCGATGCGCGCGGCCAGCGCCTCGCCGCCACCGGAGACCCGGTACAGGCCGGAGAGGGTCGCGGCCTTGAAGCCGGGCATGTCGCCGTCGGCGTTGATGTGGATGAGCTTGGCCAGCTCGTCGTTGTCGATCACCGGGAAGGGCAGGACGACGCTGCGGCAGGAGGCCGCGGTCGGTTCGAGCAGGTTGCCCTGCGGACCGAGCGAGCTGCGCAGGGAGGTGACCAGCTCCTCACGGATCGCGTCCAGCGGCGGGTTGGTGACCTGCGCGAACAGCTGGGTGAAGTAGTCGAAGAGCAGCCGCGGGCGCTCGGAGAGGGCCGCGATCGGCGAGTCGGTGCCCATGGAGCCGATCGGCTCGGCGCCGGTCTTGGCCATCGGCGCGAGCAGGACGCGCAGCTCCTCCTCGGTGTAGCCGAAGGTCTGCTGGCGGCGGGTGACCGAGGCGTGGGTGTGCACGATGTGCTCGCGCTCGGGCAGGTCGCCCAGCTCGATCTCGCCGGCCTGGACCCACTCGGCGTAGGGCTCCTCGGCGGCGAGGGTCGCCTTGATCTCGTCGTCCTCGATGATGCGGTGCTCGGCGGTGTCGACGAGGAACATGCGGCCGGGCTGGAGCCGGCCCTTGCGGACGACCCTGGCCGGGTCGATGTCGAGCACGCCGACCTCGGAGCCGAGGACGACGAGGCCGTCGTCGGTGACCCAGTAGCGGCCGGGGCGCAGACCGTTGCGGTCGAGCACGGCGCCGACCTGGGTGCCGTCGGTGAAGGTGACGCAGGCCGGGCCGTCCCAGGGCTCCATCATCGTGGAGTGGTACTCGTAGAAGGCGCGCCGGGCCGGGTCCATGGCGTCGTGGTTCTCCCACGCCTCCGGGATCATCATCAGCACGGAGTGCGGCAGCGAGCGGCCGCCGAGGTGGAGCAGCTCCAGGACCTCGTCGAAGGAGGCGGAGTCGGAGGCGCCCGGCGTACACACCGGGAAGGTCCGCTCCAGCGTCTCCTGGGGGCCGAACAGGCCGGAGGCCAGCCGGGACTCACGGGCACGCATCCAGTTGCGGTTGCCCTGGACGGTGTTGATCTCGCCGTTGTGCGCGACGAAGCGGTACGGGTGCGCGAGCGGCCAGCTCGGGAAGGTGTTCGTGGAGAAGCGGGAGTGGACGAGCGCGATGGCCGAGGCGAAGCGGCGGTCGGACAGGTCCGGGAAGAAGGGCTCGAGCTGGCCGGTGGTGAGCATGCCCTTGTAGACGAGGGTGCGGGCCGACAGCGACGGGAAGTAGACGCCGGCCTCGCGTTCGGCGCGCTTGCGCAGCACGAACGCCTTGCGGTCCAGGGCGATGCCCTCGCTCACGCCGTCGGTGACGAACAGCTGGCGGAAGACGGGCATGGTGGAGCGGGCGGTGGCGCCGAGCAGGTCGGGGGCGACCGGGACCTCGCGCCATCCGAGGACGGTCAGACCCTCGTCGCCCGCTATCGCCTCGATGCGCGAGACGGTGTCCTCGGTGCCGTCCTCGGGCAGGAAGGCGATGCCGACGGCGTAGGCACCGGCCGCGGGCAGTTCGAATCCGGCCACCTCGCGCAGGAACGCGTCGGGCACCTGGGAGAGCAGACCGGCGCCGTCGCCGGAGTCCGGCTCGGAGCCGGTCGCGCCGCGGTGTTCCAGGTTGCGGAGAACCGTGAGCGCCTGTTCGACCAGCGCATGGCTCGCCTCGCCGGTGAGGGTGGCCACGAAGCCGACGCCGCAGGCGTCGTGCTCGTTGCGGGGGTCGTACATCCCCTGCGCGGCAGGGCGGGCATCCATGAACGACCAGTTCTGGTCGTTCGCGGGATGCTGGGACGGCTGGCGCGGCATACGCATCGGCTCTCCCGTCGTCGTCATGTGGCAAGTGCGAGTGCCGAGGGACGACGTTGGCCCTCTGCCGGAAATGCGAAATTTCATGCAGATTACATGATGGGGGGTTTCTCGGGAATCGGAAACTCCGTTCCAGCATGCGGGCACCGTGGGTCGACAGGGGGTACCGCGACCGGCGGTGAAAGCTGTGGGCGGGCGGCGGACGAGATCGGTCGGATCGGTGTCCGTCGGCCCGGAGGAACAGGGAGGACGGAGTCGCCCGGCCCTGCGCATGCGCGACAGGCCTCATTGCCTGCGGGTGCTTACGGCTCATGCCCCGTGGTCACACGGCCGAAACCAACGGGTAACGAGCAACGGCTTACTTATGCAACTGTCCGCATAAGTTCCAGCGCCTTATCCTACGGCGGTTCCGAACAGGGTACCCAGGGCGTAGGTCACACCGGCGGCGGCACCACCCAGGGCGAGCTGCCGCACACCGCTGTACCACCAGCTACGCGCCGTCACCTTGGCCACTACCGCGCCACAGGCGAACAGCCCGAGGAGGGCGAGCAGCACGGCCGGCCACAACGCGCTGGCGCCCAGCAGGTACGGCAGCAGCGGCAGCAGCGCGCCGAGCGCGAACGAGCCGAACGACGACACGGCGGCGACCAGCGGGGAGGGCAGGTCGCCGGGGTCGACGCCCAGCTCCTCGCGGGCGTGTATCTCCAGGGCCTGCTCCGGGTCCTTCGACAGCTGCCGGGCCACCTCCTGGGCGAGCCCGGGTTCCACGCCGCGCGAGACGTACAGGGCGGCCAGCTCCCGCTCCTCGTCCTCCGGGTGCTTGCGCAGCTCACGGCGCTCGACGTCCAGCTCGGCCTCGACCAGCTCGCGCTGCGAGGCGACGGAGGTGTACTCGCCGGCCGCCATGGAGAAGGCACCCGCGGCCAGGCCCGCGAGGCCGGTGAGGACAATGGTCTGCTGGCCCACCGCGCCGCCCGCCACACCGGTCATCAGGGCGAGGTTGGAGACCAGGCCGTCCATCGCGCCGAAGACCGCGGGACGCAGCCAGCCACCGTTCACGTCGCGGTGCGTGTGGTTGTCGCGGTGCGCCTCGTGGAGCGTCGCTTCGGTGTCGATGATGGCCATGACGAGGTCCCCCTGAGAGCCGACGAGAACTTAGGTAAGGCTGACTTTTGGACGAGTTCTACTTTTTGACAACACTGAATCTATGCTGGAAATTTCATCACCGCCAGCAAGGGAAGGCTGGGCTAACCTGCGGTTTTGCGTCGTGACGCTCATCCGTGACGTAGTGCGCCCAGATGTCGTACGGGTGATGGTGAGGTTCCCGAGGCTGCACCGGGCCCCGCGCCGGGGACAGTTCCGCTGAGGGCTCCCCGCCCTGCGGGTCGCCCCGAGAGGAGAGCCCGCCATGGGATCGACCATCCGCGCCCCGCAGACCCCGGCGCCGGCCGCCTCGCGCGAACGGGCACACGGCGCGCTGCTCGGCCTCGCCGTCGGAGACGCGCTCGGGGCGCCCGCGGAGAACCTGAAGCCGTCCGAGATCCGCGCCCGCTGGGGCCGGATCACCGGCTACGTCACCGACCGGCCGGCCGGCACGGACGACACCGAGTACGCCATCTTCTCCGGGCTGCTGCTGGCCCGGCACGGCCATGCGCTCACCCCCGCCCTGGTGGAGGCGGCCTGGCACGAGTTCATCGCCGACCGCGCCGAGGGCCCCTTCCGCGGGGCGGGGTTCAGCGAGCGGGGCACGCTGGAGAACCTGCGCCGGGGGCTGGCCGCCCCCATCTCCGCCCAGCACCGGCACGCCTGGAGCGACGGGCTCGCCATGCGGGCGGCGCCGTTCGGGGTGTTCGCCGCCGGGCGGCCCGCCGAGGCGGCCCGGCTGGTGGCGATCGACGGCTCGGTCAGCCACGAGGGTGAGGGCATCCACGGCGGCCGGGCGGTGGCCGCCGGGGTCGCGGCGGCGATGGCGGGCGCGACCCCGGTCGCGGTCGTGGCCGCCGCCCTCGCCGTCGTCCCGGACGACTCCTGGACGGCCCGCTCGCTGCGCCGGGCCACGGCCGCCGCCCACCGCGGCGAACGCGCGGTCCGCTCCGCGGTGGTCATCGGCGGCTATCCCTGGACCGACCTGGCCCCCGAAGCGGTCGCCCTGGCCTTCGGCGCGTACGCCGCCGCCGACGGCGACTTCCGCGAGGCGGTCCTCGCCGCCGTCAACATGGGCCGCGACGCCGACACCACGGCGGCGGTCGCGGGCGCGCTGGCCGGCGCGACGCAGGGACTCTCGGCCATCCCGGACGAGTGGGCGACGGCCATCGGCCCCGCCCGGGGCAGCTGCCTGCCGTCGATGGCGGGCCGGCACGTACTGGACGTGGCGGACCTGCTGGTGAGCGCCTCCACCGGTCTCCCCCGGCACGAAGCCCCCGTACGACCTGAGGCACTCCCCGCTCCGGACCGGTCGGCGTACGCACTCACCGCCGGAGACGAGGAGGCGCGGCCGTGAACCACCGGACGAGGCCCGCCGCGGGGCACGCACCCGAACACCCGGCCACACGGGGTTACCCCGCCACAGCGGCAACCGATCACCCGGCCCGGAACGGCCACCCGTCGATGTCGCCACGCCGGCACACCCGGCACAGCCATCCCCCACCAGCGACGAAGGCGAGGCGTAACCACGAAGCCGGCGGCCGGCGACCCCGCGCGGAACAGCGACCCGCCGGTGACGGCAGCCCGCACGCCCGGCGCAACCACGTCCCCACCAGCGACGAAGACAAGGCGCAACCATGAGCCGCCCCGCCGAGAAGCCGGCATGGAACAGCCGCCCGCCGGTGGCGGCAGGCGATCCGCACGCGCGGCACGGCCACACCGCCATCAGCGACAAAGACGAGGCGCGGCCGTGACGCGGCGGGTCGAAGGGCTGTTGTTGGGGCTGGCCGCCGGGGATGCCGCCGGGTGGCCCGCCGCGCGGCATCGGGCCGCTCGGATGCCGGAGTGGACCCGGCGGCTCACCCGGGAACTGGACACGTTCGCCGAGCTGAACGCGACGACGACGCTGCCCGTGCCCATCGCGCTCAACCAGCCTCCGGAGCCGCTGCGCCTCGGCCCCTCCGACGACGCGGAGTGGGCGGTGTTCGCCGCGGAGGCCCTGCTGCGGGCGGGGGACGACGCGGCGCTCGGCGACCTCGGCCGGGAGCGGCGTATCCGGGCCGCGATCGACCTGACCTGGAACGCCGTCGCCGGCGAGGTCGCGGCGGCGGCCGAACGCGCCCCCGAGGTCGAGTCGGCGGTACTGCCGCTGCGCGCCCGTATCTCCGTCCATGCCGGGCTCGGCAACCTGGCGACCGGACTGCGCCCGCCCGCCAGCGGGCACGACAACCCGCACTACTTCGACGACGCCGCCTGCGTACGGGCCTGTGTGCTGGCCACGGCCCACCCGGGCGACCCCCGGAGCGCCGCCGAACTGGCCGAGTTCGACGCCCGGTACACCCAGGACGGCGACGGCGTCCACGGAGCCCGCGCGATGGCGGCGGCACTCGCCGAGGCACTGGCGGGCGCGGAGGTCGGGGCGTGCGTCACGGCGGCGCTGGCCGAACTGCCCGAGCGGACGGAGATCGGCCGCAACGCCCGGCACGCGCTGCGCCTGGCCCGGGACACCGAGGGCGCGTTCGCGCTCGTCCCGCTGCTGGAGCACCGGATCGTCGACCACGTCTACAGCTACGGCATCGCCGCCGCCGAGACGGTTCCGGTCGCCCTCGCCCTGGCCACGGCGGCGGACGGCCGGATCGCCGAGGCGCTGCCGGCGGCGGCCTGCCTGTCCCGGGTCGCCGACTCCGCCCCGGCCCTGGCGGGCGCGCTGACCGGCGCGCTGGGCGGCGGCGAGGCGATCCCGGAGTCCTGGCGGGAGGCCTGCCGCACCCTGTCCGGCTGCGTGCTGCCCCGCCTCACCGGCACCGACCTCGTGGAACTCGCCGAACTCCTGGAAGCCGCACAACCGGCCCCTCCAGGAGGATGATTCCGGGCATGACGCCCAAAGGAGAACAGAGCCGAGGCGTGGTCCGGGACGCGGACCTGGAGGAGCGGATCGCCGGCGCGCTCGTGGGAGCGGCCGTCGGCGACGCGCTCGGCGGCCCCGTCGAGGGCTACTCCCCCGACCAGATCCTCGAGCGCCACTGCGGCCGCGTGCACGGCGTCGTCGGCCCCTGGCACGGCGAACGGTGGCGCACCGCCCGCCCCATCGCCCCGTACCACAAGGGCGACGGCCACGTCACCGACGACACCTTGATGACGCACGCCCTGGTTCGGGTGTACGCACACGTCCGCGACCACCTCGACGCCTACGCGATCGCCGACCACCTGGTGCCCGACCTGATGACGAACCCGCGCTGGATCCCGGAACTCCAGGCGGAGGCGCTGCCGCTGCACCGGGTCTTCCTGGCGGAGAAGTGGCTCGTGGCGCGGCTGCACTACGGCCACGTCGACCCGCGCGAGGCCGGCACCGGAAACATCGTCAACTGCGGTGCCGCGATGTACATGGCGCCGGTGGGCCTGGTCAACGCGGCCAATCCGGCGGCTGCTTACGCCGAGGCCCTGGACATCGCGGGCGCCCACCAGTCGTCCTACGGCAGGGAGGCGGCGGGCGTCCTGGCGGCCGGGGTCGCGGCGGCGTGCACGCCGAGGGCGAGCCCGGACTCGGTGGTGACCGCGTGCCTGTCGCTGGCGAAGGACGGCACCCGCGCCGCGATCGAGCGGGTCTGCGAGGTGGCCCGCGGCCGCACGGACTTCGAGTCGGCGCTGGGCCCACTACGGGAGGCGATGGCGCCGTACGACACGGTCGGGCCGGACTACCGAAACCCGTCCCTGGGCGCCCGCCGCCCCTCCCGGCTGCACGCGATCGAGGAACTGCCCGTCGCGCTGGGCATGTTGACGGTGGCGCGCGGTGACTTCCGCCAGGCCGTCCTCGGCGCGGTGAACTACGGCCGCGACTGCGACTCCATCGCGACGATGGCCGGGGCGCTGGCGGGCGCACTGGGCTCGCCCGTCCCTCAGGACTGGGCGAAGACGGTGTCCGAGGCCAGCCGCCTGGACCTGTGGGAACCGGCGCGCACGCTGGCCGGGGTGACCCGGGAGATCTTCGAGAAGGACGTACGGCGGCGGCGCGCCCACGAGCGGGCGTTCGCCGGAATGGGAGGCCCGGAATGCTCCGACTGACCTGGATCCAGCCGGAGGACCTGCTCGGCCACGAGTTGCGCCAGGCGGTGCAGGACGGCCGCGAACCGTCGGCGATCGCCGCCCGCTGGCGCGCGGCGGGCGGACCCGAGGCCCCGGCCCGCGCGGGCGCGTCCCCAGGGCGCGCCTCCCGCTACCTACGCCTCCTGGCGGAGGACCTCCTGGACGAACTGGCCGAACTCCCCAGCAGGCTGGCGGACGCGGAACCGACGGACCTGGCCGCGATCAAGGCCCTGTGCCCGGCCTGGCCCGAGCAGCCGGGCACCCCCGCGCCCTCGGTGACCGCCGAGCCCCTGGAGGCCGCCTGGCTCGGCCGGGCCGCCGGCTGCCTGCTGGGCAAACCCGTGGAGAAGCTGCCCCTCACCGGCATCCGCCAACTCGCCCGGGCCACCGGCAACTGGCCCCTGAGCACCTGGTTCACGGGCAAGGGCGTACCCGAGGACCTGGCCGCCGCGTACCCCTGGAACCGCCGCTCGGCGGCCAACTCCCTGGCCGAGAACATCGACGGCATGCCCGAGGACGACGACCTCAACTACCCTCTGCTCAACCTCCTTCTCCTGCAACGCCACGGGAAGCGGTTCACGACCACCGACACCGCCCGCCTCTGGCTGGACGAACTTCCCGCAGGCCGCACCTTCACCGCCGAACGCGTCGCCTACCGCAACCTGCTGCTCGGCATCGACCCCCCGCACACCGCCCGGCACCGCAACCCCTTCCGCGAGTGGATCGGCGCCCTGATCCGCGCCGACATGCACGGCTGGACCAACCCCGGCGACCCGGCGGCCGCGGCCGCGCAGGCCCACCGCGACGCCACCCTCACCCACACCGCGAACGGCGTCTACGCCGCGATGTTCGCCGCCGCCGCCATCGCCACCGCGGCGACCGGAACCCACGACGTCCACACCTGCCTGGCCACCGGCCTGACCGTCGTACCGCCCGGCTCCCGGCTCGCCCGCGCCGTGCGCCACGCCGTCCAACTGGCGGAAACCCACGAGGACTTCGAGACGGTCGTGGACGAACTCCACACCACCCACGCCGACTGCCACTGGGTGCACGCCGTCCCCAACACCGCGCTGATCGCCGCCGCCCTGACCCACGCCGACGGCGACTTCACCGGCTCCGTCTGCCGCGCCGTCTCCGGCGGCTGGGACACCGACTCGAACGGTGCCACGGCCGGCGGTGTCGCGGCCCTCCTCGCCGGTTCCTTGAACGCGCTGCCCGACCGCTGGACGGCGCCGCTCAAGAACCGGCTGGCCACATCGGTGGGCGACTTCGACGGCACCGGCTTCGACACCCTGGCCCACCTCACGCACCTGGAGGCGTCCCGCCCCATGAGCGACATCGACCGGCTCACCCCATGACCGCGCCCCACGACGCCGCGCCCGACGCCACCGGGCCGCTCTCCGGTCTGCGCGTGCTCGACCTCGCCACCCTCTTCGCCGGACCCATCGCCGCCACCATGCTCGGTGACTTCGGTGCCGAGGTGATCAAGGTGGAGCACCCGGTCAAGCCGGACCCGTCCCGGGGCCACGGGCCCTCGAAGGACGGGGTCGGCCTGTGGTGGAAACTGCTCGGCCGCAACAAGCACACCATCACGCTTGACCTGTCGAAACCCGGTGGCCGCCGCACCCTGCTGCGGCTGGCCGCCACCGCCGACGTGATCGTGGAGAACTTCCGGCCCGGCACCCTGGAGAAGTGGGAGCTCGGCTGGCCGGAGCTGTCGGCGGCCAATCCGCGTCTGGTGCTGGCCCGGGTCACCGGGTTCGGGCAGTTCGGCCCGCACGCCTCCCGGCCCGGGTTCGGCACCCTGGCGGAGGCGCTGAGCGGGTTCGCCGCGATCACCGGCGAACCGGACGCACCACCGACGCTCCCGCCGTTCGGGCTCGCCGACTCGATCGCGGGCCTGGCCACGGCGTACGCGGTGATGACCGCGCTCGCGGCGCGGGAGCGCACCGGGGCCGGCCAGATCGTGGACATGGCGATCATCGAGCCGATCCTGACCGTCCTCGGCCCGCAGCCCCTGTGGTACGACCAGCTCGGCTACGTCCAGCCCCGCACCGGCAACCGCACCCGGAACAACGCCCCGCGCAACACCTACCGCACCAGTGACGGCACCTGGGTGGCGGTCTCCACCTCGGCGCAGTCGGTCGCCGAACGCGTGATGCGGCTGGTGGGCCGCCCGGAGCTGATCGACGAGCCCTGGTTCGCGACCGGCGCGGAGCGGGCCGCGCACGCCGACGTGCTCGACGAGGCGGTGGGCGGCTGGATCGCCCGGCACACCCGCACCGAGGTCCTGGCCGCCTTCGAGAAGGCCCAGGCGGCGATCGCGCCGATCCAGGACGTACGGGACGTGATGGCCGACCCGCAGTACCGGGCCCTCGGCACCCTGACCACACTGCACGACCCGGAGCTCGGCCGGATGCGCATGCAGAACGTCCTCTTCCGGCTCTCCGCCACCCCGGGCGCGATCCGCTGGGCGGGCCGCCCGCACGGCGCCGACACGGACGCGGTCCTGACCGAACTCGGCCTCACCCCGGAGGAACTGGCCGCGCTGCGTGCGGAGGGCGCCCTGTGACGGCGACCGCCTTCTGCCCGCTCACGTGGCTGTACGCCCCCGGTGACCGCCCGCACGTCGTGGCCAAGGCACTGGTCTCCGGCGCCGACGTGGTGGTGGTCGACCTGGAGGACGCGGTCGCCCCGGACCGCAAGGAGTACGCCCGCGCGGCCACCGCCGAGCTGCTGACCGAACCGCCGCCGGTCCCGGTGCACGTGCGGATCAACGCGGTCGACGGTCCGCTGGCCGCCGCGGACCTGGCGGCGGTGGCACCCCGGCCGGGTCTGGCCGGGCTGCGGCTGCCGAAGGTGACGTGCGCCGGGCAGGTCGCCCGGGTCGCGGCGCGGACGGAGACCGTACAGGGTCCGCCGCCGGCGGACGGTTCGGGGCCCCCGCTGTACGCCCTCCTGGAGACCGCGCTGGCCATCGAGCGCGCCTACGCCATCGCCTCCGCGCACCCCTCGCTGCGCGGTGTCTCGATCGGCGAGGCCGACCTCCGTGCCGACCTGGGCGTACGGCAGGACTCCGGCCTGGACTGGTGCCGCGCCCGGGTCGTCGTGGCCGCCCGCGCGGCCGGCCTCGCCCCGCCGCCCCAGTCCGTCCACCCCGACATCCGGGACCTGGAGGGCCTGGCGGCCTCCT
This sequence comes from Streptomyces sp. NPDC004721, assembly GCF_053601495.1. NCBI lineage: Bacteria > Bacillati > Actinomycetota > Actinomycetes > Kitasatosporales > Streptomycetaceae > Streptomyces > Streptomyces sp. NPDC004721. The sequence goes on from NZ_JBSGBZ010000007.1 coordinate 154,655, forward strand.
GCGCGCACGGCCGCGCCCTCGGCTTCCTCGGCCGCGCGGCCATCCACCCGCGCCAGCTCCCGATCATCGAGCGCGCCTACCTGCCGACCGACCGGGAACTGGAGGAGGCCGAGACGGTCATCAAGGCGGCCACCGCGGACCGGGGCGCGCAGGCCCTCCCCGACGGCCGCTTCATCGACGCGGCGGTCGTGGCGGCGGCCCGGCGCACCCTCGCACTGGCCCGGCGGTGCTGACACGACGAGGGCGCCGCCGCGATCCGGGGCACCCTCGTCCGCGTACGGCTACGAGCGGGGCTTCCGCTGCTTCTCCCCCGACATCACTGAAGCCTCATCAGCCACTGCGTCCTGACCGGAAATGGACGTTTCCTTACTCGCGGCCTCCGGCGCGTCCTTGTCCAGCACAATGGGACCCTCCGCGCCTTCGCCCTCTTCGGCGTCCTGGGCGCCGCCGTCCGTGGCGTCCGGCTCGACCGTCTCTTCCCGGCCGGGCCGGAGCCGGGCCGAGAGGACCATGTAGACGACGGCCGCGATGAAGACGATCAACGCGGTCCAGTTGTTCAGCCGCAGGCCCAGGATGTGGTGGGCCTCGTCGACCCGCATGTACTCGATCCAGAACCGGCCCGCGCAGTACGCGGCGACGTAGAGGGCGAACGCCCTACCGTGACCCATCTTGAAACGGCGGTCCGCCCAGAACACCAGCAGCGCGACGCCGACGCACCACAGCGACTCGTACAGGAACGTCGGGTGGTAGTACCCCGGCACGCGGCCGTCCGCCGAGGACGTGATGTGCAGCGCCCACGGAAGGTCCGTCTCCCGCCCGTACAGCTCCTGGTTGAACCAGTTGCCCCAGCGCCCGAACGCCTGCGCGAGCGCCAGGCCGGGAGCCACGGCGTCGGCATACGGCGGTAGCGCGATACCCCGGCGCCGGCAGCCGATCCAGGCACCGAGCGCGCCCAGCGCGACGGCTCCCCAGATACCGAGTCCGCCTTCCCAGACCTTGAAGGCGTCGACCCAGTTCCGGCCTTCACCGAAATAGAGTTCGTAGTCGGTGATCACGTGGTAGAGGCGACCGCCCAGTAGGCCGAACGGGACGGCCCAGACGGCGATGTCCCAGGCGGTGCCCTTCTTCCCACCACGCGCGACCCACCGGCGGTCGACGATCCAGAGGGCGACGAAGAGACCGACGAGGATGCTGAAGGCATAGCCGCGCAGCGGAATGGGACCGAGGTACAGCACACCGCGCGACGGGCTGGGGATGTAGGCAAGTTCCATGGCAGGGTCGACGCTACCGCAGCCGGGGCGGGGCCAAGGCAAGCAGCTCGGCTACGGGTCCATAACGGGCGGCTCGTGCCTCACTCATTTGCTGTCGGCCGCCTCCACCATCTGCTTCAGCTTCGCCGGGGTCATCGTCCGGTCCTGGAGGATGTTCTTCCCGTTCAGCAGGACGGTCGGGGTGCCCGAGAAGCCGCCGGCGTTGAAGGCCTGGTTGGACTTGTCGACCCAGCTGTCGTGCGTGCCGTCCTTGACGCACTTGTCGAAGGCCGGGGTGTTCAGGCCGCTCACCTTGCCCGCGAGCTGGATGAGCTTGCCGTTGTCGGCGAAGGCGTCGTCGGACTCCTTGGGCTGGTTCCGGTAGAGCACGTCGTGGTAGGCCGGGAACTTGCCGGCGTCCTGGGCGCAGGCCGCCGCGTTGGCCGCGCGCAGGGAGCCGGTGCCCCCGAGGGCGCCGTCGATCAGTCTGACCAGGCGGTACTCGACTTTGAGCTTGCCGGCGTCGGCCAGCTCGTGGACCGTCGGCCGGTACACCGTCTCGAAGGCCTGGCAGGCCGGGCAGCGGAAGTCCTCCCACACGGTGAGCGTCGACTTGGCTCCGTCCCGGCCGACCGGGATCGCCAGGCTGTCCTTGCCCCGCGCGCCGGAGGGCCCCACGACCGGGCCCGAACTGCTGCTCTTGTGCTTGCCGGAGTTGGCGGCGACCACGCCGATCACCGCCGCCAGGCCCAGGACGCACACGACCGTCGCGGCCACGATCAGTGTGCGCCGTCGCCTCTCCGTGATCTTCTGTTTCTCCCGCTCGGCCGCCAGACGCTGCCGGGCGGGGCGCTTTCCCTGATGGTTCTTCTCGCTCACACCCCCTGAACGAACCGGGGAGGCGCATTGCGCCTCCCCGGTGCCAGGACCACCCGTTCGGACGATCGAAGGATGTGCCGCGGCCGTCGCTACGCCTGTCCGCGCACCCCGCTCGCCAACTCGCCCGCGAGGGCGCGGACGGCCTCGACTCCGGCCGCCGGGTCCGGGGCCTCCAGCATCCGCTTGACGAAGGCCGAACCGACGATCACGCCGTCGGCGAAGCCGGCGACCTCGGCGGCCTGGGCGCGACTGGAGACGCCGAGGCCGACGCAGACGGGCAGGCCGGTGCCGGTGGCCCGGGTGCGTTCCACCAGGTCCTGGGCCTGCGTGCCCACTGACTCACGGGTGCCGGTGACGCCCATCAGGGAGGCGGCGTAGACGAATCCGGAACCGGCCGCGGTGATCTCGGCGAGCCGCTCGTCCCTGCTGCTGGGCGCGACGACGAACACCGTCGCCAGGCCGTGCTTCTCGGCGTGCTCCCGCCACAGGGCCGACTCCTGGACCGGCAGGTCCGGCAGGATGCAGCCGGCGCCGCCCGCCTCGGCGAGTTCCGCGGCGAACCGCTCGACGCCGTAGCGGTCGACCGGGTTCCAGTACGTCATGACGAGCACCGGCTTGCCGGTGGCCGCGTGGGCCTCCTTCACCGTCCGCATGACGTCCGCGATCCTGACGCCGCCGCGCAGCGCGATGTCGTCCGCGGTCTGGATGACCGGACCGTCCAGGACCGGGTCGCTGTGCGGCAGCCCGACCTCGACGACGTCCGCGCCGCCGTCGAAGACGGCCTTGATCGCCTCGATGCCGCCGTCCACGGTCGGGAACCCGGCCGGCAGGTAGGCGATGAGCGCGGACCGGCCCTCCGCCTTGGCGGCGGCCAGCGTGTCGGCCAGCAGCCGGCCCTGTCCACCGGTCGATGCAGTCCCGCTCACTTGGCGTCCCCCTCGATCTCGGCGGTGTCGGCTTCGTCGGCGGCCACCTCGGCGTCGGTGTCGTACAGGCCGAAGTAGCGGGCGGCGGTGTCCATGTCCTTGTCGCCGCGGCCGGAGAGGTTGACCACGATCAGTCCGTCCTCGCCCAGTTCCCGGCCCACTTCCAGGGCCCCTGCCAGCGCGTGCGCGCTCTCGATCGCCGGGATGATGCCCTCGGTCCGCGACAGCAGGCGCAGCGCCTGCATGGCCGCGTCGTCGGTGATCGCGCGGTACTCGCCGCGGCCGGAATCCTTGAGGTAGGAGTGCTCGGGGCCGATGCCGGGGTAGTCGAGGCCCGCGGAGATGGAGTACGGCTCGGTGATCTGGCCCTCGTCGTCCTGGAGGACGTAGGAGCGGGAGCCGTGCAGGATGCCGGGCTCGCCCGCGGTCAGGGTGGCCGCGTGCTCGCCGCTCTCGATGCCGTGCCCGGCGGGCTCGCACCCGATGAGGCGGACGCCGGTGTCCGGGATGAAGGCGTGGAAGAGGCCGATGGCGTTGGAGCCGCCGCCGACACAGGCGATGGCGGCGTCGGGCAGGCGCCCGGCGCGATCGAGGAGCTGGCGGCGCGCCTCGACGCCGATGACCCGGTGGAAGTCTCGGACCATGGCCGGGAAGGGGTGCGGTCCTGCGACGGTCCCGAACAGGTAGTGAGTGTGGTCGACGTTGGCGACCCAGTCGCGGAAGGCCTCGTTGATGGCGTCCTTCAGGGTGCGGCTGCCGGACTTCACGGCGACGACCTCGGCGCCGAGCATGCGCATCCGGGCCACGTTCAGGGCCTGCCGCTCCGTGTCGATCTCACCCATGTAGATCGTGCACTGGAGGCCGAAGAGCGCGCAGGCGGTGGCGGTCGCGACGCCGTGCTGTCCGGCGCCGGTCTCGGCGATCACCCGGGTCTTGCCCATCCGCCGGGTGAGCAGGGCCTGGCCGAGCACGTTGTTGATCTTGTGGGAGCCGGTGTGGTTGAGGTCCTCGCGCTTGAGGAACACGCGGGCGCCGCCGGCGTGCTCGGCGAAGCGGGGCACCTCGGTGAGGGCGCTGGGGCGGCCGGTGTAGTGGGCGAGCAGGTCGTCGAGTTCGCGGGCGAACTCGGGGTCGGCCTTCGCCTTGTCGTACTCGACGGCGACCTCGTCCACGGCGGCGACGAGCGCCTCCGGGATGAACTTGCCGCCGAACGCGCCGAAGTAGCCTTCGGCGCTCGGCACCTGGCCCTCCGGGTCGGGAATGAAGAACTCGCTGGGCATGCGGATACCTCACAGGGGCGTCTGCCCCGGGATCGGTGGGTCTGAGGGTCACGGTGGTCGCGTGCGCGTGCCGTGCTCCGGGTGTGCGGGCACGGCGTCAGCGGGCGGGCCACTCGGCCGGCGGGCGGACCGCGGTCGCGGTACGGCGGCACGGGCCGGGAGCGGCGGAGGCGGGGCGACCGGCCTGGGGCCGGACGACGCTGCTCAGCTCACCGCTGGTGGCGCGCACGCGGGCGACGCCATCGCATGCCGTTGACCTGGCCCGGTTCGTCGCCGATGACGTACCGCACCCTGCGGCCGTGCACACGGCGTGCGGGCGCGCGGCAGCCACGGGGCCGGCAGCCGCGCGCGAGGCGGGCGTACGGGTCCCGGGAGGGTTCGGCGATCGGGAGGGTCATCGGGGCACACACTACCGGCGTACGGCCACTCGGGTGAGCGGCTCGCTCAGCTCCGCCCGTGCCGCAGCGCCGGGTGCGCCCCGGCCGCCACCAGGTCGGCGACCGCCGTCTTCGGGTCGCGGCCGGTGACGAGGGACTCGCCGACCAGGACCGCGTCGGCGCCGGCGTTGGCGTAGGCGATGAGGTCGTGCGGGCCGCGCACGCCGGACTCGGCGATCTTGACGAGATCGTCCGGGATCTCCGGGGCCACCCGCTCGAAGGTGTCGCGGTCGACCTCGAGCGTCTTCAGGTTGCGCGCGTTGATGCCGATCACCTTGGCGCCCGCGTCCACCGCGCGCTCGACCTCCTCCTCGTCGTGGACCTCGACAAGGGGGGTGAGTCCGATGGACACCGCACGCTCGATCAGCGACTCCAGGGCCGGCTGGTCCAGGGCTGCGACGATCAGCAGGGCGAGGTCGGCGCCGTAGGCCCGGGCCTCCCACAGCTGGTAGGAGGTGACGATGAAGTCCTTGCGCAGGACCGGGATGTCCACGCGCGCGCGGACCGCCTCCAGGTCGGCCAGCGAGCCGCCGAAGCGGCGCCGCTCGGTCAGCACCGAGATGACGGAGGCGCCGCCCGCCTCGTAGTCCGCGGCGAGCCCGGCCGGGTCGGCGATCGCGGCCAGTGCGCCCTTGGACGGGCTGGAGCGCTTGACTTCGCAGATCACCTTGACGCCGTCGCCGCGCAGCGCAGCGGCCCCGTCCTTGGCCGCAGGCGCCTTCGCCGCGCGCTCCTTGAGCTCGTCGAGGCTGACGCGCGCCTGCCGCTCCGAAAGGTCGGCACGGACTCCGTCGATGATCTCGTCGAGCACACTCACGCGAGCGGCCCCCTTCCAGACGGTGGACTGTTCCAGCGGGTCGAACGGCCCCCGGTGGTCCGCCGCGAACCGATCAGGCGGGCAAAACCGGTGGTTACTGCGATGGTATCCGGAGCCGGGCGCCGACCTCGCATCCGGTGGACGGCGGTCCCACTACCTGGACATACCGGGCCCGATCAAGGATGGAGCCAGCCACCGAACGGCAGGTTCCGGACAACGGTGAACACCAGCAGCAGGGCACCGAGGCTCCACAGGTGCGCAGTCCCGAGTACGAGGCGCGGCGGCCGCCCGCGCACGGCGCGCAGGACCCACAGCGTCCACACCACGGCGAAGACCAGGTAGCCCGCGACGGCCAGGGCGTTGTCGTGCAGGGCCGTCGCGAAGTCCCCGTGGACGAAGGCGTGGGCGCTGCGCAGCCCGCCGCAGCCGGGGCAGTAGAGACCGGCGTAGCGCAGCAGGGGGCAGACCGGGTAGTGGCCGGGCTGGTTGGGGTCCACGGCCCCGACGTAGGCGAAGGCGCCGGCGACGGCGGTCAGGACCCCGGCCGGGACCGCGAGCCGCCTGAGCACGGCCGAGGCGTGCGTGGGGACGGCGGTGGCTTCCTGGGTGCGCCGCGGGCGGGGTATGGGCGTCCGGCCGTGCGTCACCCTCCGGCTGTCGGGGTTCACGCCTCGCATTCTGCCCCGGACCGGGCACACACGCGCGTGAGGGGCGGCACCGGGCCGCCCCTTGGGCTGTCGGGTGGTACGGGTCCGCCTCGCGCGGACCTCAGCCCTCGGCGCGGGCCGGCTCGCGCGGGCCGACCTGGTGCACCGGGTGCTCGTTCTTCTGGCCGAGGCCCATCATGCGCATGATGCCGCCGACGACGCCGCCGGCCAGCACGATCCCCATGCCGGCCCAGAAGCCGACCGGCTGAGCCATCACCATGAAGGCGCCCGCGACGCAGAAACCGATGAAGGCGATGATGACACCGGTCCAGGCGGCCGGGGTGTGACCGTGGCTGCTGCCCGCCATGACTTGCTCCTCGTTGCTGTGTTCTTGTCTGAGCCGGACGCTCGGCTCCATTGTCCCGTACGCGTGCACACGACGTGAGCGGGGGTGGCACCTCCCGGCCGCCGTCCGGGCACGGCGGAAAGCGCGCCCGGCCGGGCGGCGGTCAGGCGGGTCCGGAGCCGGTCGGGTCCTCGCCCCGGTCGAGGGCCTTCCACAGGTCCTCTGGGCGGTCGGGGTCGACCCGGCGGGTCGCGCGGGAGCGGGGGGCGCCGGAGCGCTCGTAGCGGCCGGACATGGCCGGCCACAGGCGGCCGTAGCGCAGGGCGAGCAGGCCGGCCAGGAGCAGCAGCGCCCCGCCGACGGCGGCGACGTAGGGCCAGCCGGTGTGGCTGAGCGCGGCGGCGGTCGCGGCGGTGTCGCCGGAGACCTGGGCGGCCTTCTCGTCGAGGGCGCTGTCGCCGCCGGCGCCGAGCAGGGCGGCGGCGACCGTGCCCGCGCCGGAGAGCGCGAGCAGCACGGCGACCAGGACGCGACCGGAGCGGCGGACGGCGAAGACGGCGACCAGCGCGGCCAGGCCCACTATGGCCAGCGCCGCGGGCACGCCCGTGACCTCGCTGCCCTTGGCGGTCAGCGGGAAGGCGCCGCCGGCCACCGTCGCGGTGCCCTCCGCCCAGCGCTGCCGGGTGGCGAGCAGCGCCACGGCCGCGCCGAGCGCGCCGCACAGCAGGGCGACGGCGAGGCTGCGGCGGCCGGACCGGGCGGGGGCGGCGGCTTCGGAACGGGGGTGAGGTAGGGCAGTCACGTACTCCACTATCGCTCGGACCGCGGGCGTGGTGTCATCCGGGGTTCATGTGCCGGACGTGAGAAACGCCCTACTGCCCCAGCCGGTTCGCGGTGTGCACCGCCCGCAGCACGGCCGCCGCCTTGTTGCGGCACTCGGTGTCCTCGGCCACCGGGTCGGAGTCGGCGACGATGCCGGCGCCCGCCTGGACGTAGGCGGTGCCGTCGCGCAGCAGGGCGGTGCGGATGGCGATGGCGGTGTCGGAGTCGCCGGCGAAGTCCAGGTAGCCCACGCAGCCGCCGTACAACCCCCGCCGGGACGGCTCGAGTTCGTCGATGATCTGCATGGCCCGCGGCTTCGGGGCGCCCGAGAGGGTACCGGCCGGGAAGCAGGCGGTCAGCACGTCGAAGGCGGTGCGGCCCGCCGCGACGCGTCCGGTCACGGTGGAGACGATGTGCATGACGTGCGAGTACCGCTCGACGGACATGAAGTCGACGACCTCCACGGAGCCCGGCTCGCAGACCCGGCCCAGGTCGTTGCGCCCGAGGTCGACGAGCATCAGGTGCTCGGCGCGCTCCTTGGGGTCGGCGAGCAGTTCCTCGGCGAGGGCCTGGTCCTGCTGCGGGGTGGCGCCGCGCGGCCGGGTGCCGGCGATGGGGTGGACCATCGCGCCTCCGTCCTCGACCTTCACCAGGGCTTCGGGGCTGGACCCGACGACGTCGAATCCGTCGAACCGGAACAGGTACATGTACGGCGACGGGTTGGTCGCCCTGAGCACCCGGTAGACGTCCAGCGCGCTCGCCGTGCACGGCGTTTCGAAGCGCTGCGAGGGGACGACCTGGAAGGCCTCGCCCGCGCGGATGCGCTCCTTGACGTCCTCCACGGCCGCCCGGAAGTCCTCGCCGCCCCACAGCGCGGTGTACTCGGGCAGTTCGGAGGGCGGCAGCGTGGCGGGCGGCTGGACGACCGGGCGGGACAGGTCCGCCTCCATGGCGTCCAGGCGGGCCACCGCGTCGGCGTAGGCCTCGTCGACGCCGGTGTCCAGGTCGTTGTGGTTGATCGCGTTGGCGATCAGCAGGACCGTGCCGTCCCAGTGGTCGAGGACCGCGAGGTCGGAGGTGAGCAGCATGGTCAGCTCGGGCAGGCGCAGGTCGTCGCGCTCGCCGGGGCCGATCTTCTCCAGGCGGCGCACGATGTCGTAGCCGAGGTAGCCGACCATGCCGCCGGTGAAGGGCGGCAGGCCCAGGTCGTGGGCGAGGTCGCGGGGGGTGTGCAGGGTCTCGACGGTGGTGCGCAGGGCGGCGAGCGGGTCACCCTCGGCGGGGACGCCGACGGGCGGGGCGCCGAGCCAGTGGGCCTGGCCGCCGCGCTCGGTGAGGGTGGCGTCGCTGCGGACTCCGACGAAGGAGTACCGAGACCATGTGAACGCAGTACGGCCGTTCTCCGCGGACTCCAGCAGGAAGGTGCCGGGGCGCTCGGCGGCGAGCTTGCGGTAGAGCCCGACCGGGGTGTCGCCGTCGGCGAGGAGCTTGCGGGTGACCGGGATGACGCGGCGGTCGGTGGCGAGCTTGCGGAACGTCTCGAGGTCCATGGCGGCTGACCCTACTGACCTTCGGCCGTCGCGCCGGAACCAACATCCTTCAGCAGGACGTCGGCGTCGAAGCAGGTGCGGTCGCCGGTGTGGCAGGCGGCGCCCACCTGGTCGACCTTGACCAGCACGGTGTCGGCGTCGCAGTCCAGGGCGACGGACTTGACGTGCTGCACGTGCCCGGAGGTGTCGCCCTTGACCCAGTACTCCCGGCGGCTGCGCGACCAGTAGGTGCAGCGGCCGGTGGTCAACGTGCGGTGCAGCGCCTCGTCGTCCATCCAACCGAGCATCAGTACCTCGCCGGTGTCGTACTGCTGGGCGATGGCGGGCAGGAGCCCGTCGGCGCTGCGCTTGAGGCGGCGGGCGATCTCCTGGTCGAGGCTGCTGGGCGTGGGCGTACCGGGCGTGCTGGTCATGGGTGCCATTGTGCCGCGCGGGACCGGCGGCCGGGGCGGCGTTCCACTGGCTGGGCGCCGCGGCGCGACGGGGGTCCTCCGGGCGCCGGGCCCCGGGGCGGCTCGGCGCCGCGGCGTGGCCGGTCGACGGGTGGGCGGAAGCGCTACGTGGTCGTAGGCTGACCACATGTCGACCTTTGCCAAGCGTGAACGGCTCCTTCTCGCCGATCTCTTGGAGACCGCCGGTCCCGAGGCGCCCACCCTCTGCGAGGGGTGGCTCACCCGTGATCTGGCGGCGCACGTGGTGGTGCGCGAGCGGCGTCCCGACGCGGCCGGGGGCGTGCTGATCAAGCCGCTGGCGCCCCGCCTCCAGAAAGTGATGGAGGAGTACGCGGCCAAGCCGTACGAGGAGCTGATCCAGCTGATCCGTACCGGCCCGCCCCGCTTCTCACCCTTCCAGCTCAAGCAGATCGACGAGGCGGCCAACACCGTCGAGTTCTACGTCCACACCGAGGACGTGCGCCGCGCCCAGCCCGACTGGACGCCGCGCGAGCTCGACCCGGTCTTCCAGGAGACCCTGTGGTCCCGGCTGGAGCGCACCGCGCGGCTGCTGGGCCGGGGCATCCCCACCGGCCTGGTCCTGCGCCGCCCCGACGGCCGGACGGCCGTCGCGCACCGGGGCACGCCGGTGGTGACGGTGACGGGCGAGCCGTCGGAGCTGCTGCTGTTCGCGTTCGGCCGGCAGGGCACGGCCCGGGTCGAGACGGTCGGCGACCAGGACGCGATCACGAAGCTGTCGGAGACGAAGCAGCTGGGGCTCTGAGCCCCGCCGCGCCGCCTCGGCGGGGTCAGTGGGGCAGTTCGGCGCGGCGCAGGGCGGGGGCGGCCAGGGCCACGACCCCGCCCAGGGCGCACACCACCGCGCTGGCGACGAACACCGGGCCGGTTCCCCAGGCTCCGATCGCGGCGGCGGACAGCGGCATGCTGAGCGGGGCGAGGCCCAGGCCGGCCAGACCGGCGACGGCGGTGACCCGCCCGAGGTAGGCGGGTTCGGACTGGGTCTGCAGCAGCGCGCCGCACAGGGCACCGCTGAGGCCGGTGAGGAGGCCGACCAGCACGGCCACCGCGGCGGCGCCGAGGACGTTCGGTACATGGGCGAGGGCGCCGATGGCCGCGGAGCCGGCGAAGATCGAGCAGCCGGCCAGGCTTCCCGCGCGGGGCAGCCGGCCCCGGACGGTCAGCAGCAGGGAGGCGGCTCCGGCCCCGGTGCTGAACCCGGCCAGCACCCAGCCCATGCCGGAGGCGCCCCAGCCGCGCTGGTCCGCCAGCAGGGCCAGGCCCACGTTGAGCGGGCCGACGAAGCCGAGGTCGCCCAAGGCGATGGCCAGCATCAGCGGGGCGAGGACGCGGTGGTGGCGGATGTACCGCAGGCCGCCCACCAGGTCACGCCAGGCGGTGGAGTCGCCCGCGCCCGCGGTGTCGTCCGGCGGCAGGTCCCTCATCCGCACGGAGACCAGCAGCGGCACGGACACGGCGATCAGCAGCCCGGCGAACCCGAACGCCGCGGCGGCACCCCCGAGGGCCACGCCGAGACCGCCGAGCGGGGCGCCGACGACGCTCGCGAAGCGGATCGCCAGCCCGCGCATGCCCTGCACGCGCGCGAGTTGGCCCCGGCTGGTCACACGCGCGGGCAGGGCGCCCACGGCGGGCATGAACACGGCGTCCACGGCGCCGAAGACCAGGGCGAGCGCGGCCAGCGGCCACAGGCCGGGACTGGTGAGCCACAGCAGCGCCGCCACACCGAGCACGGCCGCGCACCGCACGACGTCGCTGCCGATGACGACCCTGCGCGGCCCGAGCCGGTCGGCGATCACTCCCCCGCCCAGCATCAGCAGGGCCCTGGGCAGCGCGCTGACCGCCATCACCACTCCGGCCTGCGCGGGCGACCCGGCCCGGACGGCCGCCCAGGACAGGGCGAGGTAGTAGATGTTGTCGCCCACCATCGAGGCGGTATAGGCCCCGAGCCACCGCAGGACGTTGCCGTCGCGGTGGGCGGGACGCTCGGCGGCGGGAGCCTCGGCGGATGCCGCGGAGACGGTGGTCACGTGGGTGGCCTCTCTCAGACGCGGAACGGGAATCCGTACAGGTGCAACGCGACGTGCTCGCGTTCTTCGGTGTCGCCGGCCTCTTCGGCGGCGCGTCCCTTCGCCTCGTACTTCTTGATCAAGGCGTTCATTTCGCGGGCGAGATCGGCCAGCTCCGGCGCGGTCAGCCGCGCCAGGTACTCGGAGTCGATGGACGCGCTGTTCCACTCGGGGCTCCAGTGGGCCCGCTCGTCGAGGTGGCGCCGGTACAGCTCGCCGCGCTGCTCGTAGAAGAGCCGGGAGGCCGCGGTGTGCGCGGCCGTCTTCTCGGGCGCGTCCCGGAAGTCCTCGTCGTGGATGCTGACGCCTTCCGCGGCAGGGCGCCACCAGCGCTCCCGCCCGTCGTCGCTCTGCGCCTCGGCCTCCTCGATCAGCCCGTGCTCGGCGAGTTTGCGCAGGTGGTAGCTGACCAGGGACACGGCCTCGTCGACGACGTCGGCCAGCCGCGAGGCCGTCGCCACGCGCTCCAGGTACAGCGCCCGGTAGAGCTTCAACCGCAGCGGATGCGCGAGCGCCTTGAGGGTGCCCACGTCCGTGATCCGGCGGTTCTGCGCATCTGCCATGCCGACAGGCTAGACGCGAAAGAAAAACTGCACAACATAATTTGCGCAACTTCTCTTTCGCGTCTGCCTGTGAGAAAGCCCCGGCCGGAACCGGCCGGGGCCTTGCCTCGCGACTACCTGACGGGGTGGCCCGCCCCGCGCAGGGCCTCCTTGACCTGGCCGATGCGCAGGTCGCCGAAGTGGAAGACCGAGGCGGCCAGGACCGCGTCCGCGCCGGCTGTGACGGCCGGGGGGAAGTCGGCGAGCTTGCCGGCCCCGCCCGAGGCGATCACCGGTACCGTCACGTGCTTGCGGACGGCCGCGATCATCTCCAGGTCGTAGCCGTCCTTCGTGCCGTCCGCGTCCATCGAGTTGAGCAGGATCTCGCCCGCCCCCAGCTCCGCCGCCCGGTGCGCCCACTCCACCGCGTCGATGCCGGTGCCCCGGCGGCCGCCGTGGGTGGTCACCTCGAAGCTCCCGGCGGGAGTGCGGCGGGCGTCCACCGACAGGACCAGCACCTGGCGGCCGAAGCGCTCGGCGATCTCCCGGATCAGGTCCGGGCGGGCGATCGCGGCCGTGTTGACACCCACCTTGTCCGCGCCCGCCCGCAGCAGTTTGTCCACGTCCTCGGTGGTGCGGACGCCGCCGCCCACCGTCAGGGGGATGAACACCTGCTCGGCGGTGCGGCGCACCACGTCGTACGTCGTCTCCCGGTCGCCCGAGGACGCGGTGATGTCCAGGAACGTCAACTCGTCGGCGCCCTCGGCGTCGTACACCTTGGCCATCTCGACGGGGTCGCCGGCGTCACGCAGGTTCTGGAAGTTGACGCCCTTGACCACCCGGCCGCCGTCCACGTCCAGGCAGGGGATGACTCGGACCGCCAGGGTCATGAATCCACGGCTCCTCTGTATGCCTCTAGCTCGATCTCGACCAGGATGCGCGGATCCACGAAGCCCTCGACCACCAGCAGGGTCGAGACCGGACGCACCGAGTCGAACAGTTCCTTGTGAGCCCTGCCCACCTCGTCCACGTCCCGCAGATGGGTCAGGTACATCCGGGTCCGGACCACCGACTCGGGGCCCAGTCCGAACTCGGCGATCGCTTCCAGCGAGCTGGTGAACGCGACCTTCGCCTGCTCGTACGGATCGCCCTCCCCGTACAGGACACGGCCCTTGAAGCCCGTCGTGCCGGCCACCAGGACCCGGTCGCCCGCCGCCACGGCGCGCGCGTAACCGAATGTCTCTTCCCAAGGACTTCCGCTCTGCACGCGCCGTACGGCTTCCGACGTCATGACGCCACTGCCTCCAAGGCCTCTTCCAGGGTGAACGCCTTCGCATACAGGGCCTTCCCGACGATGGCGCCCTCGACACCGAGCGGCACCAGGCCGGCGAGCGCCCGCAGGTCGTCGAGCGAGGAGACACCGCCCGACGCCACCACCGGGCGGTCGGTCGCCGCGCAGACGTTCCTCAGCAGCTCCAGGTTGGGGCCCTGAAGGGTGCCGTCCTTGGCGATGTCGGTGACGACGTAGCGCGCGCAGCCCTCCTTGTCGAGGCGCTCCAGCGTCTCGTACAGGTCGCCGCCGTCGCGGGTCCAGCCGCGGCCGCGCAGCGTGGTGCCCCGTACGTCCAGGCCGACCGCGATCCGGTCGCCGTGCCGGGCGATGACCTCGGCGACCCACTCGGGGGACTCCAGGGCGGCGGTGCCGAGGTTCACGCGGGTGCAGCCGGTGGCCAAGGCGGCGGCGAGGGTGTCGTCGTCGCGGATGCCGCCGGACAGCTCCACCTTGATGTCCATGGCCCGGGCGACCTCGGAGATCAGCTCGCGGTTGTCGCCGGTGCCGAACGCGGCGTCCAGGTCCACCAGGTGCAGCCACTCGGCGCCCGCGCGCTGCCAGGCCAGGGCGGCCTCCAGCGGAGAGCCGTACGAGGTCTCCGTGCCGGACTCGCCGTGCACGAGGCGCACGGCCTGGCCGTCGCGGACGTCGACGGCGGGGAGGAGTTCGAGCTTGGCCATGTCTCTACAGGGTTCCGATCCAGTTGGTGAGCAGCTGCGCTCCGGCGTCGCCGGACTTCTCGGGGTGGAACTGGGTGGCCCACAGGGCGTCGTTCTCCACGGCGGCCACGAAGGGCTTGCCGTGCGTCGCCCAGGTCACCCTGGGGGCGTTCAGCACCGGATTGTGGGTCTCCAACCGCCAGTCGTGGACGGCGTAGGAGTGCACGAAGTAGAAGCGGGCGTCCGCGTCCAGGCCGGCGAACAGCTCCGAACCTGCCGGCGCCTGCACCGTGTTCCAGCCCATGTGGGGCACGACATCGGCCTGGAGCGGCTCGACCGTGCCGGGCCACTCGTCCAGGCCCTCGGCCTCCACCCCGTGCTCGATGCCGCGCGCGAAGAGGACCTGCATGCCGACGCAGATGCCCATCACCGGCCGCCCGCCGGACAGCCGGCGGTCGATGATCCAGTCGCCGCGCACGTCCTTCAGGCCCCGCATGCAGGCCGCGAAGGCGCCCACGCCCGGCACCAGTAGACCGTCGGCGTTCATCGCCGCGTCGTAGTCGCGGGTGATCTCGACGTCGGCTCCCGCGCGGGCGAGGGCCCGCTCGGCGGAGCGGACGTTGCCGAAGCCGTAGTCGAAGACCACCACCCTTTTCGCGCCGGTGCTCAATTCCACACCTCCAGCCGCATCACGCCCGCGACGAGGCACATCGCCGCGCCGATGGACAGCAGCACGATGAGGCTCTTCGGCATCTGCTGCTTGACGAAGGAGATGATGCCGCCGAGCAGGAACAGGCCGACGACGATCAGCAGGGTCGACAGACCGGTCACAGCGCGCCCTTCGTGGAAGGGATGATGCCGGCCGCGCGCGGGTCGCGCTCGGACGCGTACCGCAGGGCCCGGGCCAGCGCCTTGAACTGGCACTCCACGATGTGGTGCGCGTTGCGCCCGTAGGGCACGTGCACGTGCAGCGCGATCTGCGCCTGGGCGACGAAGGACTCCAGGATGTGGCGGGTCATCGTGGTGTCGTACTCGCCGATCATCGGCGCCATGTTCTCGGGCTCGGTGTGCACGAGGTACGGGCGGCCGGACAGGTCGACGGTGACCTGGGCGAGCGACTCGTCCAGCGGGACCGTGCAGTTGCCGAAGCGGTAGATGCCCACCTTGTCGCCGAGCGCCTGCTTGAAGGCGGCGCCCAGCGCGAGGGCGGTGTCCTCGATGGTGTGGTGGGAGTCGATGTGCAGGTCGCCGTCCGTCTTCACGGTCAGGTCGAACAGACCGTGCCGGCCGAGCTGGTCGAGCATGTGGTCGTAGAAGCCGACACCGGTGGCGATGTCGGTCCTGCCGGTGCCGTCGAGGTCGATCTCGACCAGGACCGAGGTCTCCTTTGTGGTGCGCTCGACCCTGCCGACGCGTCCCTCGCGAGTCATCCGCTCTGCTCCTGTTCCTTCTTCAGTTCCCGTACCGCGTCGAGGAACGCGTCGTTCTCCTTCGGCGTTCCCGCGGTGACCCTCAGCCATCCGGGTACGCCGTTGTCCCGGACCAGGACGCCCCTGTCCAGGATCCGCCGCCAGGCGGTGTGGGCGTCCTCGAACCGCCCGAACTGGATGAAGTTGGCGTCCGACTCGATCACGTCGTAGCCGATCGCGCGCAGTTCGCCGACCAGCCGGTCCCGCTCGGCCTTCAGCTGCTCGACATAGCCCAGCAGCGTGTCGGTGTGCTCCAGGGCGGCCAGCGCCGTCGCCTGCGTGATCGCCGAGAGGTGGTACGGCAGCCGGACCAGCTGCACGGCGTCCACGACCGCCGGGTGCGCCGCGAGGTAGCCCAGGCGCAGGCCGGCGGCGCCGAACGCCTTGGACATGGTGCGGGAGACGACCAGGTGCGGCCGGCCCTCGAGCAGCGGCAGCAGCGAGGCGCCGTGGCTGAACTCGATGTACGCCTCGTCCACGATCACCATGGACGGCTTGGCCGCCTGCGCGGCCTCGTACAGCGCGAGGACGGTCTCCCGCGACACCGCGTTGCCGGTGGGGTTGTTGGGGGTGGTGACGAAGACGACGTCCGGGCGGTGCTCCGCGATCGCCCGCTCGGCGGCGGCGAGGTCGATCGTGAAGTCCTCGCGGCGCGGCCCGGAGATCCAGCCCGTGCCCGTGCCGCGCGCGATGAGCGCGTGCATGGAGTACGAGGGCTCGAAGCCGATCGCGGTGCGGCCCGGACCGCCGAAGGCCTGGAGCAGCTGCTGGATGACCTCGTTGGAGCCGTTGGCCGCCCAGACGTTCTCGACGCCGACCCGGTGGCCGCCGGTCCTCGTCAGGTACCCGGCGAGCTCGGTGCGCAGCTCCACCGCGTCCCGGTCGGGATAGCGGTTGAGGCTGCGGGCGGCCTCGCGCACCCGCTGGGCGATCCGCTCGACCAGCGGCTCGGGCAGCGGGTAGGGGTTCTCGTTCGTGTTCAGCCGTACGGGGACGTCCAACTGGGGCGCGCCGTAAGGGGACTTGCCGCGCAGCTCATCCCGTACGGGAAGATCGTCGATTCCGAAGCTCACTTGCCGCTCACTTGCTCGTCGGTACCTTCCAGCCGAACCTCGCCTTGATCGCCGCGCCGTGCGCCGGGAGGTCCTCCGCCTCCGCCAGCGTCACCACGTGGTGGGCGACCTCGGCGAGGGCGTCCCGGGTGTAGTCCACGATGTGGATGCCGCGCAGGAAGGACTGGACGGACAGGCCCGAGGAATGGCAGGCGCAGCCGCCGGTGGGGAGCACGTGGTTGGAACCGGCCGCGTAGTCGCCGAGCGAGACCGGCGCCCAGGGGCCGACGAAGACCGCTCCGGCATTGCGCACCCGGTCGGCCACCGCCGCCGCGTCGGCCGTCTGGATCTCCAGGTGCTCGGCGCCATAGGCGTCGACCACCTTCAGGCCCTCGTCGAGGCCGTCGACCAGGACGATCGCGGACTGCTTGCCGGCCAGGGCCGGGCGGATCCGGTCCTCGACGTGCTTCGTCGCCGCGACCTGCGGCTCCAGCTCCTCCTCGACCGCGTCCGCGAGTTCCGCGGAGTCGGTGACCAGGACGGCGGCGGCCAGCGGGTCGTGCTCGGCCTGGCTGATCAGGTCGGAGGCGACGTGCACCGGGTCGGCGCCGGCGTCCGCGAGGATCGCGATCTCGGTGGGGCCGGCCTCGGTGTCGATGCCGATCTTGCCGGTGAAGTAGCGCTTGGCGGCGGCGACCCAGATGTTGCCGGGGCCGGTGACCATGTTCGCGGGCGGGCAGGACTCGGTGCCGTGGGCGAACATCGCGACGGCCTGGGCGCCGCCGGCCGCGTACACCTCGTCGACGCCGAGCAGGGCGCAGGCGGCGAGGATCGTCGGGTGCGGCAGCCCGCCGAACTCGGCCTGGGGCGGCGAGGCGAGCGCGATCGACTCGACGCCGGCCTCCTGGGCGGGCACGACGTTCATGACCACGGAGGACGGGTAGACCGACCGGCCGCCCGGCGCGTACAGCCCGACACGCTCGACGGGCACCCACTTCTCGGTCACCGAGCCGCCGGGCACCACCTGGGTGGTGTGCGTGGCGCGGCGCTGCTCGCGGTGGACGAGCCGGGCGCGGCGGACGGACTCCTCCAGGGCCGCGCGCACGTCCGGGTCGAGCTTCTCCAGCGCGTCCTCGAGTGCCTGCGCCGGGACCCGCACCGACTCCAGACGTACACCGTCGAACTTCTCGGCGAAGTCGATCAGCGCCGCGTCCCCGCGATGATGCACGGCCTCGCAGATCGGGCGCACCTTCTCCAGGGCGACCGAGACGTCGAAGTCGGCTCGGGGCAGCAGGTCGCGCAGGGCGGGTCCCTCGGGGAGGGCGTCGCCGCGCAGATCGATTCGGGAGATCACGGTGTCAATTCTCTCAGACCGCGCGCGGGCACCGTCCGTCCGTATCAGTGGCTGATACAGAACGCCGCATCAGTGGCTGGTACGGAACACGGAAGGTCCCCTTCACGTTTCGTGTTCAGAGCGTCACCGATCGGGCATGACCGGTTGTACGAAGCGTAGTCAACCAGCGAGTAGCCGGGGAGGGAGGGAGGGAGGATCGTGGCCGAGGGGGCCGGCGTCCACTCCGGGGACCTGTCCGACGACCTGACCGCCACCGAGGCGGGAATGTGGCAGGCCTTCCGCAACGGCAGCGTGTACGACCTGCGCAGCGGCGACGCCGTGGCGGACGATCCGCACGGCGGGCATCCGTGGGGGCCCGAGCGGACGGTGCGGGCACGCGTCGTCTGCTGGCTGCTGCTGGACGGGCCGCCCGCGCTCGCCGGGCGCGTGTCGTCGCTGAAGCTCCACGGCCTGCGGATCACGGGCGCCCTGGACCTCGCCGGGGGCGCGGTGCTGCCGTACATGGAGCTGAACGGCTGCCGGTTCGACCAGGAGGTCCTGCTGCCGGAGGCGCACTTCACCACCGTGCGGCTGGTGGACTGCGCGGTGCCGCGGCTGGAGGCGGCCCGTGTGCGCACCGAGGGCGACCTGCATCTGCCGCGCTGCCGGTTCACCGGCGGGATACGGCTGACCGACGCGCACATCGGCACGGACCTGCTGCTCAACCAGGCGGTCGTGCACCGGGACCGCGCCGGCCGCTCGATAGCCGCCGACGGGATGACGGTGGGCCAGGACCTCCAGGCGGAGCTGCTGGAGTCGTACGGCGAGTTCAGCCTGCGCAGCGCGAAGATCGGCGTGTCGCTGAGCCTGCGCGGCGCGCGGCTCGCCAACCCGCGGGAGCGGTTCGCGCTGAACGCGCCGCAGCTCACCGTGGAGCGCACCCTGTACCTCACCCCGGCGGGCGTCGGCGGACCGCTGAGCGGGGTGACGCCCGCGCACGGGACGCGGATTCAGCCATTCGAGTGCCGGGGCGGGCTGCGCCTGGACGACGGGCGGTTCGGTGACGCGGTCGATCTTGAACGGGCCCGCTTCACCCTCACCGACGAGCAGGTGCTGTCGCTGCGCCGGGTGCAGACGCCGGAGCTGCGCTTCCTCGGGGAGCGGCCGCCGCGCGGGCAGGTGCTGCTGTCCGGGGCGCGGGTCGTCACTCTCGTCGACCGGGCGAGCAGCTGGCCCGCCCCGGGCAGCCTGCACATGGGCGGCTTCGCCTACGAGAACCTGGTGCCGCGGGGCCCGTTCCCGCTGACCGAGCGGCTGAACTGGGTGGCGGCGGCGACCGCCGAGTACAACCCGGAACCGTACGAGCGCCTTGCCGCCGTGCTGCGGGAGGCGGGCGAGGACGTGGACGCGCGCGAGGTGCTGCTCGCCAAGCAGCGCCGCCGCCGCGAGACCCTGCCGCTCGCCGCCAAGCTCGTCGGCTACCTCCAGGACTGGACGGTGGCCTACGGATACCGGCCCGGCCGGGCCGCGGTGTGGATGGCGGTGCTGTGGGCGGCCGGCTCGCTCGCCTTCGCGCGCGCGGCCCCGCCCCCGGCCGACCCCGGCCGCCACCCGGAGTGGAACCCCGCCCTGTTCGCCCTGGACCTGCTGCTGCCGGTCGTCGACCTGGGCCAGGCGGGCGAGTGGCAGCTGCGCGGCGGCTGGCAGTGGCTCGCCGCGGCACTGATCCTGCTCGGCTGGACCCTGGCCACGACGGTGGCGGCGGGCGCGACCCGGCTACTGCGGCGGAGCTAGTGCCCCGGCAGGCAACGTCTGCCCGTGAAGGAGCGGCGTCCGGTGCGTGCTCTGGGGGTACCCCCTGCTCGAAGAGCTTGGGGGAGTGCCGGCAGGAAGTCCTCGTACTGGACGTACTCGGGCTTTCGGGCGGTGCGGCGAGTGGGGGCCCCTGCTCGAAGAGCTCGGGGGAGCGTGCCGGGCGTCGCGACGGGGCGAACGTTGGTGTTGGGGCACTAGTGCTGTGAGCGGGTAGGGCGGTTTCCTGGAACCAGGCGTGGCGATCGGGGTGCCGGCGGCGGGCGGCAGTTGTTGAAACTGTCACCTTTTACTTGACCTTGACTATCCGCCGTACAACTTTCCCCGCCTTGCCCGAACCCCCTGGCGCGTCCGCGACCTGCGTCTTTCAATGGTCGGCACCATGGCATCGCTGCCCGCTTTCATCCGCCCCACCCGGATGACAAGAACCGCCCCCAGCCCCGCGGCCGGGCTCCCCTCCGCCGGGCTCCCCTCCGATGACGAGGTCCTCCTCGACGCACCGGACGAACCTCTCGGCCCGGCGCTGGTCGCCGCCGCCCAGGGCGCGTACCGGCCCGCCGCGGCGCTGCTCGCCGGCACCCGGGAGAGAGGCCGGTGGGAGGAGCGCGACCGGTACGCGACGCGGCTGGCCGCCATCGCCCGCTCGCGCCCGGAGTGGCTGGACGCCTGGCGGGCCGCCGCCCCGCACGACCCGGACGCGCTGCTGGTCGCCGCCCAGCTCGCGGTCGACCGCGCCTGGCCCTCGCCCGCGCGGGCCGAGCTGCTGCGCGGGGTCAGCCCGCTGATCACGGCCGCCGCACGCGCCGACAGCCGCGACCCGGTGCCGTGGCGGGTCGCGCTGGACCACGCGCGCGGCAGCCGCGCCGGGCACCGGTACTTCGAGGAGCTGTGGGAGGCCGCGGTCCGCCGCGCCCCGCACCACTACGGCTGTCATGTGGCCGCCCTGCGCTATCTGGCCGCCTCCTGGCACGGCTCGCACCGCGAGTGCTTCGACTTCGCCGACCTGGCCGCCCAGGACGCCCCGGCCGACTCGCTCGTCCAGGCGCTGCCCGTGCGGGCTGCCTTCGCCTATCTGACCGACGGCTGCGGTCCGCGGGTGCCGAGGGCCCGGCTGTACGCGGCGGCCGACCGGGCGATCGCCTTCTCCGCCCGCTTCCCGGCGGCCGTGACCTGGCCCGCGGAGATCCGCAACCTGCTGACCTGCGTCCTGCTGCGGCTCGAACGCCACGAGGACGCCCTCGCGCAGCTGCGCCTGATCGGCCCGTACGCCACCTCCTTCCCCTGGGACCGATTGTCGGACGACCCCCTCGGACTCTTCCTGAAACTGCGCGCCGGCCTGGGGTCGGTACCGCCCGCGCGGCCGTCCCGGCGCCCGCGATACGGGCTCGGCGGACGCGCCCGTCGCGGCGAGCATTAGGCTTTTGCGCCGTGACCACCGTCCGGCTTCCGCTCTTCCCCCTGAACACGGTGCTGTTCCCGGGGCTCGTGCTGCCCCTGAACGTCTTCGAGGAGCGCTACCGCGCCATGATGCGCGCGCTGCTGAAGACACCCGAGGACGAGCCCCGCCGGTTCGCCGTCGTGGCGATCCGCGACGGCCACGAAGTGGCCGTGAGCGCCCCGGGCATGCCCGATCCGACCGCACTGCCCGAACGCGGCCCCGCCGCCGGCTTCGGCCCCGATCCCGCCAAGGCCTTCCACTCCGTGGCCTGCGTGGCGGACGC
The DNA here is from genome assembly GCF_053601495.1 of Streptomyces sp. NPDC004721. Taxonomy (NCBI): domain Bacteria; kingdom Bacillati; phylum Actinomycetota; class Actinomycetes; order Kitasatosporales; family Streptomycetaceae; genus Streptomyces; species Streptomyces sp. NPDC004721. The sequence continues at coordinate 176,066 of NZ_JBSGBZ010000007.1, forward strand.
GGCGACGATACGGGAGCGGGCCGACGGCTCCTTCGAAGTGCTGGCCACGGGCACCACCCGGGTCCGGCTGCTGTCGGTGGACGCCTCCGGTCCGTACCTCGTGGCGGAACTGCAGGAGCTGACCGAGGAGCCCGGCGACGAGGCGGGCGCGTTGGCCGAGGGGGTGCTGCGGTCCTTCCGCCAGTACCAGAAGCGGCTGGCGGGCGCCCGGGAGCGGTCGCTGTCGACCGCCGCGGAGCTGCCGGACGAGCCGAGCGTGGTGTCGTACCTGGTGGCGGCGGCGATGATGCTCGACATTCCGACGAAGCAGCGGCTGCTCCAGGCGCCCGACGTCTCCTCCCGGCTGCGTGACGAGCTGAAACTCCTTCGCGGGGAGACGGCGATCATCCGTAGTCTGCCGTCGTTGCCGGCCGCGGAGCTGACCCGCGGCCCGACGAGTCTCAACTGAAGGAACGGGTCGGGATGGCCAAGAAGGCGAAGAAGCAGCAGGAAAAAGGGGCGGGCGGCACCCCGGCGACGGTGGCGCTGACCGCGGCGGGCGTGCCCTACACCGTCCACTCCTACGACCACGATCCCTCCCACCCCTCCTACGGCGAGGAGGCGGCCGAGGCGATGGGCGTCTCCCCGGACCGGGTCTTCAAGACGCTGGTGGCGGACGTCGACGGCGCCCTGACGGTGGCCGTGGTGCCGGTCGCGGGCTCCCTGGACCTCAAGGCCCTCGCGGCCGCGGTCGGCGGCAAGCGGGCGGCGATGGCCGACCCGGCCCTCGCGGAACGCACCACCGGCTATGTCCGCGGCGGCATCTCCCCGCTCGGCCAGCGCAAGAGGCTCCCCACGGTCCTGGACGACTCGGCCCCGGCCCACGCCACCATCTGCGTCTCGGCGGGCCGCCGCGGCCTGGAGGTGGAACTGTCCCCCGGCGACCTGCTGGGCCTCACGAACGCGACCCTCGCCCCGATCGGTCGCGCCTGACCGGCCCGCGCCCGCGCACCGCCCACGGCGGCTGCCGGCGGACGAGACCGGGCCGGAGCCCGTCCTGTCGGCCCCCCGCGTCCGCGCCACACCCCGCCCGCCGGTCAGACTCTGACCGGTTAGGGCGCCGAGGACCCTCCGTGCGACCCGTGCCCGTGCGCACCGTCTCCGTGCGAACCGTGCCCATGTGCCCCGTCCCCGTGCACCGCAGGCCCGTACATCTCCGGGTCCCGCGGCCCGAACAGGGCCGTCAGCCCCAGGTGGACGAGCAGCGCGGCCAGCGACCAGGTCAGCAGCGCCCCCAGGGCCTCGAGCTTCAGCGGTGCCGGGAACGTCACCCCTTTGCCCACCGCCTTGGCGTGGGCGACCACGTCCTGCTCGGGCCCGAGCCACACCCCGAGCCGCCACGCCAGCAGCGACCCGAGCAGTCCTCCGACGCACAGGGCCACCACCAGCGGCACCCCTCCGCGCCGCCGCACCAGGAAGACGACCACCGCGCTCAGCACACCGAAGGCCAGGGCCAGCAGTGTGAACGTGCCGTCGACGCCGATCGCCTGCTCCCCCTCGGTGTCCTTGAGGTAGACGACCCAGTTGCTCCCGGACACATCGGCGATCAGCGGCACCCGGGGCGCCAGCCGCAGCCAGAGCAGTCCCAGCGGCACTCCGCAGAGGGCCACGGCGACCATGACGACGACGGCCTCCCGGATCTCGGCCGCCCAGCCCGGTCCGTCCTGTTCGTACGCGCTCACCGGCCGGGCTCCGGCGGGCGGCACCTGCCAGGAATGCCAGGGCGAGACCGGCCCCGGCTTCGGGGCCTGCCCGGATCCCGATCCCGAGGACTCAGACGACTCTGAGGACCCGGAATGCTGTGAGGAGCGCCGGTGCGGCGGTGGTGGCGGAGTCAACGGAGCGGTCACCTTGTCATCGTGCCAGTTGCGGGGGACGGCCGCGTCACCGGACGGCGGCCCGGCGATAGGCCCAGGTGGCGACGGCCAGCGAGACCACCCCGACTCCGGCGCAGACGGCCATGTCACCGGCCACCAGAGCCCAGTCGGGACGGGCCGCGAAGGTGTGCGCGTAGGCCTCCACGCCGTACGTGGACGGCAGCAGGTCGCGCAGCAGCCGTACCGCCCCGGGCATGCGGTCGGGCGGCAGCACGCCGAGCAGCAGTGCCGCAGACATGCCCAACTGGCCCAGCAGGGTGGCCAGTTCCGGGCGCGGGGCGAGCAGCCCGCAGGCCGCGCCGAGCCCGGAGAGCGCGGCACCGGCGAGCGGGATCACCACCACCAGCACCCACAGGTTGCCGAGCGGCAGCCCGAACAGCACGCACCCGAACACGGCGGTCACCAGCGTGCCCGGCACCGTGAAGGAGGCGTACGCGGCCGCCGCGCCCAGCACCACGGCCGCGGGCGGTACCGGTAGCGTCGCGTAGTGGTCGAGCCCGCCGCTGGCCCGCAGCTGCCCGAAGTACTGGGAGAGCAGGTTCAGGGCGACGTAGGCGACGACGACGACCGAGGCGCCGGACACCACGAACCGGGCCTCGCTCCCACCGCTGACCACGCCCCGCATCATGATCATGATGCCGACGGACTGGAAGGTCGCCACGAACAGCAGCGGAATCCGCGCCACCCGCGCCCGGGACAGCTGGGCCCGGTACACGGCGGCCAGCGACGGCCACAGCCGCGCCCGCGGCCCGAGCACGGCCGCCTCACCGGCGCCGCCGTCCTGCACGGCCGTCGCGCCCGGCAGCACACCGGCGGGTACGACACTCACGTCGAACTGCTCCCCTTCCCTGCGGCAGCGCAAGCGGCCGGGTTACCGCCGGCAGCGAACGCGGCCGGCTCACCTGCGGCAGCGAACGACGCGGCGCGCTTGTCCGCGGCGGCGAACACGGCCGGTGCGGCGGGCGCGGTCGCGTCTCCCGCACCGGACGGGTTCCCCCCGGCGCCCGCGTAGTCCTCTACGGATCCGTCGTTCCGCGCGCTCATGCCGTTCATGCGGCTCATGTCTTCACCAGCCCCTGCCGGGCGGCGCCGCCCAGCGCCAGGTAGACGTCCTCCAGGCTGGGCGTGGTCAGGGTGAAGTCGTCCAGGGCGGCGAAGGCGGCCCCGCCGGTGACCGTGGCGACGGCGGCGCGGGCCTCCTCGGGCGCCAGCCGCAGCGTCCAGCGGCGACCCGACTCCACGGCCCGCTCCCTGAGCACGGCGACCTCCGCCACCTCCAGGGGCGCCCGCTCCCGCCACACCAGCTCGACCCGCACCTCGCCGGAGACCCGCTCCTTGAGCCGGGCCGGGGTGTCGCAGGCGATGACCCGGCCCCGGTCCAGGACCGCGACCCGGTCCAGGACGGTCTCGGCCTCGATGACGTTGTGGGTGACCAGCACGACGGTGGTGCCGCGTTCGGCGCGCCGCCGGTCGACGGCGGACCACACCGCCCGCCGGGCCACCGGGTCCATCCCGGTGGTCGGCTCGTCGAGCACCAGCAGCGGGCGTTCGCCGACCAGCGCGGACGCGAAGCAGGCGAGCCGCCGCTGGCCGCCGGAGAGCTTCTTCAGCGGGCGCCCGGCGATCGGCGCGAGACCCAACTCGTCGAGGACGGCGTCCCGCTCGGCCCGCGCCCGCCTGAGGTCCAGGCCGCGCAGCCGCCCGGTGGTCTCGGCGGCGAGCGAGACGGTCAGCTCGTCCAGGGCGGTGGACTCCTGCCCGAGGTAGGCGAGGATCCGCGCGGCCCGCTCGGGGTGCGCCACGATGTCGTGGCCGAGGATCTCGACCGTGCCGCTGTCGGGGCGCAGCAGCCCGGTGAGCTGGCGTACGAGGGTGGACTTGCCGGCGCCGTTCGGTCCGAGCAGCCCGAAGATCTCGCCGCGCCGGACGTCGAGCTCGACCGCGTCGGTGGCCAGCACCGCGGGCGTCCCGGGAGCGCCGCGCCGGCCGCGTACCGCGGGGTAGGTCCGGGTCAGTCCGCGCACCGCGCACACGACGTCGTCCCCGGGCCGAAGTGCCTGTGCCGTGCGCGTACTCACAAGGGACGAGGGTACGGGGTCGCGGAGCCCCATTCGCCCTCGGGGCGCCCCGAGCCGGCCCGGTCCGCGGTTCAGTCGCCGGCGGGAGCGCGCTCGGTGGACGTCCGTACGTCGATCTCCCGCCAGAACCCGGCCCGGATGGCGTACCGGTCGTGCTCATCGATCTGGTCGTCCTTGTGCGCGAGCAGACCGAAGCGGGCGGCGTAGCGCAGCAGCTCGCCGTCGACGCGGTGCGGGATCCGGGGGTACATCGACGACAGTTTCTGAAGGTGCGCCTGGTCGCCCAGCCGGTCCACCCAGCGCCGGGCGAAGACCTGTCCCACCTCGTACGAGTCGCCGCCGACGGTCGTGATGTCCTCCTCCCGGTCCGCCCACCGCTGCTCGGCCGTCGTCAGCTGGGCGAGCGTCGGCATGGAAGCGGCCTCGGGCGGCTCGGCGGGCAGGCCCGGCCGGTCCACCCAGCCCCGGTCCGAGGACCAGCGCAGGGTCGCCGTGGAGGGGTGCTGCGCGGACGGGGTGCCGGGGGCGCGCAGGGCGGCGAGGTCCTTGGGGGTGGGCACGCCTTTGGTGGCGGGCACCCGCTCCTCGGTGCCGCCGCGTCCCGCGGCGGCGGCCGGGTGCTGCCGCTGTTCGGCGGGGCCTTCGGCGGCCTGGGCGAGCGTGGACTCGGGCAGCGGCGCGGAGAGGATCGCGGCGATCTCGGGGCGGGGCGCGGGCGGTGGCGCGCAGATGCCGCCGAGTTCCTTGGCGCGCACGGCCTTGGTGATCCACGTACGGTCCAGCACGCGCCGCTCGTCGGCCTCGGCGACCAGGTCCTCGGACTGGTTGTAGTCGCCGTCGGCGGCCTGCACCGCCCACAGGTGGACGGCGACGCCGTGCTCCTTGGCGGCCATCATGCCGGGCAGCAGATCGCCGTCGCCGGTGACGAGGACGACGTCGGAGCAGGCGCGGTTGCGGGCCAGCTCGGTCAGCTCGGCGTGCATCGCGGCGTCCACGCCCTTCTGCGCCCAGCGTCCGTCGCTGCGGGTGAGCGCGCCGAGCCGGACCGTGACCCGGGGCATCACGCGCAGCCGGCGGTGCTCGGGCTGCGGTACGCGGTCGGGCGCGCCGTCGAACCAGTAGATGCGGAGCAGGGGCCGCTCCGTGTCGGACTCGGCCTGTTCACGCAGCCCCTGCACAAGGGCGGTGTGGTCGACGGTGATCCGGGACCGCGACGGCTCCCCGGCGAGGAGACTGGCCGCGGCGCCCAGCAGATACCCGGCGTCCACCAGGACGATGCAGCGGTCCACGCGATCCACCCTCTTTCCGGGAGGTTGCTTCGGGATGTGCTTCGGGATGTGCTTCGGGATGTGCTTCGAGTCTGCCCGACACGGCCGGGGTTAACGGCCCGAACTCGATCTTCGGCGTGGCGTTTCGGGCGCCCGCCCCCCGACGCCCCGCGTTACATACGGTAATTATCCAACATGCGTTCATTGTCGGCCTATGTGAATCTGGTCCCGGCCCTGGCCCCTAGATCCCCCACAGGAGGATGATCACCATGGCCAAGAACCGCAAGCAGGACCGCAGCCGGCAGAAGGCGTCCGTGGCCGCGAACGGCCCGCAGGAGACGGAGCACTCCGCGTCGGAGCCGCAGCCCGAGCATCATGCCCACGGGCCGCAGACAAGTCCGACTGCCATGGCCCGCAAGGGACGTCAGAAGCGCTTCGGCCACAACTGAGTCCGGTCCATGGGCTGTTGAACAAAGCGCGGTAATCGACGAGAGGGCGTACCCGATGCGCACGGGTACGCCCCTCGTTCATGTCAGCCGGCCAGGCAGGACGGGCCGAGCAGGACCTTCAGATCGCCGAACAACGCCGGATCCGGCTTGACCCGGTGCCGGTCCAGGCGCAGCACCGTCGTCCTGCTCGGCCCCTGGAGCTTGATGCGGACCTCGCTGTCGCCCTTGTGGTGGCTGAGGATCTCACCGAGGCGGCTGACCATGGGCGGGGTCACCTTCAGTGCCGGGATGGTGAGGATCACCGGTGCGTTGCTCCCCGCGTTCGACAGGTCGGGGATCATCAGCTCCATTGCCACCAGACGCGGCACGTCCTCCCGCTTGTCGAGGCGGCCCTTGACGAACACCACGGCGTCCTCGACGAGTTGGGTCGACACCAGTTGGTAGGTCGCCGGGAAGAACATGCACTCGATGGAGCCCGCCAGGTCCTCGACGGTGGCGATCGCCCAGGCGTTGCCCTGCTTGGTCATCTTGCGCTGGAGGCCGGAGATGATGCCGCCGATGGTGACGACCGCGCCGTCGGCGTGCTCGCCGCCGGTGAGCTGGGAGATGCCCGCGTCCGCCTTGTCCGCGAGCACGTGCTCCAGGCCGAACAGCGGGTGGTCGGAGACGTAGAGGCCGAGCATCTCCCGCTCCTGGGCGAGCAGATACGTCTTGTCCCACTCCTCGGCGGAGAACTCCACGTCAAGACCGAAGCCGGGCTCGCCACTGGTCTCCTCGCCCATCCCGCCGAAGAGGTCGAACTGGCCCTCGGCCTCCTTGCGCTTGACCGCGACCACGTTGTCGATCATCGGCTCGTACTGCGCGGTGAGGCCCTTGCGGGTGTGCCCCATCTCGTCGAAGGCGCCCGCCTTGATCAGCGACTCCGTGGTGCGCTTGTTGCAGACCACCGCCTCGACCTTGTCGAGGTAGTCGGGGAACGAGGCGTACTTCCCCTTGGCCTTGCGGGACTTGATGATGGACTCGACGACGTTGGTGCCGACGTTGCGCACGGCGGACAGGCCGAAGAGGATCACGTCGTCGCCCTGCGCGGCGAAGTTCGACTGGGACTCGTTGACGTTGGGCGGGAGCACCCGGATGCCCATGCGGCGGCACTCGTTGAGATAGACCGCCGACTTGTCCTTGTCGTCCTTGACGGAGGTCAGCAGGCCGGCCATGTACTCGGCGGGGTGGTTGGCCTTCAGATAGGCGGTCCAGTACGACACCAGGCCGTACGCGGCCGAGTGGGCCTTGTTGAACGCGTAGCCGGCGAAGGGGACCAGCACGTCCCACAGGGCCTGGATGGCCTCGTCGCTGAAGCCCTTCTTGCGGGCGCCGCCCTGGAAGATGACGAAGTTCTTCTCCAGTTCCTCCGGCTTCTTCTTGCCCATCACACGCCGCAGCACGTCGGCCTCGCCGAGCGAGTAGCCGGCGACGATCTGGGCGGCCTTCTGCACCTGCTCCTGGTAGACGATCAGGCCGTAGGTGACGTCCAGGACCTCCTTGAGCGGCTCCTCCAGCTCCGGGTGGATGGGCGTGATCTCCTGCTGGCCGTTCTTGCGCAGCGCGTAGTTGGTGTGGGAGTTCATGCCCATCGGGCCCGGGCGGTACAGGGCCGAGACGGCGGAGATGTCCTCGAAGTTGTCCGGCTTCATCAGACGCAGCAGGGAGCGCATCGGGCCGCCGTCGAACTGGAAGACGCCGAGGGTGTCGCCGCGCTGGAGCAGTTCGAAGGTCTTGGGGTCGTCCAGCTCCAGGCTGAGGAGATCGATGTCGATCCCCTTGTTGGACTTCACCATCTTCACGGCGTCGTCCATGATCGTCAGGTTGCGCAGGCCCAGGAAGTCCATCTTCAGCAGGCCGAGCGACTCGCAGCTCGGGTAGTCCCACTGCGTGATGGTCACGCCGTCGGTGTGCCTCACCCAGACCGGGACGTGCTCGGTGATGGTCTCGCTGGACATGATCACGCCGGCCGCGTGCACGCCCATCTGCCGCACCAGGCCCTCCACACCGCGCGCGGTGTCGATGACCTTCTTCACGTCCGGCTCGTTCTCGTACATCGAGCGGACCTCGCCCGCCTCCGAGTAGCGGGGGTGCTCGGAGTCGGTGATGCCGGACAGCGGGATGCCCTTGCCGAGGACGTCGGCGGGCATGGCCTTGGTGATGCGGTCGCCCATCGCGTACGGGTAACCCAGCACGCGCGCGGAGTCCTTGATCGCGTTCTTGGCCTTGATGGTGCCGTAGGTGCCGATCATGGCGACCTTGTCGGCGCCGTACTTCTCGGTCACGTACCGGATCACTTCGACGCGCCGACGCTCGTCGAAGTCGATGTCGACGTCGGGCATCGAGATGCGCTCGGGGTTGAGGAACCGCTCGAAGATCAGACCGTGCGGGATCGGGTCGAGGTCGGTGATGCCGAGCGCGTAGGCGACGATCGAGCCGGCCGCGGAGCCTCGGCCGGGGCCGACCGCGATGCCGTTGTTCTTGGCCCACATGATGAAGTCGGCGACCACGAGGAAGTAGCCCGGGAACCCCATCTGGATGATGACGTCCATCTCGTACGCGACCTGCTTCTGGCGGTCGTCGGGGATGCCGCCGGGGAAGCGCCGCTCCATGCCTCGGCGGACCTCCTCCTTGAACCAGGTGACCTCGGTGTAGCCCTCGGGGATGTCGAACTTGGGCATGAGGTCGCGCTTCTCGAACATGCCGGTGGTGTCGACCATCTCGGCGACCAGGAGGGTGTTCGCGCAGCCCTCCTGCCAGGCGTCCGAGGAGTCGATGGCGTACATCTCCTCGGTGGACTTCAGGTAGTAGCCGGTGCCGTCGAACTTGAAGCGGTCGGGGTCGGAGAGGTTCTTGCCGGTCTGGATGCACAGCAGGGCGTCGTGGGCGCCGGCCTCGTGCGCGTAGGTGTAGTGCGAGTCGTTGGTGACCAGGGGCGGGATGCCGAGCTTCTTGCCGATCTCGAGGAGGCCGTCGCGGACCTTGCGCTCGATGTCGATGCCGTGGTCCATCAGCTCCAGGAAGTAGCGGTCCTTGCCGAAGATGTCCTGGTAGTCGGCGGCGGCCTTCAGTGCCTCGTCGAAGTGGCCGAGGCGCAGCCGGGTCTGGACCTCGCCGGAGGGGCAGCCGGTGGAGGCGACGATGCCCTCGGACCACTGGGCGATCGTCTCCTTGTCCATCCGGGGCCACTTCTGGAGCCAGCCCTCGGCGTAGGCGTCCGAGGAGAGGCGGAAGATGTTGTGCAGGCCGGTCCTGTTCACCGCCCACATCGTCTTGTGGGTGTAACCGCCGGAACCGGAGATGTCGTCCCGCTTCTGGTGCGGCTGACCCCATAGGATCTTGCGCTTGTTGCGCCGGGACTCAGGGGCGACATACGCCTCGATCCCGATGATCGGGGTGACTCCGGCCTTCTTCGCGGAGTGGAAGAAGTCGTACGCCCCGTGGAGGTTGCCGTGGTCGGACATGGCGATGTGCGTCATGCCCATCTCGTTGCAGGCGTTGAACATGTCCTTCAGCCGCGCGGCACCGTCCAGCAGCGAGTACTGGGTGTGGACGTGCAGGTGCGTGAACGGCGGCTTCGACACGGTTCGGCCTCCATGGACAACATAGACGACGTGCTGCGGACAGTCCGGGGGACAGCGTCGAAGTCTATGCCCCGGCACTGACACGCGGCCGCGTTTGCGCCGTACCTTCAGGCGGGTCAGCACGGGCACTCCACCGCACCGCCGGACGTTGGTGTGGTGGAACGCCCAAGCCGGACCCACTCCACACGTCATGCACCACCTGCACCAGGAGGCACTCCGCGATGTCGGTCCCCCAGCTCAGCGACGAGCAGCGCGGCAAGGAGATCATCGCCGTCCTCGACACCGCCTTCGGCGAGCTCCTGGCCGACGATCCGGCCGCGTACGGCATGAGGCTGCGGAGGATGGCGGCCTCGGCCCTCGCGTTCCACCGGGGCACGGCCTGTCTCTTCCACCACGACCTGGACGCCGACCGGCGCGGCGGACCCTACCTGGACGACCGCACCTCGCGCGTGTGGATCCACGGCGACCTGCACACGGAGAGCTTCGGCACCTGCATGGACGCCAACGGCAGGCTGGTCTTCAGCGCCACCGGCTTCGACGAGGCCTACGTCGGCCCCTTCACCCGGGACCTCAAGCGGTTCGCCGCCTCCCTCGCCCTCGTCGGGTACGCCAAGGCGCTCAGTGACGACCGGATCACCGAGCTGGTGACGCTCTACGCGACCGCCTACCGCGACCGGATCCACGCCCTGGCCACCGGCGCCAAGAGCGACGAGGTGCCGCCCTTCACGCTGGACACCGCCGACGGCCCCCTTCTGGACGCGCTGCGTGACGCCCGTTCGCTGACCCGTGCCGGGCTGCTGGAGTCGATGACCGAGATCCGCGACTTCGAGCGCCGCTTCGTGCCCGGCGGTGGCGCGGTCGAGCTGGACGCCGCCACCCGCTACAAGGTCCTCGCGGCCTTCGACGGCTATCTGGAGACCCTGCCGGATGCGTCGCTGGCCCGCCCGGAGTCCTACCGCGTCAAGGACGTCGTCGGCCGCCACGGAATCGGCCCGGCCGGACTGTCGTACGACATCCTCCTGGAGGGCCACAGCGACGCCCTGGAGCACGACGTGGTGATCTCCATCCAGCGGGCCGGGACCGCGGCGGCCGCCCGGCACATCACGGACCAGGCGATCCACGACCACTTCCGGCACGACGGCCACCGCACGGTGGTCTGCCGGCGCGCCCTCCAGGCGCACACCGACCCGTGGCTGGGCTGGACCGAGCTGGATGGCGCGGGCCGGCTGGTCACCGAGGTCTCGCCGTACGCCGTGGACCTGGACTGGGACCACGTCGACGACCCGGAGGAGATCGAGCAGGTGGTCGCCGACCTGGGCCGGGCCACGGCCGCCATGCACGCGGCGGCGGACGACACCTCGGGCGAGTCGCTGGTGCCGTTCCCCACCGAGCGGGCCATCGACGCGGCGATCGCGGGCGACGAGGAGGGCTTCGCGCCGCTGCTCGTCGACTTCGCGCACGCCTATGGCGCACGCGCGCGTGACGACCACCGCATCTTCGTGGACCTGCTCCGCAACGGAGGGATTCCGGGTCTGTGACGGATGGGCCGCACACAGGAACCCTTTAGGGGTCCCTTACCGGCCCACATGACAGACTCTTGTCTCGCTATGGACATATCAGGGACCAAACTCAGAGCCGTGCGCGCGGCGCTGTTCACGGCCGTGGTCGTGACGCTCAGCACCGCGTCGCACGTGCTGCTGTCACAGGTCCCGCTGCCGCTGAACACGGTGGCCGCGGTCGCGGTCGCCGTGTTCCTGCTCTCCTACGCCCTGGCCGGCCGCGAGCGCGGCTTCGGGCGGATCGCCGCCCTGCTGGTCCCGCTGGAGCTGGCCGCCGACACCGTCTTCACCACCGGCCAGCACCTCTGCTACGGCCCCGCGGGCGGCCCGGTCGCCGGTCCCCTGCGCTCGGTCGGCTTCGACGTGCTGTGCGGCGGGCACACCGACGTCGGCACCCCGCTGGCCCAGATGACCGGCACCGACACCGGCCGGCTGACCGCCCTGCTCGCACACGCCGACCCGGCCACGGCCTGGCTGCTGCTGGCCGCGCACGTCGGCGTCGGCCTGGTCGCGGCCGGCTGGCTGCGCCGCGGCGAGCGGGCGCTCGCCCAGCTGCTGTGCGCGGTGGCCGCCACGACCTTCCGGCCGCTGCTGCTCGCGGTGGCGGCGGTCACGGTGCGCGGCACCCGCTCGGTGGGCCGGCCGGCGCGTCCCGCGCCGCGGATCGCCGCGCTGCGCGCCCGCATCCTCGTGCACTCCCTGGGACGGCGCGGACCGCCGTGCCCGGACGCCCTCGCGCTCGTCTGAGCGACTCCCCTGGGCCCCCCGAGCACGACCAGTCCCCCATTCGCACCCCGCGCACGAAGCTGCGCGTCCCACAGGAGAACACCATCATGAGCAAGCGCAACAGCCAGTCGGCGAAGACGGCGGCCCGGGAGCGGCTGCGCGCCGAGCGCGAACGCGACGCCAAGCGGGCCAAGGTCAAGCGGCAGATAACCGTGGCCGCCGCGGTCGTGGTCGTGCTGGCGGCGGCCGGCGGCATCGGCTACGCCGTCGTCCAGGCCAACAAGCCCAGCCACTGGGAGGCCGTGAAGGACGAGAAGGTCGTCGCCCCGGCCAACACCACCGGCACCGACGGCACGACCGTGGTCATCGGCAAGAGCTCGGCCCAGAAGACCCTCAAGATCTACGAGGACCCGCGCTGCCCGATCTGCGGCCAGTTCGAGGAGACCGTCGGCGCGACCGTCAAGAAGGACGTCGACGACGGCAAGTTCAAGCTCCAGTACATCGGCGGCACCTTCATCGACAACCACGACAACGGCGAGGGCTCCAAGAACTCGATGAGCGCCATGGGCGCCGCGCTCAACGTCAGCCCCGAGGCGTTCCTCGAGTACAAGGCCGCGCTGTACTCGAAGCAGTGGCACCCGGAGGAGACCGACGACAAGTTCAAGAGCGACGACTACCTCATCAAGGTGGCGGACACCGTGCCGGCCCTGAAGGGCAACGCGTCGTTCCGCAACGACGTCAAGAGCGGCAAGTACGACGCCTGGGCGGTCGCGATGTCGAAGACCTTCGACAACAACAAGGACGGTGTGGACGGCACCCCGAGCCTGGTCATGGACGGCAAGAAGGTGACCACGCCCGGCACCCAGAACCCGCCGATGACGGTGGACGAGTTCAACGCGGCGGTGGACGCGGCCCTCAAGGGCTGATCCCCGGGCGGGCGGCACCGCCGCCGCCGTGAATCCCGTGCGAAGAGCGGGCCAACCTTTTCCGGTTCGCCCGCTCTTCGCACTTACCGGTCAGTAGTCTGATCGCCCGTGACCAGTCGACAGAGCCACCCCGAGAGCGCCGACCCACCCGTCGCGCGCCGCCGTACGTTCGTCAAGGCCGCGGCGGCAGGCGCCGTGCTGGCGGGCCCGCTCGCCGCCGCGCTGCCCGCACGCGCCACCACCGGTGCGCCCGCCTTCCTGCACGGCGTCGCCTCCGGCGATCCTCCCCCACTGCCTTGAGGGCGTGGGGGGACCCCCACCGGACGGCATCCTGCTGTGGACCCGGGTGCCCCCCGTCCCCGAGGCGGCACGCGTGTCCGGGCTCGGCCCGGACACCGAGGTGCGCTGGGCGGTCGCCAGGGACAGGGGGTTCACCGACGTCGTCGCCGAGGGCTCGACCACCGCGACGGCCGCCTCCGACCACACCGTCAAGGCCGACGTCCGGGGGCTGCGCCCGGCCACCGACTACTGGTTCCGCTTCTCGGCCGGGGGCGCCGACTCCCCCATCGCCCGCACCCGCACCGCGCCCGCCGCCGACGCCGCCGTCGCCAACCTGCGCTTCTGCGTGGTCTCCTGCGCCAACTGGGAGGCCGGCCACTTCGCGGCCTACCGCCACCTCGCGGCCCGTAGCGACCTCGACGCCTGGCTGCACCTCGGCGACTACATCTACGAGTACGAGTCGGGGGAGTTCGCGGCCCGCGGCAAGGTGGTACGGCCGCACGTCCCCGCGCACGAGATCCTCACCCTCGCCGACTACCGCACCCGGCACGCGACGTACAGGACCGACCCCGATCTGCGGGCGCTGCACCACAGCGCCCCGGTCATCGCCATCTGGGACGACCACGAGTTCGCGGACAACGCCTGGTCGGGCGGCGCGGTCAACCACACCGAGGGCGCCGAGGGGACCTGGACCGCCCGCGCGGCGGCCGCCCGCCGGGCCTACTTCGAGTGGATGCCGATGCGCACGGCGGTCGAGGGCACCACCTACCGGCGGCTGCGCTTCGGCAAGCCGGCCGATCTGTCCCTGCTGGACCTGCGTTCCTTCCGCTCGCAGCAGGCCGCCACGGGCAGCGGCTCGGTCGACAATCCGCACGATCACCGGCCGCGCCCAACTCGACTGGCTCAAGGCCGGGTTGAAGGCGTCGGACACCACCTGGCGGCTGGTCGGCAACTCGGTGATGATCGCGCCGTTCGCCATCGGCGCGCTCTCCGCGGACCTGCTGAGGCCGCTGGCCGAGCTGCTCGGGCTGCCGCGGGAGGGCCTGGCCGTCAACACCGACCAGTGGGACGGCTACACCGACGACCGCCGCGAACTGCTGGCCCATCTACGCGCGAACGCCATCCGCAACACCGTCTTCCTGACCGGCGACATCCACATGGCGTAGGCCAACGACGTCCCGGTGGACGCCGGCACGTACCCGCTGTCGGCGTCCGCCGCCACGGAGTTCGTGGTCACCTCGGTGACCTCCGACAACCTCGACGACTTCGTCAAGGTTCCCGAGGGCACGGTCTCGGCGATCGCCGCACCGGTGATCCGCGCCGCCAACCGGCACGTCCACTGGGTCGACACCGACCGCCACGGCTACGGCGTGCTGGACCTGACCGCCGACCGCGCGCAGACGGACTACTACGTGCTGTCCGACCGCACCAGCCCGAACGCGACCTCGGCCTGGACCCGTTCGTACCGCACACGCAGCGGCACGCAGAAGATCGAGCGCACCTACGACCCGGTCTGAGCCCTGGTCGGCAGTGCTGGCCGACAGCCCTAGTCGGCTTCGAGCTCCGCGAGGAAGCCGAGCGCCACCCGCCAGGTGGCCTCGGCGGCCTCCTCGTCGTAGTCCGGCAGGTCGGGGTCGGTGTAGAGGTGACCGGCGCCGGCGTAGCGGTAGACCTCCACGTCGGCGCCGGTCCGGCCCATCTGGAGGTACCAGGCGCTCAGCCAGTCGTCCGGCTCGAACGGGTCGGGCTCGGCCACGTGCAGCTGGACGGGCAGGCCCTCGGCGCTCGCGTTCGGCGCGACGTCCGAGGTGCCGTGCAGCAGGAGCAGTCCGCGGGCCTTGTCGTCGCCGAGGGCGAGCGTCTGCGCGGTGGCGGCCCCGAACGAGAACCCGGCGTAGACCAGGCCCCGCTCCGAGTAGGGCGCCGCGGCCAGTACCGCCCGCTTGAGCAGCTCGTCCTTGCCGATCGATTCCTGGCAGGCCCTGCCCTCCTCGACGGTGTCGAACGTACGGCCCTCGAAGAGATCCGGCGTCCACACCTCGTGCCCGGCGGCACGCAGCCGGTCCGCGGCCTGGCGTACCGCGGGTCTGAGGCCGTAGGTCGAGTGGAAGAGCACGATGTTCATGGGCCCATGGTGCCAGCCGGTCAGGAAGGCGTCGGCCCACCGCGGTGCGCGTGCGCCCGAAGAGAGTCTCGTCACACCACCCCCGCCCTACCCGCGATCTTCACGTCCACACATGTTCACACCGCGCGTCGCAGGTTAGGTTCGCAGGCATGGAGAACGTACTCCGCCCTCTGATCGTTGTCGGCGGCTCGGTCGTCCTCACACTGGTCATCGGCTGGGCCATCGACCTGCTGCTGCGCAAGGCCGACGAACGGCACCACGACAAACCGTTGTGGGGCCTGCTGCGCCGTGCCCGCGTCCCCTACCAGCTTGTGCTGTGCGCCGCCCTGCTGCGCGGCTCCTACGACCAGACCCAGTTGCTGGAGCAGCACCGGGTCGGCGTCGGACGGACGCTGACCCTGGTGCTGATCGGCTCGGCGGCCTGGCTGGTGATCCGGATCGCGGGGGCCATCGTCGAGACCTCGTACACGCGCTACGCCAACGCCCGGGAGCACCGGGATCCGGCCCGGGTGCGGCGGGTGCGCACCCAGGTCGAGCTGATCATGCGCGTGGTCTCGGCGGTGGTCATCGTGGTGGCGGCGGCCTCGATGCTGCTGACCTTCCCGGCGATGCGCGCGGCCGGTGCCTCGCTGCTGGCCTCGGCCGGCCTCCTCGGCATCGTCGCCGGTGTCGCCGCGCAGTCCACGCTGAGCAACATGTTCGCGGGGCTGCAGATCGCCTTCGGCGACATGGTGCGGATCGGCGACACCGTGGTCGTCAACGGCGAGTGGGGCTCGGTCGAGGAGATCACGCTGACCTTCCTGACGGTACGGACCTGGGACGAGCGCCGGATCACCATGCCGGTGTCGTACTTCACGTCCAACCCGTTCGAGAACTGGTCGCGCGGCACCCCGCAGATGACCGGCACCGTCTTCTTCCACCTCGACCACCGCGCGCCGATGGACGCGATGCGCGAGAAGCTGCGCGACATCCTGCGCGAGTGCCCGGCCTGGGACGGCCGCGCCTACAACCTGGTGGTGACGGACACGACGCCGACCACGATGCAGGTACGGGCGCTGGTGACGGCGAAGGACGCCGACGACATCTGGACGGTACGGGTCGTGGTCCGCGAGCAGATGCTCCGCTGGCTCTCCGAACAGCACCCCTACGCCCTCCCCCGCGTCACCACGGCCAACGCCACACCACCCCACGACGGCACGCCCCACCCCGCCTTCAACAATTCCCAAACAGCCTCTGGCTGACCTCCCGCCCCACGCGGACCGGGCGGGCCGGTCCGGCGTCCGGGTCGCGGGCTCCCCCGGTCGGCAGGTGTGCGCTGCCGGGAGCGGGTTCGGCCACCGTGGAGCGGCCGTGGTGATCGTCGGCCGCCGGGCGGGACGTGGCCGTGGCCGCACCGCGGGGTCAGTGGCCGCGTTCTGCGCCGCCGTTCACCTGGATGATCTGGGAGGTGATGTGGGCGGCGGACGCGGAGGCGAGCCAGTGGAGGGTGGCCGCGACGTCGCCCGGGGTGCCGGGGCGGCCGGTGGAGGTCTCGGCGATGAGCCGTTCGCGGCGGGCGTCGTCCATCGCGTCGCCGAAGAAGTCGGTGTCCTCGACGTACCCGGGCGCCACCAGGTTCACCGTGATCCCGCGCGGGCCCAACTGGCGGGCCAGGTCATGGGCATAGGGATGCAGGGCGGCCTTGGATGCGGCGTAGGCGCCGCTGCCCGAACCCCGGTAGGCGGCGATGGAGCTGAGGAACAGCACCCGGCCGCCCGGTTCGGCGAGCCGCTCCTTGAGGGCCTCCGTGAGCAGCACGGCGGTCAGGGTGTTGATCCGGAAGTTGACCAACCAGTTGTCGGCGACGAGGTCGAGCGGATCCTCCCGCTCCACCCGCGGCTCCAGCCGCCCCGACCCTCCGGCGCTGTGGATCAGCACGTCCACCGCCCCGAGCTCGTCGGCCACGAACCGGGCGACCGACCGCACCCCGGCCACGTCACCCACGTCCGCGGCGAACGTCAGCGCGCCCGGCACCCCGGCCCTGTGCAGCACCTCGCCCCGCCGCCCGAGCAGCAGCACCCGGTCCCCGTCGGCCGCGAAGGTCCGCGCCGCGGCGAGTCCGATCCCCGTTCCGCCCCCGCTGATGACGACGTTGCGACTCATGGTCACGAGCGTACCGAGACGGCACCGGCCGGTCCCGTACGCCGAGCGCGGCTCACCGCAGACTGCGTACGTCCAGGTGGCGCAGTACCCGGTCCACGATCTCCGGGTCGGCCCCCGGCTCCCGGCGCGCCGCCAGCACCTCGTGCCGCGCCGCGCTCAGCATCTCGCTCTGGATCCGCCGCAACCGCTTCAGCCGCCGTACGCGCTTGTCATGGCCCTCCCGGCGCTCCTCCTCCCCCCACTGCGGGCTGATCCGCAGCCCGATGTCGAAGGCCCGCCGCAGCATCTGCTCGGACAGTTCCTCCGGCAGTTCCTCGACCGCCTCGATCTCCCGCAGCCGCCGCCTGGCCGCCCGCGCCGCCCGGGCCGCCAGCTCCTCCTCGAACGCCTTCTCCCGCTCGGTGTCCGCCCGCACCCCCAGCCGTTTGACCAGCCACGGCAGCGTGAGCCCCTGGAGCACGAGCGTCGCCATGATCACCGCGAAGGCGATGAACACGATCTCGCCCCGGTCGGGGAACGGCGCACCGCTGTCCGTCTTCAGCGGAATGGCCAGCGCGAGCGCCACCGAGGCCACACCGCGCATCCCGGACCACCACATGACGACGGTCTCCCGCCAGGTCGTGGGGATGTCCTCGTCCTGATCCCGCCGCGCGTGCAGCCGTTTGGTGAACCAGGTCGCCGGCAGCAGCCACAGCAGCCGTACCAACACCACCACGCCCACCACCACGCCCGCCCAGCCGAGCAGCTCGCCCCACCGACCCGACGCCGTGCGCAGGGCGTTGTGCAGCTCCAGGCCGACCAGTCCGAACGCGACCCCGGTGACGAGCGTGTCCACGACGTCCCAGACGGTGTGTCCGGCCAGCCGGGTCAGCACGTCGTCGGCGTCGGAGGCGTACTCGGCCAGGAACAGCGCGGTGGTGAGCACGGCGAGGACCCCGGAGCCGTGCAGCTCCTCGGCCAGCACGTAGGAGGCGAACGGCACCAGCAGTGTCAGCCCGATCTGCAGGGTCGCGTCGCCCAGCAGACCCAGCAACTTGTTCGCGCCCCAGCCGAGCGCCAGACCCACGACCACCGCCACCACCGCGGACAGCACCAGGTCGAGCCCGGCCCGCCAGGCCGAGAACTCCCCGCTGACGGCGGCGGCGATCGCCACGTGGTAGAGGACGATGGCCGTGACATCGTTGAACAGCCCCTCGCCCTCCAGGATCGACACCAGGCGGCGTGGCAGCCCCAGCTGCCCGGCCACGGCGGTCGCCGCGACCGGATCGGGCGGCGCGACCAGCGCGCCGAGGGCCACCGCGGCGGCGATGGGCAGCCCCGGCACGATGCTGTGCGAGACGACGGCGACGCAGAACGTGGTGACGAACACCAGCGCCACGGCCAGTAGGAAGATCGGCCGTCTGTTCGCCGCGAACTGCCGCCAGGACGTCCGCCGTACGGCGGCGTAGAGCAGCGGCGGCAGCAGGGTGGGCAGGATCAGGCCGGGCGGGATGTTGACGTTCGGCACGAAGTCGAGCAGCGTGAGGCCTACCCCGAGCAGCGTCATCAGGACCGGCGCGGGCAGCCCGAGCCGGTCGCCGACCGGGACGCTGATCACGGCCCCCAGCAACACGACGAACAGCAGGGCCAACTGATCCACGCTCAGCGCTCCGGGACGTCGGACGTACACACGACAGGCTTCAAGCCTGCCACGCCACCCCGCTCACCGGCCGCTTCGCGCCCGTGGACTACAGGGCGCGCCGCATCGCCCGGTGCGGGATGCCCGCGTCGGGGAACTCCGGTCCGTACGCCTCGTACCCCAGCCGCTCGTAGAAGCCGAGCGCGTGGCTCTGCGCGTGCAGGTCCACCGCCGAGAGGCCGCGCGCGCGTGCCGCGTCCTCGATGGCGCGCACCAGGGCCGCGCCGACGCCCAGCCCGCGCGCGTCCCCGGTGACGGCGAGCCGTCCCAGTGAGCCGACCGCCGGGTCGCCGCCGGTCTTCGCGGCGGCCTCCGCGCCGTACAGCAGCCGCCCGGTGCCGAGCGGCACGCCGTCCTCGCGGACCGCCAGCACGTGCACCGCGAGGGCGTCGTACTCGTCGTACTCGATGTCCTGCGGAACGCCCTGCTCCACGACGAAGACCTCCTTGCGCACCGCGAAGCAGGCCTCGCGGTCGGCGGGGTCCTCGGCGACACGCACCTCGTACGGCAGGCTCATGCGTACGTCTCCTCGCGGACCTGGTCCAGGGCCTTCTGGAGGTCCTCGGGGTAGTCGCTGGCGAACTCCACCCACTGGCCGTCGCCGGGGTGCTCGAAGCCGAGCCGCACCGCGTGCAGCCACTGGCGGGTCAGCCTCAGCCGCTTGGCGAGGGTGGGGTCGGCGCCGTAGGTCAGGTCGCCGACGCAGGGGTGGCGGTGGGCGGCCATGTGGACGCGGATCTGGTGGGTGCGCCCGGTCTCCAGCTTGACGTCGAGCAGGGAGGCGGCGCGGAACGCCTCGATCAGGTCGTAGTGCGTGACGGAGGGCTTGCCGTCGGCGGTGACCGCCCACTTGTAGTCGTGGTTCGGATGCCGGCCGATGGGTGCGTCGATGGTGCCGCTGGTCGGGTCGGGGTGGCCCTGGACCAGGGTGTGGTAGCGCTTGTCGACCGTGCGCTCCTTGAACTGGCGCTTGAGCGACGTGTACGCGTACTCGGACTTGGCGACCACCATCAGGCCCGAGGTGCCGACGTCGAGGCGGTGCACGATGCCCTGGCGCTCGGCGGCGCCGGAGGTGGAGATGCGGTAGCCGGCCGCCGCGAGGCCGCCGATCACGGTCGGGCCTGACCAGCCGGGGCTGGGGTGCGCGGCGACGCCGACGGGCTTGACGATCACGACCACGTCGTCGTCGTCGTGCACGATCTCCATGCCCTCGACCGGCTCGGCGACCACCTGCACGGGTGCGGGTGCCTGCGGCATCTCGACCTCGAGCCAGGCGCCGCCGCGCACCCGCTCGGACTTGACGGCCACCGTGCCGTCGACCAGCACCTTGCCCGCGGCGGCCAGCTCCGCCGCCTTCGTACGGGAGAAGCCGAACATCCGGGAGATGGCGGCGTCGACGCGCTCGCCCTCCAGGCCTTCGGGCACGGGCAGGGTACGGATCTCGGGAAGCGTGCTCACCCGTCGAGTATGCCGGACCGGTCCGGTGCTCCCGTCCCGGGCTCAGTCCTTGTGGACGGTTCCGTCCGGGTCCAGGCCGCGGAAGGAGAGCAGCACGATCAGGAAGCCGCCGCATACGATCGCCGAGTCGGCGAGGTTGAACACGGCGAAGTGCTTGGGCGAGATGAAGTCGACGACGGCGCCCTCGAAGACGCCCGGCGCGCGGAAGAGGCGGTCGGTGAGGTTGCCCAGCGCACCGCCGAGCAGCAGGCCGAGCGCGATGGCCCAGGGCACGCTGTAGAGCTTGCGCGCGAGGCGGGTGATCACCACGATCACGGCGGCCGCGATGACCGTGAAGATCACGGTGAAGGCCTCGCCGAAGCCGAAGGCCGCGCCCGCGTTGCGGATCGCCTCCAGTTGCAGCCAGTCGCCGATGAGCTGGATCGGCGGGCGGTGCTCCAGCTTGGCCACCACGAGCATCTTGCTGGCCAGATCGAGGCCGTAGGCGATGGCGGCGACCGTGAACAGCACGGCGATCCGGCGCCGGCCGCGGGGCCGCTCAGCGGCGGATGCCCGTCCGTCCGCGCCGGCCGGCGTCCCGCTCGTCCCGTCCGCGCCCGCCGCCGTGCCGTCGGTGCCGGGCCCGCCGGAAGGGGCCTGTGCCCCTTCGGCGCCGGACGGGCCGCCCCGCCCGGCGTTGCCTCCGGGGCGCTGCCGCCCCGCTCCCGCCGCGTCCGGAGTGTCCGGCGTACCGATGATGCGCTCCGCCTCTGCCACGTGAGTCCCTTGACCTAGGTACCTGACTGAGGACGAGACTACGGCACGCCTCGCACCCGGTTCAGTACCGGCGTTCCTGCTTCTGCTTGCACGCCACGCACAGGGTGGCGCGCGGGAAGGCCTGCATGCGGGCCTTCCCGATGGGGTCGCCGCAGTTCTCGCACAGGCCGTAGGTGCCCGCGTCGAGCCGTTGCAGGGCACGCTCGGTCTGGGTGAGCATCTCGCGCGCGTTGGCGGCCAGCGCCATCTCGTGCTCGCGCGTGATGTTCTTGCTGCCGGTGTCCGCCTCGTCGTCGCCCGCGCCGTCGCCGGAGTCCCGCATCAGGCCCGCGAGGGACTCCTCGGACGAGGTGATCTCGGTGCTCAGCCGCTGCATCTCGGACTCCAGCTCCGCGCGGGCCTCCGAGACCTCCTCCGGCGTCCAGGGATCCTCACCCGGGCGCACCGGGAGGTCGCCCGGTTCCACCGCCGCGGCGATGCGCGCCTTGGGCACGGCGGTCTTCGCCGCCGCGGCCGTGCCAGGAGTCTTCTTCGCAACCACTGTCGTGGCTCCCGTCTGCTTCGCGGCCCGCGCCGCGCCCACCTTCTTGGCCGTCCTCTTCCTGCCCCCACCCGTCCCGGAGACACCAGGAGCCGCCACGCGACCCGCACCGTCCCCATCTCCCTGGGCCCCCGTATCCGCCCCGCCGCCCCGGTCGGGGACCGTCCCCGCGGTCGCCCTCCTGCCGGCCTTCCTCCGCCTGCCCGCCCCCGCCGAGCCCTCACCGGCACCCGCCCCGTCACCGATGGACCGCTCCCGCGCATCCACCTCCCCGGCCGCCGCCCTCCCGTGAGAGCCCTTTCCACCCGCCTTCTCGGCGGCAGCGCCGCTCCGGCCACCAGCCCCCGCCCCGACCGTCTCCTGCACCGACCCCTCGCCGGCACCCGCCCCGTCACCGACGGACCGCTCCAGCGCGCCCACCTCCCCGGCAGCCGCATCCCCGCCGACGGCGACCGCCTTCCCGAGAGAGCCCTTTCCGCCCGCCTTGCGGGCATCCGCCT
Organism: Streptomyces sp. NPDC004721; assembly: GCF_053601495.1. Classification (NCBI taxonomy): domain Bacteria; kingdom Bacillati; phylum Actinomycetota; class Actinomycetes; order Kitasatosporales; family Streptomycetaceae; genus Streptomyces; species Streptomyces sp. NPDC004721. Next base: position 198,090 of record NZ_JBSGBZ010000007.1, read on the forward strand.
TCTCAGCGGCAGCGCCGTGGGCACCCGCGCTCCCGCCGCCTGCGTGCCCGCCCACGGCACGCCCAGCGGTCGTCTCCTCGGCGCCCGCTTCCTCGCCGGCCGCCGCCCCGGCACCCGGCCGCTCGGCGGGTGCCTTCTTCATGGCCGCCCGACCGGCACGGGCGCCCCTGTCGGCTGCCTCCGCCGTGCCGAGGCCCTCGGCGGCCTTCTCCCCCACGTCCGGGGCTTCGGCGGCGGTCTTCCTCGCCGTGGCCCGCTTGCTCGGGGACTTCTTCGCCGGGGCGCCCTTGGAGCCGGGCTCCTCGGCGGCGGGCCGCTTCCCAGGCGCCGCCTCCGGCGGGGCCTTGCCCGCCACGGGCTTCCTCGCGGCCGACCTCTTCGCCGTCGTCTTCCGCGCGCTCTTCGCGGGAGTCGCCCGGGCGGATTCCGGAAGCGCCGCCGGCCTCTCCCCCACGGACTCCGACGGGGTGCCCTTCCGCTCCTCGCCCGACCTCGCGGCAGCCGGTTCCTCCCCGGCCGCCGCCCCGGTCCCGGCCGGCCGGGACCGGCCCGGCATGGCCGCGGCCGGCTTGGCCGCGTTCGCCCCGGCCGTCGGGCCCCTGCGCCCGCGACCCGTCGCCGGTCCGGCCTGGGCCGCCTGCTTCGGCGTGACCCTGTCCTTCATGGCCACCGCCTCCTTCGCGGCCGTGCCTGATGCCCTGGCCGCCGCTCGGGTGGTCTTCCTGGCCGCGCCGCCGACGGCATCGGGGATGGTGCCCCGGGACCTGCCGGACGCCGACTGCTCGGCGGTCTTCTTCGCCACCATGGCCGCGGCCCCTTCACATATTGTGATCTTGCTCGCGAATCGTGCTGGGACGATAAATCGACTCGAGTCCCGCGGCAACGGGGCACGCCGCCCGATTCGCCCGCCTCGCGCGGATCGCGCGGCCGGCATGCATGCGTTGTGCCCAGCTCGCCGCCACGTAATCCGACCAGCCGCACGTCCTACGATCCGAACGGCACCGTCGCGCCATCCGGGTCACCCCCGCGGCGGAAATCAGGTCGGCCCCGGTCGCCGGGGCGCCGTACACTGGGCGGAGCGAAAAGCGTGGATGGGGACGAGTAGCGGCGTCAGCAGCCCAGAGCGACCCGGGGACGGTGTGAGCCCGGGGGCGAGCGCGACGTGAAGATCACCCCGGAGCCGCCGGAAGAACGCCCCAGCACGGAGCCAGGGGCCGGTAGAACCGGCATCGCGACCCCAATGAGGGGGCTCGTCGGAGCGTACGGCGCACCGGTGAGCCAAGGAGGGTGGTACCGCGGGAGCGCGCCGCACACGGCGTGGACAGCTCAAAGGCTCTCGTCCCTCCGACGGAAGGCAGCACATCCGCCGGAGGAAGCTCGTTGAATACGCAGCCGCAGTACCGCCAGGTGCCCGCGCAGGTCGACCTGCCCGCCCTCGAGCACGCCGTGCTCGACTTCTGGCGTGAGCAGAAGATCTTCGCCAAGAGCCTGGAGCAGTCCGAGGGCCGCCCCGAGTGGGTGTTCTACGAGGGCCCGCCCACCGCCAACGGCATGCCGGGCGCCCACCACATCGAGGCACGCGTCTTCAAGGACGTCTTCCCCCGCTTCCGCACCATGCGTGGCTACCACGTGGCCCGCAAGGCCGGCTGGGACTGCCACGGCCTCCCGGTGGAGCTGGCGGTCGAGAAGGAGCTCGGCTTCAGCGGCAAGAAGGACATCGAGGCGTACGGCATCGCCGAGTTCAACGACAAGTGCCGCGCGTCCGTTCTCCGCCACACCGACGCGTTCTCCGAGCTGACCACCCGCATGGGCTACTGGGTCGACCTCGACGAGGCGTACGTCACCATGGAGCCCGAGTACATCGAGTCCGTCTGGTGGTCGCTGAAGGAGATCTTCAACAAGGGCCTGCTGGTCCAGGACCACCGGGTCGCCCCCTGGTGCCCGCGCTGCGGCACGGGCCTGTCGGACCACGAGCTGGCCCAGGGCTACGAGACGGTCGTCGACCCCTCCGTCTACGTCCGCTTCCCGCTCACCTCCGGTCCGCTCGCCGGCCAGGCCTCGCTCCTGGTGTGGACGACGACCCCCTGGACCCTGGTGTCCAACACGGCGGTCGCCGCGCACCCTGAGGTGACCTACGTCGTCGCGACGAACGGCGAAGAGAAGCTCGTCGTCGCCGAACCGCTCGTCGGCAAGGCGCTCGGCGAGGGCTGGGAGACCACGGGCGAGACCTTCACCGGCGCCGAGATGGAGCGCTGGACGTACCAACGCCCGTTCGAGCTCGTGGAGTTCACGGAGCCGGCGCACTACGTGGTCAACGCCGAGTACGTCACCACCGAGGACGGCACGGGTCTGGTCCACCAGTCCCCCGCCTTCGGTGAGGACGACCTGAAGGTCTGCCGGTCCTACGGCCTGCCGGTGGTCAACCCCGTCCGCCCGGACGGCACGTTCGAGGAGGACGTCCCGCTGATCGGCGGCGTGTTCTTCAAGAAGGCGGACGAGAAGCTCACCGAGGACCTCGGCGACCGCGGCCTGCTCTTCAGGCACGTGCCGTACGAGCACAGCTACCCGCACTGCTGGCGCTGCCACACCGCGCTGCTGTACTACGCGCAGCCGTCCTGGTACATCCGCACCACAGCGATCAAGGACCGGCTGCTCGAGGAGAACGAGAAGACCAACTGGTTCCCTTCGAGCGTCAAGCACGGCCGGTACGGCGACTGGCTGAACAACAACATCGACTGGGCGCTGTCCCGCAACCGCTACTGGGGCACCCCGCTGCCCATCTGGCGCTGCGAGGACGGCCACCTCACCTGTGTCGGCTCCCGCGCGGAGCTGACCGGGCTGACCGGCACCGACCAGTCGGACCTCGACCCGCACCGCCCGTTCATCGACGACGTCGTCTTCCCGTGCCCGCAGTGCGAGAAGACGGCCACGCGCGTGCCCGAGGTCATCGACGCCTGGTACGACTCGGGTTCGATGCCGTTCGCGCAGTGGGGCTACCCGTACAAGAACAAGGAGCTGTTCGAGAGCCGGTACCCGGCGCAGTTCATCTCCGAGGCGATCGACCAGACCCGCGGCTGGTTCTACACGCTGATGGCGGTCGGCACGCTGGTCTTCGACAAGTCGTCGTACGAGAACGTCGTGTGCCTCGGTCACATCCTCGCCGAGGACGGCCGGAAGATGTCCAAGCACCTGGGCAACATCCTCCAGCCGATCCCGCTCATGGACCAGCACGGCGCGGACGCGGTGCGCTGGTTCATGGCGGCCGGCGGCTCGCCGTGGGCGGCCCGCCGGGTGGGCCACGGCACCATCCAGGAGGTCGTCCGCAAGACGCTGCTGACCTACTGGAACACGGTCGCCTTCCAGGCCCTGTACGCCCGTACGTCCGCCTGGGCGCCCACCGGTGCCGACCCGGCCCCGGCCGACCGCCCGCTGCTCGACCGCTGGCTGCTCAGTGAGCTGCACGCGCTGACCGACCAGGTCACGCAGGCCCTGGAGGCGTACGACACCCAGCGCGCCGGCAAGCTGCTGTCGGCGTTCGTCGACGACCTGTCGAACTGGTACGTCCGCCGCTCGCGCCGCCGGTTCTGGCAGGGCGACAAGGCCGCGCTGCGCACGCTGCACGAGGTGCTGGAGACGGTGACCAGGCTGATGGCGCCGATCACCCCGTTCATCGCCGAGCGGGTCTGGCAGGACCTGGTCGTGCCGGTGACGCCGGGCGCCCCGGAGTCGGTGCACCTGGCCACCTGGCCGGAGCCGGACCTGCCGGCGATCGACCCGGAGCTGTCGAAGCAGATGGTGCTGGTGCGCCGCCTGGTGGAGCTGGGCCGCGCCACGCGCGCGGAGTCGGGCGTCAAGACCCGCCAGCCGCTGTCCCGGGCGCTGGTCGCGGCGGCCGGCTTCGAGTCCCTGGACCGGGAGTTGCACACGCAGATCACGGAGGAGCTGAACGTCTCCTCCCTGGCGTCGCTGAGCGAGGTCGGCGGGTCCCTGGTGGACACCACCGCCAAGGCCAACTTCCGTGCACTGGGCAAGCGGTTCGGCAAGCGGGTGCAGGACGTCGCCAAGGCCATCGCGGGCGCGGACGCGGCGGCGCTGTCGCTGGCGCTGCGCGAGGACACGGCGTCGGTGGAGGTCGACGGCGAGACGGTGACGCTCGCGCCGGACGAGGTGATCATCACCGAGACCCCGCGCGAGGGCTGGTCGGTGGCGTCCGACTCCGGCGCCACGGTCGCCCTGGACCTGGAGATCACGGAGGAGTTGCGCCGCGCGGGCCTGGCCCGGGACGCGATCCGGCTGATCCAGGAGGCCCGCAAGAACAGCGGCCTCGACGTGGCCGACCGGATCGCGCTGCGCTGGACCGCGACGGACCCGGCGACCATCGCCGCCCTGAGCGAGCACGCGTCGCTGATCGCCGAGGAGGTCCTGGCGACGGACTTCGCCCAAGGCGAGGCGGACGCCACCTACGGCGACGCCTTCACCGACGAGGGCCTGTCCCTGGTCTTCCGCCTCCGCAAGGCATGACCCACCGGGGGGAGCCCGCCCGGCCACGAACCGGCGGGCTCCCCGCGCGGCTTGACGGGGCGTGGCCCCCGGTGGGGCAGCGGGCACACGGCCCCCGGCATACGAGAACGGCCCCGGAGGGATGTCCCTCCGGGGCCGTTCTCTCAGGCTGCCGACGCCTAGTCTCCAGAACCCTTCAGGATTCCCTCAGTTGTCGTCCTCGTCGATCAGGAAGCCGCGCATGGGCGAAGGCGCCTGACCCATCGGGGCCGGACCCTGCGGACGCACCGGGGCCATCGGCTGGGTCATCGCCGGGGCCATCTGCTGCTGACCGCCGTAGGACGGACCGGCCGGGCCGGGCGCACCGCCCATCGGCTGGCCGCCGCCGTACGACGGGGCGCTCGCGCCGGCCGGAGCCATGGAGGGCGCCGGGGACGGCGGGAGGGACGGGGCCGCAGGCGTGCGCGGCGGGGCGAGGGAGTCGTCGGCCTGGGTCTCCAGCTGACGCAGCTGCGACTCCAGGTACGACTTCAGGCGCGTGCGGTACTCGCGCTCGAAGCCGCGCAGGTCCTCGACCTTGCGCTCCAGCGTGGCGCGGGCGGACTCCAGGGAGCCCATCGCGACGCGGTGCTTCTCCTGCGCGTCCCGCTCCAGGGCGTCGGCCTTGGCACGGGCGTCACGCTCCAGACCCTCGGCACGCGAACGCGCCTCGCCGACGATCTTGTTGGCCTCGGAACGGGCCTCGGCGATCGCCTGGTCGGCGGTCTGCTGGGCCAGCGACAGGACGCGCGCGGCGCTGTCGCCACCGGGACCCTGACCCATCGGGCCGGGGCCGCCCATGGGACCAGGGCCGCCGCCCATCGGGCCGGGGCCGCCGCCCATCGGGCCGGGACCCATCTGGCCCTGCATCTGACCCGGCATCTGACCCTGGCCCATCGGACCCTGACCCATCGGGCCGGGACCCATCTGGCCGGGGCCGGGGCCGGGACCCTGGGGTCCCTGGCCGCCCGGGCCGGCGGGCAGCTGCGGAGCACCGCTGGGCAGCTGGGGCGGACCACCCATGGGGCCACCCATCTGCTGCTGCGGCGGGCCCGATATCCCGGCGGGCACAGGAGCGCCCGGCCCTCGCATGCCCTGCTGCTGAGGATGCGGTGGTTGCTGGTCCTCCGGAGGCTTGCGCATGTTCTGCTGGTTCTGGGCAGCAGCACGCGTGGCCGCGGCCAGTTTGGCGCGCAGGTCCTCGTTCTCACGGAGCAGTCGGGTCAGCTCGGCTTCGACCTCGTCGAGGAAGGCATCGACCTCGTCCTCGTCATAGCCTTCTCGGAGGCGGACGGTCGTGAACTGCTTGTTCCGCACGTCCTCGGGGGTCAACGGCATCTCTTCACCTCAACGTAGTCATCGGCAGTCGGCAAGACCGTATCGTCCACAGTCACCTCGCGAGGTTCCCCACGATGGAGATCAGGATGTAGACGATGATCATCAGTACGAAGAAGGACAGGTCGAGCGCCACGCCCCCGAGACGCAGCGGCGGGATGAACCGCCGCAGAAGCTTCAGCGGTGGATCCGTGACAGTGTAGGTGGCCTCCAGAACGACCACCATCGCCTTGCCGGGTTGCCATGAGCGGGCGAACTGGAACACATAGTCCATGACCAGCCGAAAGATCAGCACGATGAGGAACACCATCAGCGCGATGTAAAGAACCTCCATGGCCACACGCATGATCGGTGCTTCCCTCTCCCCTGTTCCGTGCCAGTTCTACGGTGGTGCGTCTCAGCTCTGGTTGAAGAACCCGCCCTCTGCGATGCGGGCCTTGTCCTCCGCCGTGACATCGACGTTAGCAGGCGACAACAGGAACACCTTCTGCGTCACCCGCTCGATACTGCCGTGAAGACCAAACACCAAACCGGCAGCAAAGTCGACAAGTCGCTTCGCATCTGTGTCATCCATCTCAGTCAGATTCATGATCACCGGGGTGCCCTCACGGAAGTGTTCCCCGATGGTACGGGCCTCGTTGTACGTCCGGGGGTGAAGTGTGGTGATCCGGTACGGCTCTCGTTCCGACACGACCTTGGGCATGATCACCGGTGCGTTCTTCTCCAGGCTTGCGCGGTCTTGTGTGATGGACGCCACGGGCGCGATGCGCGCCGGACGCCCGGATTCCGCCGGGAGCGAAGCGGAATGCGACACCGGTTCGCGGGGCGCCGGAGGCTGCACCACTCGCACCGGTTCATCCCTTTGGGGCTGATGCGCCCCATGCGACTGGTGCGGTGGGTCGTGCCGTCGGCGGTCCCGCTCGGGTTCCGGGTCCAGCTCGGGTTCGAAGTCGTCATCGGGGTCGAATCCCCGGCCGTCGTACCCATCGTCCTCCACGAGGCCGAGGTAGACCGCCATCTTGCGCATCGCGCCGGCCATGCTCTGAGTCCTCCGCTCTGTGGTGGATCCGCTGACGACCGCCAAGTGCCCGCGATCCACGAGGTCGCTGCGCCCCGTTGGGCGATATTGACCATATTTTCTGCTGTGGTCCGACTTCTTGGCGACGTTACCCGAGCCTGGGACGGACTCCGAGTACCGCGCTGCCGACGCGCACATGTGTCGCACCGGCGGCAACGGCCTGCTCGAGGTCCCCACTCATCCCTGCCGAGACCATGGTGGCAGCCGGATGGGCCGCGCGCAGGTCGGTCGACAAATCCATGAGGCGCTCGAACGCGGCCTGTTGCCGGCCGGCGTACTCCCCGGTCAGCGGGGCGACGGTCATCAGCCCGTCGAGCCGCAGCGCTTCGGAGCGGGCGACGAGGTCGGCCAACTCTTCGATTCCGCCCGGCCCGACGCCTCCGCGCTCCCCGCGTCCGCTCTCCCCCGCGTCCAGCGCCACCTGGATGAGGCAGCCCACCTCGCGCTCCGCCCGCACGGCCTCCCGTGAGAGCGCGGTGACAAGCCGGGAACGGTCGAGCGACTGTACGACATCGGCGTAACCGACCACGGATCGCACTTTATTGGTCTGAAGTTGACCAACAAAATGCCACGTCAGGGGCAAATCAGCACACTCGGCGGCCTTGGGCGCCGCCTCCTGGTCCCGGTTCTCGGCGGTGTGGCGCACACCGAGTTCCGACAGGATCCGCACATCCGAGGCCGGATACGTCTTGGTGACCACGATGAGGGTCACCTCCTCCCGCGCCCGGCCCGCGGCCGCGCACGCGGCGGCGATGCGCCGCTCCACCTTCGCCAGATTCGCGGCGAGTTCGTTCCTACGGTCCGTCATGCCCCATCAGTCCAGCCAGACATAGCCCGCGAGCCGACCGGTGGTGGCGTCGCGGCGGTACGAGAAGTGATCGCCCGATTCCCGCGTGCACACCGGCGACTGCTCCCGGTCGTGCACCCCGAGGCGCTCGAGCTGCGCGTGCACGCCGGCGCTCACGTCGACGGCCGGTGTACCCCAACTCGTCTCGGAGTGCGCCGCCGGCTCGACGGCGGCGACCTCGGCGCGCATCGCCTCCGGCACCTCGTAGCACCGGCCGCACACGGCGGGTCCGGTGCGGGCGGTGATGCGGTCGGGCCGGGCGCCGAGCGACTCCATCGCGTCGACCGCGGCCGGGACGACCCCCTTGACCATGCCGGGCCGCCCGGCGTGGACCGCGGCGACCACACCGGCGACCGGGTCGGCGAGCAGCACCGGAACGCAGTCGGCGGTGAGTACGGCGAGGGCGAGCCCGCGGGTCGCGGTCACCAGGCCGTCGACCGGCGGGGTGAGCCGCGTGGTCCACGGCCCGTCGACCTCGGCGACGTCGTTGCCGTGCACCTGGTTCATCCAGACGACCCGGTCCGGGTCGAGTCCAAGGGACTTGGCGGCCAGTTCGCGGTTGGCGCGTACCGCGCCGGGGTCGTCGCCGACCGCGCCGCCGAGATTGAGCTCCTCGAACGGAACGGCGCTCACCCCGCCCCACCGGTCGGTGAAGGCGAAGTGCGCGCCGCTCACGGTGTCGTGCCGACCTATCACTTGAGGAAGTCCGGTACGTCCAGCTCCTCGGCCGCGCTGTCGGAGTAGCTGCGCGGCGACGGCGTGATGGGCGGGGTCACGGGCGGCAGGTCCTGCACCGGCTCGGGGGCGACGGGCTCCGGCTCCTCCTTCGGCGTCACGCTGCCGAGCGAGCCGAAGGTCGGGCGGCTCTCGGGCTGGCGCACCGGGGCCGGCTCCTCGCGGCGGGCCGGGGGCGGGGTGGACGACGAGCCGAGGACGTTGTCCCGGCGGGCCGGCGGCTGGCCGCCGTCGAAGCCGGCCGCGATCACGGTGACCCGGACCTCGTCGCCGAGGGCGTCGTCGATGACCGCGCCGAAGATGATGTTGGCCTCGGGGTGCGCTGCCTCGCTGACCAGCTGGGCGGCCTCGTTGATCTCGAACAGACCGAGGTCCGAACCACCGGAGATGGACAGGAGCACGCCCCGGGCGCCGTCGATGGAGGCCTCGAGGAGCGGGGAGGAGATCGCCATCTCGGCCGCGGCCACCGCGCGGTCGTCACCGCGGGCCGAGCCGATGCCCATGAGCGCCGAGCCGGCCTCGGACATGACCGACTTGACGTCGGCGAAGTCGAGGTTGATCAGGCCGGGGGTGGTGATCAGGTCGGTGATTCCCTGCACACCGGACAGCAGCACCTGGTCCGCGGACTTGAACGCGTCGAGCACGCTGACCTGACGGTCCGAGATGGACAGCAGCCGGTCGTTGGGGATGACGATGAGGGTGTCGACCTCTTCGCGGAGCTCGGCGATACCGTCCTCGGCCTGGTTCGCCCGGCGCCGCCCCTCGAAGGTGAACGGGCGCGTGACCACACCGATGGTGAGGGCACCCAGCGAGCGCGCGATGTTGGCCACGACGGGCGCGCCGCCGGTACCGGTGCCGCCACCCTCACCGGCCGTCACGAAGACCATGTCGGCCCCCTTGAGGACCTCCTCGATCTCCTCACGGTGGTCCTCGGCGGCCTTGCGGCCGACGGCCGGGTTGGCCCCGGCGCCGAGTCCGCGCGTGAGTTCGCGGCCGACATCGAGCTTGACGTCGGCGTCGCTCATCAACAGCGCCTGTGCGTCGGTGTTGATGGCGATGAACTCGACGCCCTTGAGACCGACCTCGATCATCCGGTTGATGGCATTGACACCACCGCCGCCGACACCGATGACTTTGATGACTGCGAGGTAGTTCTGCGGTGCTGCCACGTCGAAGGCCTCTCGCCTCGAGTTACGTGTCGCCGCCTCGCGGTCCTGCCGCGATCCGACGACTGATGCCGAATGGGACGGTCCGAACGCCGACCCGAACCCTAACCCTGAAGTTTAGGGTTACCAGTGTGTCTGTTCCTTGAAGTCTTCGGAACAGGACACTAAGTCGACAAGTGGCGCCCGTTCAACGAACACGCCGAACCTCCCGTTTTTCTTTTCACCCTATGTGATCAGCCATAGCGGCGCTCAACCAGGGTGTTGGCCTGCACTGATGTGCGTCAACTCCCCGAAGACGCCGGGGCGGTGGGAACCCGGACGTCGAAGTGCCGTGCTCCGGGCGCCGCTTTCATCAGCGCGGTCAGGGTGCGGGCCTTCAGCCGGCCGTTCTCGCTGCTGCCCCAGGCGACGGTGCGGCCACCGCTCAACTCCAGCGAGATGTCGTCGTAGGTACGGACCTTGACGACCCGGGTCTCACGGGCGACCGCGGCGGGAATCCGCCCGGCGACCGCGACGGCCTCACGCACCAGCCGGGCCTCGCCGAGGCGCCGCAGGCTCGCGGCGGCCGCACTCGAGCGGGAAAGCGACAATTCCAGCAGGGGCACGCCTTTCGGCGCCTGCGAAACCGTGGCGAACCGGACACCCTTCGCGTCCACTTCGACGAACTTTCCGCCCTTTTCCTCCACCATGACCGGAGTGCGCTCGACGACTTTCAACCCGATTCCGTGCGGCCACGAACGCACCACGTCAACCGAGTCAATTCGGGGCAATTCATGGCGCAGTCGGGCCTCGACCGCATCGGTGTCGACGGAAATCAACTGCGTTCCGATCCGGACCCTGGCCGCCGCGCTCACCTGGGCGGGCGTCAGAACCGTGGTGCCGGAGACGGATACGTGCTCCACGCGCGTCCACTGCGAGTCGTACAGCAGCCACAGGGAGCCGGCGCCCAGGCAGATCAGGACCAGCGAAAGGATGATGATCGTACGAGGGCTCATCCGTCTCAGCCGGTGGACCAGAGGCGGGCCGGACGACGACTCCTGCTGACGTTCACCGCGCTCAGCGGTCGCCGGTCCGGCCACGCTCTCAAGCCCTTTCGTGCATACGGTCCTAACGGTGCGAGGCGATGGCCTCGTACACCATGCCGACGAGCAGCTCGTCGGCGTCCCGGCGGCCGAACTCCCCGGCGGCGCGGGACATCTGGTACAGCCGGTGCGGATCGGCGAGCACGGGCAGGAGGTTCTGCTGCACCCACTCGGGGGTGAGTTCCGCGTCGTCGACCAGCAGTCCGCCGCCGGCCTTGACCACCGGCTGGGCGTTCAGCCGCTGTTCACCGTTGCCGATGGGCAGCGGGACGTAGGCGGCCGGGAGCCCGACGGCGGAGAGTTCGGCGACGGTCATCGCGCCGGCGCGGCAGAGCATCATGTCGGCCGCGGCGTACGCGAGGTCCATCCGATCAAGGTAACTTACCGGGATGTAGGGCGGCATTCCCGGCATCTGCTGTACCTGGGGCAGTTCGTTCTTCGGGCCGACCACGTGCAGGATCTGGATGCCCGCCTGCTGCATCCAGGGCGCGACCTGCTGGACCACCTCGTTGAGCCGGCGGGCGCCCTGGGAGCCGCCGGAGACCAGCAGCGTGGGCAGGTTCGGGTCGAGCCCGAACGCCGCACGGGCCTCGGGGCGCACGGCCGCCCGGTCCAGGGTGGCGATGGCGCGGCGCAGCGGGATACCGATGTAACGGGCGCCGCGCAGCTTGCTGTCGGGCGTGGAGACGGCGACCTGCGCGGCGTACCGCGAACCGATCTTGTTGGCCAGGCCCGGGCGGGCGTTGGCCTCGTGGATGACGATGGGCACACCGAGCCGCTTGGCGGCCAGGTAGCCGGGCAGGGCGACGTAGCCGCCGAATCCGACCACGGCGTCCGCCTTGGTCCGCTCCAGGACCTGCTCGGCCGCCTTGATCGTGCCGCGCAGCCGGCCCGGGACGGTGATCAGCTCGGGGGTGGGCTTGCGCGGCAGCGGCACCGCCGGGATGAGCGCGAGCTCGTAGCCCCGCTCGGGGACGAGCCGGGTCTCCAGGCCGCGCTCCGTGCCCAGGGCCGTGATCCCCACGGTCGGGTCCTGCCTGCGCAGGGCGTCCGCGAGGGCGAGCGCGGGCTCGATGTGGCCCGCGGTACCTCCGCCGGCGAGTACGACATGCACCGAAATTCACCGCTCTCCGGACGGACGCGCCGCCGAGGCACGCCGTCGCATCGTGTTCCATCTCCGAGGCTCGCGACCGGATCCGCGGTCGGATCTCCGGCCGGGCGCGGAGCCTCCTGCCCGCTTTCTACCAAAGCGAGGTTGCCGCATGGCAAGCGCCGCCCGCGCAGCGGGCTCGTCACGCGCGAAGGCGATCAGCAGCCCGATGGCGAACATGGTCGGCAGCAGGGCGGATCCTCCGTAGGAGAACAGCGGGAGCGGGACGCCGGCGATCGGCAGCAGACCGAGCACCGCACCGATGTTGATCACCGCCTGCACGGTGATCCAGGTGGTCACGCCTCCCGCGGCATACCTCACGAAGGGGTCCTCCGTGCGTCCGGCCACGCGGATGCCCGCATAGCCTAGAGCGGCGAACAGGGCGAGCACCGACAGCGTCCCCCCGAGACCCAGTTCCTCGCCGGTGACGGCGAAGATGAAGTCGGTGTGGGCTTCGGGGAGTTGGCCCCATTTCTCCACGCTGGCACCGAGTCCGGATCCGAACAGTCCGCCGGAGGCCAGGGCGTAGATGCCGTGCACCGCCTGCCAGCACTTGGTCGCGTCGCTGGAGCCGACGCAGGCGAACCGGCCGAGGCGGTTGGGGCTCATCTGGATCAGCAGGAAGCCGATCACGCCGGCGAACGACAGCACCCCCACGAAGAGCCGGGTGGGCGCCCCCGCCAGCCACAGCAGGCCGAACAGGATCGCGGTGAGGATGATCGCGGTTCCCATGTCGCCGCCGAGCATGATCAGCCCGAGCAGCATGAAGGCGACCGGGACGAGCGGCACCAGCATGTGCTTCCACTGGGTCAGCAGCCGCTTGTCCTGTTTGCGCGCGATCAGGTCGGCGCCCCACAGCACCAGCGCCAGCTTGCCGATCTCGCTGGGCTGGATCTGGAAGGAGCCGCCGAGCGCGATCCAGTTCTGGTTGCCGTTGACCGCCATCCCTATCCCCGGCACCTGCACCAGCGCCATCAGGGCCACCGCGCCCGCCAGGATCGGGTAGGCCAGCGCCCGGTGCAGCCTGACCGGCATCCGGGCGGCGAGCAGCAGCAGCCCGGCGCCGATCGCGGCCGCGAGCAGCTGCTTGCGGAAGAAGTACGAGCCCGGCAGTGCCTTCTGCAGCGCGGTGATCTGGGAGGCCGAGTAGACCATCACCAGCCCCAGCACGGTGAGCAGCAGACTGGCGCCGAGGATCAGGTAGTAGGCGGTCAGCGGCCGGTCCCAGGCCTTGCGCGCGCGATCGATCAGGCGCGCCGCGGAGCGCCGGCCGGGGGTCCGGTCGGCCGTCGGGCGCTTGACGGTCCGCTGCACGGGCGGGCGACCGGTACGGCTGCTGCCGGGACTACCGGGCATCGGGTCCTCCGCTGTACGTCGGCCGCGCAAGTCCGGCTCGGCTCACGGGTCCCACGCCTCCCTCCCGAGGTCGCCCGGCAGCGCGGGCGGCCGGGATCAGGCGCCGAGTCCGGATACGGCCTCCGCGAACGCCTCGCCGCGCCTGTTGTAGTTGGCGAACATGTCCATGGAGGCGCAGGCCGGGGCCAGCAGTACCGTGTCGCCGGGCCGTGCGAGCCGCCGCGCCTCCTGGACGGCCTGGAGCATCGCCCCAGTGTCGGTCCGGCCGAGGTCGACGACGGGTACCTCCGGGGCGTGTCGCGCGAGGGCCTCACGGATGAGCGCGCGATCGGCTCCGATGAGGACGGCACCGCGCAGCCGCTTCGCCGAGTTCGCGACGAGCTCGTCGAAGGTCGCGCCCTTCGCCAGACCGCCCGCGATCCACACGATCGACTCGTACGCCGCCAACGAGGCCTGAGCCGCGTGGGTGTTGGTGGCCTTGGAGTCGTCGACGTAGGCCACGCCGGCCACGTCGGCCACGTGCGCGATGCGGTGGGCGTCCGGGGTGAAGGCCCGCAGGCCGTCCCGGACGGCCTGCGCCGGGACGCCGAAGGCGCGTGCCAGGGCCGCCGCGGCGAGGGCGTTGGCGATGTTGTGCGGGGCGGGCGGGTGGACGTCGGAGACCTCGGCCAGCTCCTGGGCGTTCTTGTGCCGGTTCTCGACGAAGGCGCGGTCGACGAGGATGCCGTCCACGACGCCGAGTTGGGAGGGGCCGGGCGTGCCGAGTGTGAACCCGACGGCGCGGCAGCCCTCCTCGACGTCCGCCTCACGCACCAGGTCCTCGGTGGCCTTGTCGGCGGCGTTGTAGACGCAGGCGACGCGGTTGCCCTCGTAGATACGGCCCTTGTCGGCGGCGTAGGCCTCCATGGAGCCGTGCCAGTCGAGGTGGTCGGGGGCGAGGTTGAGGACGGCGGCGGAGTGGGCGCGCAGCGAGGGCGCCCAGTGCAGCTGGTAGCTCGACAGCTCCACCGCAAGGACGTCGTAGCGCTCCTCGCCGAGGACGGCGTCCAGCAGGGAGACGCCGATGTTGCCGACGGCCGCCGTGCGCAGGCCCGCCGCCTTCAGGATGGAGGCGAGCATCTGCACGGTGGTGGTCTTGCCGTTGGTGCCGGTCACGGCGAGCCACGGGGCGGCGTCGGGGCCGCGCAGCCGCCAGGCGAGTTCGACGTCCCCCCAGACGGGTACGCCGGCCTGCCCGGCGGCGTGGAAGAGCGGCTTGTCCGGCCGCCAGCCGGGCGCGGTGACGATCAGCTCGGTGCCCTCCGGCAGGGTGTCGCCGTCACCGAGGCGCACGGTGACACCGAGCGCCTCCAGCTCGGCCGCCTGGGTCCGGGCACGCTCGTCGTCGCCGTCGTTGACGACGGTGACGTGCGCGCCGAGACCGTGCAGGACCTTGGCCGCCGGGACACCGGAGACGCCGAGTCCCGCGACGGTGACGTTCCTACCCTGCCAGTCGGTCACTTGTCCGCTGCCCATCCCGCGTAGAAGAGGCCCAGTCCGACAATCACACAGATGCCCTGAATGATCCAGAAACGGACCACGACGAGCACTTCGGACCAGCCTTTGAGTTCGAAGTGGTGCTGGAGAGGCGCCATCCGGAAGACCCGCTTCCCGGTGAGCCGGAAGGAGCCGACCTGGATGACCACCGACATGGTGATGAGCACGAACAGACCGCCCAACAGCGCGAGCAGCAGCTCGGTGCGGGAGCAGATCGCCAGGCCCGCGAGCACACCGCCGAGCGCGAGCGAACCGGTGTCGCCCATGAAGATCTTGGCGGGCGAGGTGTTCCACCACAGGAAGCCCAGGCAGGCGCCCATCAGCGCCGAGGCCACGACCGCGAGGTCGAGCGGATCGCGGACCTCGTAACAGGCGTTGGGGTTGGTCAGGGTCTGCGCGTTGGCGCAGGACTCCTGGAACTGCCAGACGCCGATGAACGTGTAGGCGCCGAAGACGAGCACGGAGGCGCCGGTGGCCAGACCGTCCAGACCGTCGGTGAGGTTCACGCCGTTCGACATCGCGAGGATCATGAACAGCGCCCAGATCACGAACAGCACCGGGCCGATCGTCCAGCCGAAGTCGGTGATGAACGACAGCTTCGTGGAGGCGGGGGTGTTGCCGCGGTTGTCGGAGAACTGCAGCGCGAGCACCGCGAAGGCGATGCCGACGATCAGCTGGCCGGTCATCTTCGCCTTGGCGCGCAGACCCAGCGAACGGCGCTTGACGATCTTGATGTAGTCATCGAGGAATCCGACCAGGCCCATGCCGACCATCAGGCCGAGCACCAGCAGACCCGAGTAGGTCGGGGTGTAGCCGGTGATCACCTTGGACAGGAAGTAGGCGGCGACCGTGGCCAGGATGAAGGCGATGCCACCCATGGTCGGCGTACCGCGCTTGCTGGCGTGCTCGCGGGGGCCGTCGTCGCGGATGTACTGGCCGTAGCCCTTCCGGGCCAGGAGCTTGATCAGCAACGGGGTGCCGACCAGCGTCAGGAAGAGGCCGATGACGCCCGCGAACAGGATCTGCTTCATCATCGGGCGGCGACCTCACCCTCGGCACCGGTCTCGAGCAACGCCTGGGCGACGCTCTCGAGGCCGACCGAACGGGACGCCTTCACGAGGACGACGTCCCCCGGGCGCAACTCGCTGCGCAACAGGTCGATCGCCGCCTGTGCGTCGGACACGTGCACCGACTCCTCACCCCACGAACCCTCGTTATATGCGCCCAGTTGCAGCCAGGACGCTTCCCTGCCCCCGACCGCGACGAGCTTGCTGACGTTGAGCCGGACGGCGAGCCGTCCGACCGCGTCGTGCTCGGCGAGCGCCTCGTCCCCGAGCTCGGCCATCTTGCCGAGCACCGCCCAGGTCCGCCGTCCCCCGCCCATGGCCGCGAGCGCGCGCAGAGCGGCCCGCATGGACTCGGGGTTGGCGTTGTAGGCGTCGTTGACGACCGTCACGCCGTCCGGGCGCTCGGTGACCTCCATCCGCCAGCGGGAGAGGGAGCCCGCCTCGGAGAGCGCGGTGGCGATCTCAGTTACGGACATGCCCAGCTCATGCGCGACGGCGGCCGCGGCGAGCGCGTTCGACACGTGATGCTCACCGTACAGGCGCATCGTCACATCGCTTGCACCGGAGGGTGTGTGAAGCCTGAAGGCGGGCTGCCCGCTGTCCGTGAGTCTCACGTTCTCGGCGCGTACGTCCGCTTCGCCGGACTCTCCGAAAAGGATCACCTTCGCCTTCGTACGGGAGGCCATGGCCCGTACCAACGGGTCGTCGGCGTTGAGGATCGCGGTTCCGCCGTCCTCGGCCGCCGGCAGGCTCTCCACCAACTCGCCCTTCGCCTGGGCGATCTGCTCACGGCCGCCGAACTCACCGATGTGTGCGGTGCCGACGTTGAGCACCAGGCCGACCTTCGGCGGGGTCAGTTCGGTCAGGTAGCGGATGTGGCCGATGCCGCGGGCGCCCATCTCCAGTACGAGGAACCTCGTCTCCTCGGTGGCGCTCAGCGCGGTCAGCGGCAGCCCGATCTCGTTGTTGAGGGAGCCGGGCGTGAACACGGTCGGCGCCTTGCGCCGCAGCACCTGGGCGATGAGGTCCTTGGTGCTGGTCTTGCCCGCGGAGCCGGTGAGGGCGACGAGGGTCGCGCCCAGCCGTTCGACGACGTGGCGGGCGAGGGCGCCGAGCGCGGCCTGCACGTCCTCGACGACGATCGCGGGCACGCCGACCGGGCGGGACGCCAGCACGGCGGCCGCGCCCGCCTCGACGACGGCCGCGGCGAAGTCGTGGCCGTCCACGCGCTCGCCGACGAAGGCGACGAAGAGGCTGCCGGGCACCACCTCACGGGAGTCCCGGACCACGGGCCCGATGACCTCCGCGGACGGATCCGGTATGTCGTAGGTCTGCCCGCCGACGACTGCTGCGATCTCGGCGAGGGAGAGGGCGATCACAAGTTCATCCCTGGGTCTTCTGGATAGCTTCGCGAAGCACCTGGCGGTCGTCGAAGGGACGGACCACTCCGGCGATGTCCTGGCCCTGTTCGTGGCCCTTGCCCGCGACCAGCACGGCGTCCCCGGGCTGCGCGCGGTCGACGGCGGCGGCGATCGCGGCGGCCCGCTCCTCGAAGAGGAGCACCTCGCCGCGCTCGTGCGCGGGCACCGAGGCCGCGCCCTCGAGCATGGTGGCGAGGATCGCCAGGGGATCCTCGGAGCGGGGGTTGTCGGAGGTCAGCACGGCGATGTCGGCGAGCCGGGCCGCGGCGGCGCCCATCGGCGCGCGTTTGGTCTGGTCGCGGTCCCCGCCGCAGCCGAGCACGATGTGCAGCCGTCCCTTGGTGACCTTGCGCAGCGCCTTGAGGACCGACTCCACGGCGTCCGTCTTGTGCGCGTAGTCGACGACCGCGAGGTACGGCTGGCCGACGTCGACGCGCTCCAGCCGGCCCGGTACGCCCGGAACGGCGGCGATGCCGTCGGCGGCGGACTGCGGGTCGAGGCCAGCGGCGGCCAGGGCGACCACGGCGGCCAGCGTGTTGGCGACGTTGAACGGGCCCGGCAGCGGCGACCTGGCGGCGATCCGCCGGCCCTCGGGGCCGACCACGGTGAAGGTGGAGTCGACCGGGCCGACCTGGACGTCCTCGGCGCGCCAGTCGGCGTCGGGGTTGCCCTCGGCGGAGAAGGTGACGACCGGGACCGTGGCCTCCCCGGCCAGCCGGCGCCCGTACTCGTCGTCGAAGTTGACCACTCCGAGCTTGCTGCGCTCCGGCGTGAACAGCTGCGCCTTGGCCCGGAAGTAGTCCTCCATGTCGGAGTGGAACTCCATGTGTTCCGGGCTGAGGTTGGTGAAGACACCGATGTCGAAGACGCAGCCGTCGACACGGCCGAGCACGAGGGCGTGGCTGGAGACCTCCATGGCGACCGCCTCGACCCCGCGCTCGCGCATGACCGCGAACAGGGCCTGGAGGTCGGTGGCCTCGGGGGTGGTGCGCTCGGACTTGATGCGCTCCTCGCCGATGCGCATCTCGACGGTGCCGATCAGTCCGGTGGACTTCACGGTCTTCAGGCCGCCCTCGACGAGGTAGGCGGTGGTGGTCTTGCCGGAGGTGCCGGTGATGCCGATCTGGAGCAGGTCGCGGCCGGGCCTGCCGTAGATCGCGGCCGCCAGCTCGCCCATCCGGCCGCGTGGGTCGTCCACGGCCAGGACCGGCAGGCCGGTGGCGGCGGCGCGCTCGACGCCGGACGGGTCGGTGAGCACGGCGACGGCGCCCAGGCTCGCCGCCTGGGTGACGAAGTCGGCGCCGTGCGTGCGGGCGCCGGGCAGGGCTGCGTACAGGTCGCCGGGGCGCACGGCGCGCGAGTCATGGGTGATGCCCGTGACCTCGGCGGCGCCGTCCGGAGCGGTGACCCCCAGCTGATCGGCGAGCTCCGCGAGGGGTGCGGCGGAGACCTGAACCGGTCGCGGCGGTCCCGGATATGTCACGGAAGCGCCCTTCTGGGTGGTTTGGGACTGATCAGCGTGTGGCACGGCGGTGAGCGTACCGGGAGTACCCGCCGTGGGGCTAAAAAGGGGATCGCGCGCAGCGCCGTCCGGCGCGGACGAGGGCCGGTGCGACGGGCGGTTCCCGGGGCCGGGAGTGATCGTTGTCACGGGCTGGTTCCTGGTCGTTCTGTTCCGGTCACGGCTTGAAGTCGACGGGCAGGTTCGCGGCCTGCACGCCGGTCGGCGGCACCTGGAGCGTCTTCAGCGCGAACTCCATGACCTCCTTGTAGATCGGGCCGCAGATCTGGCCGCCGTAGTAGCTGCCCTTGGTGGCGTTCTGGATCGCGCAGTAGACGGTGACGCGGGGGTTGTCGGCGGGCGCGAACCCGGCGAAGGAGGACGTGTAGCCGTGGTATCTGCCGGTGGCCGGATCCACGCGGTTGGCCGTGCCGGTCTTGCCCGCCACGCGGTAGCCGGGGATGCGCGCCTTGACACCGGTGCCCTGCTCGTCGCCGACCACGGACTCCAGCATGTGCGCGAGCGTCTTCGCCGTCTTCGCGCTCACGACCCGCGTCTTCTCGGGCTTGTCGGCCGGCGCGAAGCGGCCGTCGGCCCCCTTGCTCCCGCGCACCAGTGTCGGCTGCACACGCACCCCGCCGTTGGCGATCGTGGAGTAGACGGAGGCCGCCTGCACGGCGTTGATGGAGAAGCCCTGGCCGAAAGGAATCGTGTACTGCTGCGAGGTGGACCACTTGTCGGGGGGTGCCAGGATGCCCCGGGTCTCGCCGGGGAAGCCGAGCCCGGTCGGCTCGCCGATGCCGAACTTGCGCAGGTAGGAGTAGAGGACCTTGTTGGCCTCCGGCTGGGTCTTGCCGAGCTGGCCGGTGGCCAGGATGGTGCCGATGTTGCTGGACTTGGCGAGCACGCCGTTCAGCGTGAGGTACCAGGTGTCGTGGTCGACGTCGTCCTGGAAGAGGCGGTCGCCGCGGTGCAGCCGGTTGGGCACGACGACGTGGGTGAGCGGCGTCGCCGCGTTCTCCTCCAGTACGGCGGCCATGGACATGACCTTGGCGGTGGAGCCGGGCTCGTAGGCGTCCTGGACGGCGGCGTTGCCCAGCGCGGCCGGGTCGGCGTGGGACAGGTCGCCCGGGTCGAAGCCCGGGGAGTTGGCCATGGCGAGGATCTCGCCGGTGCGGGTGTCCTGCACGATGACGTAGCCGCGGTCCGCCCCGGACTTCGCCACCTGCTCGGTGATGGCGTTCTGGGCGGCCCACTGGATGTCGCGGTCGATGGTGAGCTCGGTGTCGGAGCCGGGCACCGCGCGCGTCTCGGTGGAGCCCGCAGTGGGCACCTCGCGGCCGCCGGACTGGGCGTAGCGGATCTTGCCGGGCTTGCCGGCCAGCCGCTCGTTCAGCTGCTGCTCGATGCCACCGCCGCCCTTCCCGTCGGCGTTGACCCAGCCCAGTATCCCGGCGGCGAGGCCGCTGTTGGGGTAGACCCGCTTGCTGCTGGGGTCGGAGAAGACGCCGGCGAGCACGTTGACGGTGGTCTTGTCCTTCTGGGCCTTCTTCGCCAGGGCCGTCTTCAGGTCCTTGATCTGCTTCCAGACCTGCGGGGTCTCGCGGCGGGCGAGCAGCACGTAGCGGGTGTTCGGCGTGCGGAGCTTCGCGGTGAGGGCCGCCTGGTCCTGGCCGAGGATCGGGGCGAGCAGCGCGGCCGCCTGCTCGGGGCCGTCGCCGATGTGCAGCTGGTCGCGGCCGAACATGGTGGGGTCGGCGGTGATGTCGTCGGCGTCCACGCTGGTCGCCAGGTCGACGCCGTTGCGGTCGGTGATGCGGCCCCGCTCGGCGGCCAGGGTGTGCACCACGTACCGGTTCTCCTCGGCCTTGGCGGCGTACGCGCTCGCGTCGACGGCCTGCACCTGCAGCAGCCGTACGGCGAAGACGAGCAGCACCAGGGTCAGCGCGAGGGCGACCAGCCGCAACCGGGGGCGGGGGCTGCCGAGCCGGATGCGCGCGGCCTGGGGCCGGGCCGGGGCCGGACGGCGGGCCGGCCGGGCACCGGGGCCGGGCCGCTGCCGGGCGGCCGGACGCGCCGGCCTGGCGGGCCCGGGCACCCGGCGACGCGGCGGTTCCCTGTCGGACACGTCCGTCACCTGCCGAAAGTCGAGATCGAAGCGAACGGGAAGACAGCGGTGCCGACCGAAACGCCGGCCGTGACACCCCCGGAAACCGAGCACGGCCCAGTCCCCGGCCCGACAGCCCCGGACCGGCCAGGCACCCGGCGACTCGGCGGGACCCGGTCGGGCACGTCAGACCCGGACAGGCCGGGAACCGGACGGCATGGCGGTTCCCCACCGGGCACATCCGCCAACCTGCCGAAAGCCCGGGTCGGAGCGAGCCAAGACACAGCCCCGACCGCCGAGGCGGCAGACACGACACCCCCAGAAACCGAACCCAGCCGAACCCCCTGCCCGACAGCCCCGGACCGGCCAGGCACCCGGCGACTCGGCGGGACCCTGTCAGGCACGTCAGACCCGGACAGCCCGGGAACCGGACGGCGCGGCGGTTCGCTGTCGGTCACGTCCGTCACCTGCCGGGGGTCGGGGTCGGGGCGGGAGGAGGGGCGGCCGGGACGGCCGGGGTGGTGTTCTCCGGGGTCGGGACGGGTCCCTGGGCCGGTGGCGGTGCCAGGTCCGCGGCTGCCGGGGCGGCGCCGTCCGTGGCGGACGGCGAGAGGGCGAGCGCCGCGGGCGGCAGGAGCGACAGCGGCGTCTCCTGCGCGGGGGGCGGCGTGGGGGCGGCCGAGGGGACGCCCTTGACGGTCCCGTCGGCGCCCAGGAAGGCCGGGTCGCCGCCGGGCACCATGCCCAGTTGCCGGGCGCGGCGCTGGAGGGCGTCCGGGGCGGAGTAGGAGTCGATGTCCCGCTGGAGGGCCTGCTCCTCGTCGGTGAGGTTCTTGGCGTCCTTCTGGAGCGCCTCCCGCTGGAACGCGCCTTCGCTGAGGGCGGAGTTCAGCATCAGCAGCCCGATGAGGCCGCCGCCGAGCAGGAGCACGACGAGGAGGACGAACGGGGTCCGGGCGGCCTGGCCCCGGCCGACCGGGAAGAGCCGGGCGAGCCGGGCGGCACGGCCCCTCAGTACGGGTTTCCTGCTCACTGGTCCCCCTGGCTCACTCGACGTCCTCCCTGACGCGCTCGGCGCCGCGCAGCCGGGCCGGCGCCGCCCGCCGGTTCTCGGCGATCTCCTCCTCGGTGGGAAGTTCGGCACCGCGGGTGAGCAGCTTGAGCCGGGGCTGGTAGCGCTCGGGCACGACCGGGAGCCCGGGGGGCGCACTCGACGCGGCGCCGGCCGCGAACACGTGCTTGACCAGGCGGTCCTCGAGGGAGTGGTACGACAGCACGGCGATCCGCCCGCCGACGTCCAGCGCCTTCACCGCGGCCGGGATCGCCCGCTCCAGCACGGCGAGTTCGCCGTTGACCTCGATCCGCAGCGCCTGGAAGGTGCGCTTGGCCGGGTTGCCGCCGGTGCGCTTGGCGGCCTGCGGCAGCGCGTCGCGGATCAGCTCCACCAGCCGGGCGCTGTTGGTGAACGGCTCCTTCTCGCGCTCGCGCACGACGGCGGCCACGATCCGCTTGGCCTGCTTCTCCTCGCCGTACGCCCGCAGGATGCGGACCAGCTCGCCGGGCGGGTAGGTGTTGAGGACCTCGGCGGCGCTCATCCCGGTGCTCTGGTCCATGCGCATGTCCAGGGGGGCGTCCTGGGCGTAGGCGAAGCCGCGGTCGGCCTCGTCGAGTTGCATCGAGGACACCCCGAGGTCGAACAGGACGCCCCGCACGCGCGGGACGCCCAGCCGGTCGAGCACGTCGGGCAGCTCGTCGTAGACGGCGTGCACCAGGGTGGCCCGGTCGCCGAAGGGGGCCAGGCGCTCGCCGGACAGGCGCAGGGCCTCCTTGTCGCGGTCGAGGGCCACCAGCCGCGCCTCGGGGAAGCGGGTGAGCAGCGCCTCGCTGTGTCCGCCGAGGCCGAGGGTGCAGTCGACGACCACCGCTCCCGGCCGCTCCAGGGCGGGCGCCAGCAGATCCAGGCACCGCTGGAGCATCACGGGGACGTGTCGGCTGTCGCTCAAGGAGCCCTCTCAGTCCGGCGCGTCCCGCACGCACCGCCGGGTCCCCGACCGCTCAGGAAAGAAAAGGGCCTGCCGGCGCCGGAAGCGTCAGCCGACCGGAAGCGGGAGGAGGCCGAGCCGTACGTACGCGCCGCGCACGTGGGGAGACCGCCGGCGCGTGGGCCGGGGCCTGTCGGGAATGCAGTCCAGCAGGGAGGGCCACGCCTCCCGCTTCGCGTCACTTTAGTGCACCCTGTCTCGCGGTCAATCAACCGGCCTGCGCGTCGCCCGACGGAGTAGCGGCCGCACGGCAAGAAGAAAATTCACTCGTACGGGTGTGGATTCGCCCTGCGTGTGGGGTCCCTCACAACAAGCCATGACGGGGTTCTTTGTACCGTCTCACAACAGGACCCGGGCCCCGACGCCCACTAACGTCATGAGTATGACGACTTCTGCATCAGTTCCCGCCGGGTCCGAGGACGCCATAGACCGGCGTGGCACCGTCACCGACCGTCTCGCGGAGGCCAACCAGCAGTACGCCGCCGCGTTCACCGATCCGGGGATGGACGCCCGGCCCGTACTGAGGGTCGCCGTCGTGGCCTGCATGGACGCCCGCCTCGACCTGCACGCCGCGCTCGGCCTGGAACTCGGCGACTGCCACACCATCCGCAACGCGGGCGGTGTGGTCACGGACGACGTCATCCGCTCGCTCACCATCAGCCAGCGTGCCCTGGGCACCCGCAGCATCGTGCTGATCCACCACACCAACTGCGGCATGCAGTCCATCACCGAGGAGTTCCGGCACGACCTGGAGATGGAGGTCGGGCAGCGTCCGGCCTGGGCCGTGGAGGCCTTCCGGGACGTGGACCAGGACGTGCGGCAGTCGATGCAGCGCGTCCGCACCTCGCCGTTCCTGCTGCACACCGACGACGTACGCGGTTTCGTCTTCGACGTCAGGACGGGCCTGCTGCGCGAGATCGACCCCGCCTGACCGCCGCACGCGCACCGGGAGTCCGGTGCGCGGCATGCCTCCGTCACCAGCGAAAGCCGCAAGACCCGACAAATCGCGGCCAGTTGTCCACAGGCGAGTGACACGAATCGGTAACGGCGGCAAGAATGCGGGGGTGGCCTCACGCGGAACGATTCACGCGTGGTGCCTGATTCGGGGTGGGCCGGTCCGCACAGCAGAGCGTCGGCCCGGAAAGTTGGGGTATCCCCCGCTCGCCGACGAGCGTGGGGAAGGGCCGAGGAGGGCCGCCGGGTGACGACCTATGACGATCGAGCGAGCCATGGGGGTGCCCCCGCTCGAGCGGAGTCGAGAGTGGGGGCCGATCTGACCGCCACGGTGGAGCGGGTCCGCCGTTCGGTGGAAGAAGTGATCGAGGGCAAGCCCGAGGTCGTACGGCTTTCGCTGACCGTGCTGCTCGCCGAGGGGCATCTTCTGATCGAGGACGTTCCAGGGGTGGGCAAGACGATGCTCGCCAAGGCGCTGGCGCGGTCCATCGACTGTTCGGTGCGGCGTATCCAGTTCACGCCCGACCTGCTGCCGTCGGACATCACCGGCGTGTCCATCTGGGACCAGCAGCGCCGGGACTTCGAGTTCAAGCCGGGCGCCATCTTCGCGCAGATCGTGATCGGCGACGAGATCAACCGGGCCTCGCCCAAGACCCAGTCCGCGCTGCTGGAGTCCTTGGAGGAGCGGCAGGTCACCATCGACGGGCAGACCTACGAACTGCCCTCGCCGTTCATGGTGGTGGCCACGCAGAACCCGGTCGAGATGGAGGGCACCTATCCGCTGCCCGAGGCCCAGCGCGACCGCTTCATGGCCCGGGTGTCCATCGGATACCCGAGTCCGGACGCCGAGTTGCAGATGCTGGACGTGCACGGCGGGGTGAGCCCGCTGGACGACCTCCAGCCGGTGGCGCACGCGCACGAGATCGTGAAACTGATCGAGGCCGTGCGCGGGGTGCACGTCGCCGAGACGGTGCGGCGGTACGCGGTGGACCTGGTCTCCGCCACCCGTACCCATCCCGACCTCAGACTCGGCGCCTCGCCGCGCGCGACGCTGCACCTGCTGCGCGCGGCGAAGGCGTCCGCCGCGCTGAGCGGCCGGGAGTACGCGCTGCCGGACGATGTGCAGGCGCTGGCCGTGGCCGTCCTGGCCCACCGGCTGCTGCCCACCGCCCAGGCCCAGCTCAACCGCCGCACCGCCGAACAGGTCGTCCAGGAGATCCTCCAGCGCACCCCGGTGCCCGCGGCGCCCCAGCAGTCCGGCGGCTTCGGCCTGGGCCGGGGCGCGCCCGTGTACGGCCAGCAGCCGCCGCGGAGCCTGTGATGTCCGACGCGGGGACGGCGCACGCGCACGACGACCGCAGGGAGCGGGGCGGCGTCCGCACCGCGCTGGCCGGTCTGACCACCCGCGGGCGCTCCTTCCTGGCCGCCGGAATCGCCGCCGCGATCTGCGCCTACGTCCTCGGTCAGAGCGACCTGCTGCGGGTCGGGCTGCTGCTGGCGGCGCTGCCGCTGGTGTGCGCCACGGTGCTCTTCCGCACGCGCTACCGGGTCGCCGGCAGCCGCCGGCTCTCCCCCGCGCGCGTGCCCGCCGGCAGCGAGGCCCGGGTGCATCTGCGGATGGACAACGTCTCGCGGCTGCCCACCGGGCTGCTGATGCTCCAGGACCGGGTGCCGTACGTGCTCGGGCCGCGGCCCCGGTTCGTGCTCGACCGGGTCGAGCCGGGCGGGCGCCGCGAGGTGTCCTACCGGGTCCGCTCCGACCTGCGCGGACGGTACCCGCTGGGCCCGCTGCAACTGCGGCTGACCGACCCCTTCGGGATGTGCGAACTGACCCGTTCCTTCTCGGCCCACGACACCCTGACCGTGATCCCGCGGGTGGAGCCGCTGTCACCGGTGCGCCTGAGCGGGGAGGCCAAGGGGTACGGCGACGGACGGCAGCGCTCGCTGGCGCTGGCCGGCGAGGACGACGTCATCCCGCGCGGGTACCGCTACGGCGACGATCTGCGCCGTGTGCACTGGCGGTCCACCGCGCGCTACGGTGAGCTGATGGTGCGCCGCGAGGAGCAGCCGCAGCGCGCCCGCTGCACGGTGCTCCTCGACACCCGGGCGCTCGCCTACCGGGGCGCGGGCCCCGACTCGGCCTTCGAGTGGGCCGTGTCCGGCGCCGCGTCGGTCCTGGTGCACATGCTGGAGCGGGGCTTCTCGGTGCGGTTGCTGACCGACACCGGCAACTCCGTGCCCGGCGAGGGCGGCGCCGGGTTCGCGGGCACCAGCCAGGAGTCGGCGGACTCGGCCGGGCTGATGATGGACACCCTCGCCGTGATCGACCACTCCGACGGGGCGGGTCTGTCCCGCGCCTACGACGTGCTGCGCGGCGGCAACGAGGGACTGCTGGTGGCCTTCCTCGGCGACCTCGACGAGGCGCAGGCCGGGGTCGCGGCCAAGATGCGGCAGCGCAGCGGCGGAGCGGTCGCCTTCGTCCTGGACAGCGAGACCTGGGTCCGGGAGCCGGGCGACGTACCGGGGCCCGTGTCGCAGGCCGACGACCGCCTCCGGCTGCTGCGCGACGCGGGCTGGACGGCCGTGCCGGTGCCCCGGGGCACCGGCCCGGACGAGCTGTGGCGCCGCGCGGACCAGGAGCGCACCAGCGCGGGCGCGGCCGGCGGAACGGGGCTGGGCGGGGGATGGTCATGAACGGCGTGACGAACCAGGCGACCCCGGACCAGCTCCAGGACCAGCGCCACGTACCCGCGAACGGCACCAGCGCGATGACCATGAGCGGCATGACGACCCGGACGGCAGCATACCGACGCCGGGACCGGCGCGGCATACCCGCGAGCAGAACCGGCGCGATGGCCATGAACGGCGCGACGAACCGGACGATCCCAGACCGACGCCAGGTCCGGCGCGACGTGCCCGCGAACGGCACCAGCGCGATGACCATGAGCAACGTAACGAACCGGACGGCCCCGAACCGGCGTCAGGACCAGCGCCACGTACCCGCGAACGGCACCGGCGACGGGGAGGGGTGGGTATGAGCGGGCGGACACGGTTGGCGCTGTGTGCGGCGGCGGCGACGTTGGCGGCGTCGTCCGCGCTGCTGCCGCTGGTATCCCCCGCCTCGTGGATCCTCCAGGCCATCCTGTTGCTGGCGGTGCAGTCGGGGGTCGGCGCGGTGACCCGACGGGTGCCGCTGGCCCGGCCGCTGACCGTCGCGGCGCAGGCCCTGGCCACACTGATGCTGCTCACCCTGGTCTTCGCCCGGGGGCAGGCCTTCGCCGGGCTGATCCCGGGCCCGGAGGCCTTCCGGCACCTGGCCGAACTGCTGCGGGAGGGCGCGGACGACGTCGGGCGGTACGCCATCCCGGCGCCACAGACCGACGGCATCCGCCTGATGCTCGTGGGCGGCGTCCTGCTGATCGGGCTGATCGTGGACACGCTCGCGGTGACCTTCCGCAGCGCGGCCCCCGCCGGCCTGCCGCTGCTCGCCGTGTACTCCGTGGCCGCGGGCCTGTCCGACGGCGGCACCGGCTGGTGGTGGTTCCTGATCGCGGCCGCCGGCTATCTGATGCTGCTGCTGGTCGAGGGCCGGGACCGGCTCTCGCAGTGGGGGCGGGTGTTCTCCGGGGCATCGCGCCCGGTGAGCGGCGAGCCGGGCGGCGCGACCGCGCCCGTGCGCACCGGGCGCCGGATCGGCGCCCTCGCCCTCGGCATCGCCCTTGTGGTGCCGCTCGGCCTCCCGGCGATGCAGGGCGGGCTGCTCGGCGCCGCCGGAACCGGGGTCGGCTCGGGCAGCGGCAACGGCGGCACGATCTCCGCGGTCAACCCGCTGGTGTCGCTGCGCGACAGCCTGAACGTCGACGAGGACCGCACGGTCATCACCCTGCGCACGGACACGTCCGACACCTCGAACCTGTACCTGCGGATCGTGTCCCTGGACGACTTCGACGGCACCACCTGGAAGCCGTCCCAGCGGCACATCGTCGGCGTACCCGACCCGCTGCCCGCCCCCCTGGGCCTGGACGGCGACGTCAAACGCACGGAGATCACCACGACGATCTCGGCGGCGGACTGGTACGGCCAGGACTGGCTGCCGATGCCGTACCCGCCGAGCGCCGTGCGGATCAAGGGCAGTTGGCGCTACGAGCCCGTGGGCATGACCCTCGTCGGCGACCACGGGCAGAACACGCGCGGACTGACCTACGAGGTGAAGAGCCTTCAGGTGCGGCCGACCGCCGAGCAGCTCGCCGCGGCGCCGGAACCGTCGGCGGCGCTGAGGCACGAGTACACCAAGGTGCCCAAGTCGCTGCCGGCGGACGTCGCGAGCACCGCCCGCCGGGTCACCGAGGGCGCGACGAACCACTACGAGCAGGCGGTCGAGCTCCAGGACTGGTTCACCCTCGGCGGCGGCTTCCAGTACGACACGCAGGTCGAGGCGGGCAGCGGACCGCAGGCCATCTCGCGGTTCCTGAAGGACAAGCGCGGCTTCTGCGTGCACTTCTCCTTCGCGATGGCCGCCATGGCCCGCACGCTTGGCATACCGGCCCGGGTCGCGGTGGGCTTCGCGCCCGGCACCGCGCAGAGCGACGGCACCATGGCGGTGGGTCTGAAAGACGCCCACGCCTGGCCCGAGTTGTACTTCGAGGGCGTCGGCTGGACCCGCTTCGAACCGACCCCCACGCGCGGCTCGGTGCCGACGTACACCCAGTCGGACACGCCGGGCACCCGCCTGCCGGAGCCGACGACGCCGTCCGAGGACGCGAGCACGGCGCCCTCCGCCGCGCCGTCGGCGAACCAGAGCTGCCCGCCGGAACTGCGGCGGCTCCAGGAGTGCGGTGGCCCGTCCGCGCAAGCCGTGCAGGTCCAGGGCGACGATGGCCCGAAGTGGTACGCCGTCCTGGGGTGGACGCTGGGCGGCCTGCTGGTCCTCGCCCTGCCGCTGTCGCCGCTGCTGTGGCGCCGGCGGATGCGCGCCGTGCGGCTGGGCGCGCACGGGCGCGGCGAGGCGGACGCGGGGCCGCACATCCTGGCGGTCTGGCAGGAACTGGGCGACACCGCCTGGGACTTCGGGATCCTGCCGGACGAGTCGCAGACCCCGCGCAAGGCGGCCGCCCGGATCGTCCGCCTGGGGCGCCTCGATGAGGTGGCCGCCGCCTCGGCGCACCGGCTGGCGGACGCCGTGGAGCAAGTCCTCTACGCGCCGCGCCCGCGTCCGGTGGCGGGGCTGGCCGAGGACGTCCGGCGGGTCGCCGGCGGCCTGCGGGACACGGCGTCCCGGCGCACCGGGCTGCGGGCCGCACTCGCCCCGCGCTCCATGGTGCGCGTGGTCTGGGCGACGTCGGCCTGGTGGAACGCGCTCAGGTCCCGTGTCAGTGCCCGGGTCGCCGCAGCCCGGGCGAGGCTGCGCGGACCGTCGGAGCAGCAGGGCTCGGGGGACCGGGCCGAGGCCTCCGGCTGAGGGGCCCTGCCGAGGCCTCCGGCCGGGGCTCCCGGTGAGGCTCCGGCTGACCGGGAGCCCCGGCTGAGGTGACCGGCGCCCGTGCCGGCTCCCGGACACGCACGAGGGGGTGACCACCGATGGTGGTCACCCCCTCGTGCAAGGGCTGTGGTGCACGGCGGGCTAGCGGCCGCCCTGCTCGTCCCGGCGGCGCTGCCAGCGCTCCTCGATGCGGTCCATCATCGAACGCTTCTGACGGGCCGGACGGCGGGCCTGCGGGCCTGCGGCGGCCTGCTCGCCCGGCTTGGGCGCCTTGCGCCAGCCGGTCACGACCAGTACGGCGCAGCCCAGCATGACCAGGAAGCCCACCACACTGACCCAGATGAGCTGCTGGACGACCATTCCTGCCATGAGGAGCGCGATACCTACGAGGAAGCCCACGACCGCCTGGTAGACCCGCCGCCGGGTGTACGTACGCAGCCCGCTTCCCTCGAGCGCCGACGCGAACTTGGGATCTTCGGCGTACAGCGCTCGCTCCATCTGCTCGAGCATGCGCTGCTCGTGCTCCGAGAGCGGCACGGAGTCCTCCTCATCGTGCAGTCGCCGGGGCGACTCGGGGGGTCCCTTCAGGATAGGCAGGGAATCGCCCCCGTGAAACCCGCCCCTCTGCGCCAATTGGCCAACCGGAATCCGCCATGTCCGTCCCGGTCCGCTGAGGCTTCCATTCCCCGGCGGGCGGGCCGTCATGCCGGACGGTCTCCCTCGATCATACGGCGCGAAGCGGCCGACCGGGTGGCCTGTGGCGGACTGCATGCCCGGCCGAAGGGCCGGTCGGCGGCCCGCCCCGTGAAGCGGCTCAGTCCTCCGCCGCGCCCCGGGTCTCACCGAGTACGTGGAGCTGTGTGGCCACGGAGTGGAACGCGGGCCGCTCGGCCGCCGCCGCCTCCAGCTTCAGCAGGGCGTCCAGTGCTCCGGGCTCGGTGTCCACGAGCACGCCGGGCACCAGGTCGGCGAAGATCCGCACCCCGTGCACGGCGCCCACCCGCAGGCCCGCGCCCTCGACGAGCGCGGTGAGCTGCTCGGCGGTGAAGCGGCGCGGCACCGGGTCGCCCTCGCCCCAGCGCCCGTCGGGGTCGTCTAGCGCCTGCCGGGCCTCCTTGAAGTGCCCGGCGAGGGCCCGCGCGAGCACGGCGCCGCCAAGACCGGCGGCGAGCACGCTCAGGACGCCCTCGGCGCGCAGGGCGGCCACCGCGTTGCGCACGCCCTCGGCGGGGTCGTCGACGTATTCCAGGACGCCGTGGCACAGCACCGCGTCGTAGCCGCCGCGCTCGACCACGTCGAAGAGGCCGCGGGCGTCGCCCTGGACGCCCCGCACCCGGTCGGCCACGCCGGCCTCGGCGGCACGGCGCTCCAGCGCGAACAGCGCGTTGGGACTGGGGTCGACGACGGTGACCCGGTGGCCGAGCCGGGCGGCGGGCACGGCGAAGTTGCCGCTGCCGCCGCCGGTGTCGAGGACGTCCAGGGACTCCCGGCCCGTGGCCTTGACCCGGCGGTCGAGGGCGTCGTGCAGGACCTCCCAGACCACGGCGGTGCGGAGAGAAGCGCGGGGGCGAGAGGGGTCGGAGCGCGGCGACGTCGGGTGAGGGTGGTGGGAGGCGGGCGGGCGCATCGGGTCCGACACGGCAGTTGACTCCTCGGCGCGGCACCGCCTCTTGCACGGCGGAGCGATCGGGCTGCCCCTCCCCGCCCGGCGCACGGGAACTGGAAGGGCTTCAGGCGCCTTCCACCCTATTGCCTCCAGCCCCCGACCTGCCGCTCGGCTCCGCCGCCGCCCCGGTCGCCGCCCCGCCGTGGCGGTTCGCCGGGGCGGCAACTGCCGTACGGGCGCGTGCCGTGGGTTTCAGCCCGCGTCCGGCAGGTTGCGGGACGGGGTGCGTTCGGGGTGGGAGGGGTTCGTTCCGGTTGGTTCGCCCGCCCCGGCCGGGGGGTCGGTGTCGGGGCGGGGCTGGGGCAGGACCGGCTGGAGGAGGAGCATGCGTTCGACCAGGCGGATGAACATCGCCACATCCCGTATCAGGTCGTCGGCGTCCCGCTGGCCGGCCGCGCCCCGGATCCCGGCCTCGGCGCGGGCGCGGCGCGCGGCGCCCGCGGCGAACAGCGCGCTCCACTCGGCGAGTTCGGGCGCGATCTCGGGGAGCACTTCCCAGGCGCTCCTGATGCGGGCCCGGCGGCGCGGGGTGGGATCCGGGCGGCCCCGCGCGGCGAGTACGGCGGCGGCGGTGCGCAGCGCGGCGAGGTGGGCCGTCGCGTACCGCTCGTTCGGGGTGCGGTGGGCGGTGGCCTCCGCCAGGCCCGCGCGGGCCTGGGCGAGCAGGCCGAGGGCGGCGGGAGGGGCCGAGGAGCGGCGCGGGACGGGGTGCACGTCGCTCGCCGGGCCGGTCAGTGAGGGGGCAGGGCCGGTGGCGCGGTGCCGACGGGCGGCTGCTGCGGACGAGTTGGCCATGACGAACCTCCTGTCGTCTGGGTGACGGCACGGGTGCCGTATGTGCCCATCGTGAGGTATGGCACTGACAATCCGTTCTGACCTGGGATTTTGCTTCGACCGTACGTTCGGGGGCGCGGGGTCGGCGGCTCGCGGGGCGCGACCCCGCGAGCCGCCGCCGGCGTCCCCTTCCGCGCCCTCCGGGAGGTGCCGACCTGTGACAATCAGGGCCATGGAACGCAGCAGCGCCACGCCGGGCGGCCGTACCCGCCGCGAGGCCACCCGGCAGAAGCTCTACGAGGCGGCCGTGACCCTCATCGCCGAGCAGGGGTTCTCCGCCACCACGGTGGACGAGATCGCCGAGCGGGCGGGGGTCGCCAAGGGCACGGTCTACTACAACTTCGCCAGCAAGTCCGTCCTCTTCGAGGAGCTGCTGCGGCACGGCGTGGGACTGCTCACCGCCTCCCTGCGCGAGGCGGCCGAGCGGACGGCCCGGGAGGGCGGCAGCCGGGTGGACGCCCTGGACGCCATGGTCCGCGCCGGGCTCGTCTTCATCGACCGCTACCCGGCCTTCACCCAGCTCTACGTGGCCGAGATGTGGCGCACCAACCGGTCCTGGCAGTCCACGCTCCTGGTGGTGCGGCAGGAGGCGGTCGCGGTCGTCGAGGGCGTGCTGCGCGAGGGCATGGCACACGGGGAGTTCAGCGAGGACGTCGACGTGCCGCTGACCGCGGCCGCGCTGGTCGGCATGGTGCTGGTGGCCGCGCTGGACTGGAAGTCCTTCCAGCCCCAGCGTTCCCTGGACGACGTGCACGCGGCCCTGTCCCGGCTCCTTCAGGGACGGGTCAGCGGGCGCCTCTGAGGCCGCGGCCGTCAGGCGCACTCGGGCCGGGCGCGCGAAAACGCCGGTGCGCCCTGGCCGCGTCCCCCGCGGGCCACCGCGCACCGGCGTTTCCCGTACCCCCGTCGAGCCCCGTCCGGTCGTTTCCCCCGGGCTCCCCCGTGCCTCGCTCCCGGCGGCCTGGGCCGACGGAAGGAGCGGTCGAGGGCCGCGCCGTTCCGCCGCCCCGTGTCGGCGGTGCCGGCGCCGTGCCCCCTTCCGTGCTCCCCACTCTCTCGTTCGCGCGGTCCGCGGCCCATCCGCGCGCGTACTCATCTCGCTTGCTAGGTACGGATACTCAGTCCTGCGTGCCCGCACCCAGGACGCCGGGCGGCCCGCTGGCTACGATCGCCTCCGTGTCCGTACTCCCCATGGTGTTCACAAGCGGCTGGGCCAGCGGCATCAACGCGTACGCGGTGGTGCTGCTGCTCGGTGTGTTCGGCGCGACGGGACTGAGCGACGACGTCCCCGGCACCCTGCAGCGGCCGGAGGTGGTGATCGCGGCGGGCGTGCTGTTCCTTCTCGAGGCGGTCGCCGACAAGATCCCCTACGTGGACTCGGTGTGGGACACGGCGCACACCGTGATCCGCCCGGTCGCCGGGGCCTGGGTGGGCGCACTGCTCGCGGGGCAGAGCGGCTCGCTGTCGGACGTCACGGCGGGCCTGGTCGGCGGCGGTACGGCGCTGGCCAGCCACTTGGTGAAGGCCGGGACGCGGATGGCGGTCAACACCTCTCCCGAGCCGGTGAGCAACATGGTCGTGAGCCTGGCCGAGGACCTCGGAGTGGCCGGACTCGTCACCTTCGCGATCTTCCATCCGGTGGCCGCGGCGGTCATCGCGGGCGTCCTGCTGCTCGCCGGGGCCGTGATCGTCGCCTTCCTGGTCTCCCGGATCCGCCGTTTCCTGCGCCGCCGGGCCCAGCGCCGGGAGGAGAGACGCCGGCTCGCGGCCGAGGCGGGGTCACCGCCGGGCTGACCGCGCCCGCGGCCCCGCGCATCCGGGAAGCCGCTGGTCAACGCCCCCGTGGCCGGGATTGTCGGTGGCGGTCGATAAAGTCGCGCTCATGGCACGGATTGCGGTGATCGGCGCCGGGATGGGCGCGATGGCGACCGCCGCCCGGCTGGCCGTCGCGGGCCACCGGGTGACGGTGTACGAGCGTACGGAGACGTACGGCGGCGCGTTGCGCCGTTTCGAGCGGGACGGTTTCGCCTTTGACACCGGCCCCGGGCTGCTCCCGCTGCCCGCGGTCTACCGCGATCTGTTCGTCAAGACCGGCAAGGAGCCTCTGCAGGATCTCGTCGAACTGGTCCAGGTGGACCCGTCCGCGCGGCACGTCTTCGCCGACGGCACCGAGGTGTCCCTGCCGAACGTCTCGCGTGCGGGCGTCGTCGCCGCTCTGGACGAAGCCCTCGGCGCGGGTGCCGGACGGCGCTGGGGCGACTTCCTGGTGCGGGCCCGCGAGGCCTGGGACCGCGCCCGCCGCCCGCTCCTGGAGGAGCCGCTGTGGCCCAACTGGCAGGTGCTGGCCGAGCGTGAGCCCTACCCGGCGGTGCCGCACAAGCGCCTGCTGCGCACCCGGCAGGCCGGCACGCTCGCCGAGGTCGGTGCCTGGGAGCTGCGCGACACGCGCCTGGCCGCCCTCCTGGAGAGCCACGCGCTCGCGTACGGCCTCGATCCGCGGACCGCCCCGGCGAGCGCGGCCGTACTGCCGTACCTGGACCACGCCTTCGGCACCTGGTACGTGCGCGGCGGTCTGCGCGAACTGGCGCGCGCGGTGTACGAGCGGTGCCTGGCCCGCCGGGTCGAGTTCGCCCTCGGCACCGAGGTCACGGGGATCGTCGGCAAGGACGGCCGGGCGGCGGGCGTGGAGCTTGCCGACGGGACCGTGGCCGAGGCGGAGTTCGTGGTCGCCGGCGTGCCTCCCCGGACGCTGGACGGCATGGTCCGGGGGACGGCCCTGCGGGGTGCGGGCGAGGTGCCACCGCAGCCCGGTGAGCCCAGCCGCCTGACCGTGCTGCTGGCGCTTCGCGGCGGCCGCCCCGAGGGGACGGCCCACCGGACCGTGGTGCACGCCGAGGACCGCGCGGCCGAACTCGACGCGCTGTTCGGTACGGCCCCCGGGCTGCCCGAGCGGCCCACGGTCGCGGTGTCGCGCCCCGGCGACCCTGCGCTGGTCCCGGACCCGGAGCACGAGGCGGTCACGCTCACGGCGACGGTCCCGGCGTCCGCCTCCGGGGATCCGCAGAAGCAAGCCGACCGCATGATCGCCGTCGCCTCGCGGGCGATACCCGGGCTCCGCGACCGCCTGCTCTGGCACGAGGTGCGCACCCCGGCCGACATCGCCCGGGTGACGGGCGCGGAGGGCGGGGCCGTCCCCGCGCCGGCGCTCGCGGGCGCTCGGGGGCGCCTGCTGCACCCGGCGAACACCACGGGACTCGCCGGCCTGTTCACCGTGGGCGGCTGGTCGCACCCCGGGGGCGGGCTGCCACACGCCGGGATGTCGGGGGCGCTGGTGGCCGGGCTGATCGTGGAAGGACCGGAGTTCCGCGGCTCCCAGTGAGCCGGGGAGCGTTCAGAAGCGGTACTGCTCGTCGAAGCCCGTGCCGTGCTGCGGCTGACCGTGGTTGTTGCCCTGGTACGGGTAGGGCTGCTGCTCCTGCGGGAGTTCGCCGCCGTAGGACTCGTCGGTGCGCTGCTGCGGCACCCACACCCCGCCGGCCGGGGTCTCGCCGCCGTAGCCGCCGGCGTAGGCGTCCTGGGTGCCGTAGCCCTGCTGGCCGTAGTCCTGCTGGCCGCCGTAGCCGGTGTCGTAGGAGCCGCCGCCGTAGGTCTGGGTGCCGGCGTACGGGTCGGAGTAGGCGGCGTACTGCTGCTGGCCGGAGGCGTCGTAGCCGTAACCCTGCTGCCCGTAGCCGGAGTAGTCGTACGTGTGGCTCTGGTCGGCGCCCTGGGCCGCGGTGGCGTACTGGTCCTGGGTCTGGCCGGCCCCCGGGTAGGGCGACTGCGTGCCGCCCCGGTGGGCCGAGTCTCCGTAGACGCCGTAGGAACCGGTGTCGTCGGGCAGGGGCTGCGGCTCGTACACGGCGGTGGCCTCGGCGGCCGCGGGCTGCGTCGGGCGGGCGGGGGTGAAGACGTCGTCGCCGTCGTCGCCGTGGCCGTGGCCGTAGGACAGGCCGTCGTGGCCGGGCAGGGTCTCCATGGTGCCGGTCTCGCCGTCGGACACCTCGAGGTCGGAGACCTCCAGGGTCGGGTCCTGGTGCTCGGCCTTGCCGCGACGGCGCGGCTTGCCGCCTTCGGCGCCGGGACGGTTGACCGCCCAGCCCTCCGCGAAGCCGCGCCGGAAGGACAGCGTGACGTAGGTCTGGCCGACCGCGAAGGCGGCCGCGCCCAGACCGATCACGACGACGGACGGGATCAGGACCCCGAGGACGACGCAGAGGAAGCCGGCGAAGGCCAGCAGCCGCCAGCGCAACCGTGCCTTGTACTGCAGCAGCACCTCGCCCAGCAGCCACAGCGCGACGATGCCGAACGCGATGTAGAGGACCGTCCAGCCCATGTACGCCCCTCTCCCAGTGGCCGCTACGCAGTGTGTCGTACGCGGGTGCGGCCGGTCTAGGTCCGCGGCCGGTGGTGCAGACCCAGGTTTTCGTAGATTTCCAGCGTCGCCGTGGAGTTGTTGAGCGTGATGAAGTGCAGCCCGGGCACTCCCTCGGCCTGCAGCCGTGCGCAGAACTCGGTGGCGAACTCGATCCCAAGGGAGCGTACCGCCGCCGGATCGCCCTCCGCCGCGCGGATCCGCTCTTTGAGGTCGTCCGGGATGGCGGCGTTGCTGAGTTGAGGCAGCCGCTCGAGCATCTTCACACTCGTGACCGGCATGATCTCGGGAATGACGGGTGTCGCGCAACCGGCCGCGGCGACGCGGTCGCGCAGGCGGAGGTACGACTCCGGATCGAAGAACATCTGCGTGATGGCGTAGTCGGCGCCCGCACGGCACTTGTCGACGAAGTGCGCGACGTCGGTGTCCCAGTCGGCTGAGCGCGGGTGCATCTCGGGGAAGGCCGCCACGCCGACGCAGAAGTCGCCCGACTCCTTGATGAGCCGGACGAGTTCGGCGGCGTACGTGAGTCCGCGAGGGTGAGGGACCCACTCGCCCATCGGGTCGCCGGGCGGGTCGCCGCGCACGGCGAGCATGTTGCGGATCCCGGCGTCGGCGTACTGGCCGATGATGTTGCGCAGCTCCGCCACGGAGTGGTTGACGGCAGTGAGGTGCGCCACAGGGGTGAGCGTGGTGTCGGACACGATCTGCTCGGTCGCCCTCACCGTGCCCGCACGGGTGGAGCCGCCGGCGCCGTACGTCACCGAGACGAAGTCGGGGGCGACGGCCTCGATCCTGCGCAGCGCGTTCCACAGGCTGCGCTCGCCCTTCGCCGTCTTCGGCGCCCAGAACTCGAAGGAGTACGTGCTCTTGCCGGTGGCGAGCATGTCACGCACGGTGCGCGCGCGATCAGTCCTGGTGGATGCGGTTCCGAGGGCCATACTGGCAGGCTATCCAGGGCGCGGCGGACTCCCAACCGAGCCCCGGAAATTTGCGTGAATTGTCGGCTTCTTGTCCACCCTTCGGACAACGGGGCCGGAAATGAGCGGGTCGCGCCGGGTCGGCTGTCCGGGTCATGAGACGACCGGCCGCCGCGTCCGGCTGTGTCGCGCCGCCCCCTACCCCGCCTCCCTCAGCCGCGCGGCGAACTCGGCCGCCGCCGCTCCGGGGTCGTCGGCCTCGGTGATCGCCCGGACCACGACGACACGGCGGGCGCCGGCCTCCAGGACCTGGTCCAGGTTGCCGAGGCCGATGCCGCCGATGGCGAACCAGGGCCGGTCGGTGCCGAGCGAAGCGGTGTACCGGACCAGGTCGAGGCCGGGCGCGGGACGGCCGGGCTTGGTGGGCGTGGGCCAGCAGGGTCCGGTGCAGAAGTAGTCGACGCCGTCCTGCACGGCCGCGGCGGCGGCCTCGTCCTCGGCGTGCGTGGACCGGCCGATCAGGACGCCGTCGCCGAGGATCGCGCGGGCGGCGGGCACGGGAAGGTCCCCCTGCCCCAGGTGCAGCACATCGGCACGGACCGCGTGGGCGACGTCCGCCCGGTCGTTGACCGCGAGCAGCTTGCCGTGCCGGGCGCAGGCGTCGGCGAACACCGCCAGCCGGTCCAGCTCCTCCCCGGCCTCCATGCCCTTGTCCCGCAACTGCACGATGTCGACGCCCGCCGCCAGCACCGCGTCCAGGAACTCGGCCAGGTCCCCCTGCCGCCTCCGGGCGTCCGTGCACAGATACAGGCGCGCGTCACCGAGCCGGTCACGGGCGTCGGCCATGGCGGCGGTCTCAGGCATACGCGGGTTCCCCCCGGCTCGTCGGTTGGGTGGCTCGTCCGACCACTCGGACGGACCCTACCCGCCCCGCCGGCCCGGCCGGCGGGAACACCGAGGCCCCGGCCGGAGGCCGGGGCCGGGTGCGCAGGCGGGTGGCCGGGTCAGACGGCGAGGGCCTGGGCGCGGCGCTTCACCTCTGTGCCGCGGTTCTCACTCAGGGCCTGGGCGGGGGTGCCCGGCAGGGTCGGGTCGGGGGTGAACAGCCATTCGATCATCTCTTCGACCGTGAAGCCGTCGTCCCTCAGGAGCGTCAGGGTGCCGGACAGGCCCTTGACGACCTTGTCGCCGTCGATGAAGGCGGCGGGGACGTGCAGTGCGCGGTTCTCACCCCGGCGTACGGCGATGAGCTGGCCCTCCTTGACCAGCTGACGCACACGTGTCACCTCGACGCCGAGCTGTTCGGCGATGTCGGGAAGGGTGAGCCAGGCAGGGACGAGAGCATCGATCTTTGTGTCAATCTCGGTCACGGAAACAAGCGTGCCATCTGCCACTGACACTCGGAAGCCAGGCCCGTCCACCCGGGGTCGCGTGGCTCACGCGGTCGCCGTCTTCAGAGGCTTCGCCGGGTCCGCCAGCAGTCGCGGATCCATGGGTGTGCCGGACTCGATCAGCCGCCGTCCCTGTGCCAGATCCCGCGGTCGGCCGACGGCCAGCAGGGCGACGAGCCGGCCCTCGCGGAGCCAGCAGACCGTCCATGCCGGTCCGGTGCGATCGCCGCGCCAGACGACGGTGTCGGCCGACGTGTGGTGGCCGGCGTACTGCACGAAGCGCCCGAACTGCTCGGACCAGAAGTACGGCACCGGGTCGTAGACCACGGGGGTGAGGCCGACGATGTCGGCCGCGACCGTGCGCGGGCCCTGGAGCGCGTTGTCCCAGTGGTGGATCAGCAGGCGCTCGCCGTACCTTCCCGAGGGGAAGGAGGCGCAGTCGCCGACGGCGTACACGTCCGGCACGGACGTGCGCAGGTGGTCGTCGGCCAGCACGTCCCCGTGCCGGCCCAGCTCGATGCCGGAGCCGGCCAGCCAGCCGGTGGCGGGGCGCGCGCCGATGCCGACCACGACGGCGCCCGCGGACAGCCGCGTGCCGTCGTCGAGCACCACCGCGCCGGGTTCGACGCGCTCCACGCGCGCGTGGGTGCGCAGTTCGGCGCCGCTGTCGGCGTACCAGGCGGTCATCGGCTCGGCCACCTCCGTGGGCAGCGCCCCCGCGAGCGGCCGGTCCGCGGCCTCCACGACGGTCACGGCGCAGCCCGCCTCACGCGCGGCGGTGGCGAACTCGGCGCCGATCCAGCCCGCCCCGACGACCACGATGTCGTGCTGCTCGGTGAGCACCGGCCGCAGCCGTTCGGCGTCGTCCAGGGTGCGCAGCAGGTGGACCCCGGGGACGCCCTCCAGGCCGGGCAGCCGGATCGGTTCGGCACCGGTGGCCAGGACGAGCACGTCGTACGGCACCGGCCCCGCCGAGGTCTCCAGCACATGCGCGTCGGGCCGCACGGCCAGCGCCTCGCAGCCGAGCCGCAGTTCGAGGCCGAGCGCCTCGAAGTCGATGTCGAAGGCGGAGCCCTCGGCCTTGCCGAGCAGGACGGCCTTGGACAGCGGCGGCCGGTCGTAGGGCTGGTGGGGTTCGGCGCCGATCAGTGTCACGGTGCCGGTGAAGCCCTGCTCGCGCAGGGCGACCGCGGTCTGCACGCCGGCCATGCCCGCGCCCGCGACGACCACGCGCCGCGGCCCTGTTGTGCCCTGTTCCTGCGTCTGGTCGCTCACCTGATCACCATAAGTCACCTGACAAACCGTCAGTCAGGGGCGTGCGAGGTGACCTGCTCCACAACCTCTTCCACCACGCTCGTCCCACTGCCGGGCTGCGACTCCCAGCGCCAGGTCTCCTCCAACCGCACCCGCCCGTCGGGCAGTTCGACCACCGTCGACACGCAGTGCCCGGAGGAGGTGGTCCCGTCCTGCTTGAGCTGGACGTACCGGAAGTCGAGCCGGTCACTTTCCCTGGTACCCACCAGATGGCCGCGTACGACGTCGCCGCCCGCGTACTCGGCCCAGATCTCCCCGTTCCGCTCGTGATACGTGAAGCGGGTGCGCGTGCCCACCTGGCCCGGGGCCTGGTCGGCGACCGGGGCGAGAACGCGGCCGTCGAGCGAGGAAGAGGGCTGGGCTGAGCCACCCGCCCGAGAGTCGTGGCGGGTGACGGGCGGGCGGGTCATGGCGGGAGGCTCCCTTACCGGGGCAATGCTCTGCGGGCTAGGGTGGCCACCGTACAAGCACTCGCGGGAGCCCGGACGCACCGGGCTGAGAGGGAGGCTGGCGGCCTCCGACCGTACGAACCTGATCCGGGTCATGCCGGCGAAGGGAGGGGCTGGACGCCCATGTCGTTGCCACGTACGTCAGACGTCCTCGTCGTGGGGGGCGGCATCATCGGGCTGGTGACGGCCTGGCGCTCGGCGCAGCGCGGGTTCGCCACGGCCGTGGTGGACCCCGAGCCGGGCGGCGGGGCCGCACAGGTGGCCGCCGGGATGCTGGCCGCCGTCACCGAACTGCACTACGGCGAGCAGACCCTGCTCGGGCTCAACCTGGCCTCCGCCCGCCGCTACCCGGACTTCGTGGCCGAGCTGACCGAGCTGACCGGCCACGACCTCGGCTACCGCCGCTGCGGCACCCTCGCGGTCGCACTGGACGCCGACGACCGCGCCCACCTGCGGGAACTGCACGACCTTCAGCGCCGTTCGGGCCTGGGCTCCGAGTGGCTGTCCGGACGGGAGTGCCGCCGGCTCGAGCCGATGCTCGCGCCGGGCGTGCGCGGCGGGCTGCGGGTGGACGGCGACCACCAGATCGACCCGCGGCGGCTCGCCGGCGCCCTGGTCGCGGCCTGCGAGCGGGCGGGCGTGGGCTTCCACCGCGGCTGGGCCGAGCGGATCACCGTCGCCCGCGACCGCGCCACGGGCTGTGTGCTGCGCGACGGCACCGCGCAGGCCGCGGACCGGGTGGTGCTCGCTGCGGGCAGCCACAGCGGACGGTTCGCGGGCGTCCCGGATGACGTGCTGCCGCCGGTGCGGCCGGTGAAGGGGCAGGTGCTGCGGCTGACGGTGCCGAAGCGGTACGCGCCGTTCCTGAGCCGTACCGTGCGGGCCGTGGTGCGCGGCAGCCAGGTCTACCTGGTGCCGCGGCTCAGCGGCGAGCTGGTCGTGGGGGCCACGAGCGAGGAGCTGGGCTGGGACACGACGGTGACGGCGGGCGGCGTGTACGAGCTGCTGCGCGACGCGCACGAGCTGGTGCCCGGGATCACCGAGCTGCCGCTCACGGAGACCCGGGCCGGGCTGCGGCCCGGCTCCCCCGACAACGCGCCGCTGCTCGGCCCGACCGGGCTGGACGGCCTGCTGCTGGCCACCGGGCACTACCGCAACGGCGTGCTGCTCACGCCGGTCACCGGTGACGCCATGGCGCACGTCCTGACCACCGGCGAGCTGCCGGACGAGGTCCGCCCCTTCTCCCCCAGGCGTTTTCACGCCACGGCACTCACGGAGCAGCCCGTATGA
Organism: Streptomyces sp. NPDC004721; assembly: GCF_053601495.1. Lineage (NCBI taxonomy): Bacteria > Bacillati > Actinomycetota > Actinomycetes > Kitasatosporales > Streptomycetaceae > Streptomyces > Streptomyces sp. NPDC004721. The sequence continues at coordinate 239,763 of NZ_JBSGBZ010000007.1, forward strand.
ACATCTCCGTCAACGGCGAGCCCCGCCGGGTCACGCCCGGCACCTCCCTCGACACCGTCGTACGGACCCTGAGCCCGGCGCCCTCCGGGGTGGCCGCCGCCCTCAACGAGACCGTCGTCCCGCGCGCGTGGTGGTCGTCCACGGCCCTGGCCGAGGGCGACCGCGTCGAAGTGCTGACCGCCGTCCAGGGAGGCTGAGCCATGGCCGACGATCCCTTCGTCCTCGGTGGTACGTCCTTCACCTCCCGGCTGATCATGGGCACCGGCGGCGCGCCCAGCCTGGAGGTGCTGGAGCGGGCGCTCACGGCCTCCGGCACGGAGCTGACCACGGTCGCGATGCGGCGGGTGGACCCCTCGGTGCACGGCTCCGTGCTGTCGGTGCTGGAGTCGCTCGGAATCCGGGTGCTGCCCAACACGGCGGGCTGCTTCACCGCGGGTGAGGCGGTGCTCACCGCCCGGCTGGCGCGGGAGGCGCTGGGCACGGACCTCGTCAAGCTGGAGGTCATCGCCGACGAGCGCACGCTGCTGCCGGACCCGATCGAGCTGCTGGACGCGGCGGAGACGCTGGTCGACGACGGTTTCACGGTGCTGCCGTACACGAACGACGATCCGGTGCTGGCGCGGAAGCTGGAGGACGCGGGCTGCGCCGCGATCATGCCCCTGGGCTCGCCCATCGGGTCCGGGCTCGGCATCCGCAACCCGCACAACTTCCAGCTGATCGTGGAGCACGCGCGCGTGCCGGTGATCCTGGACGCCGGGGCCGGTACGGCCTCGGACGTGGCGCTGGCCATGGAGCTGGGGTGTGCCGGGGTGATGCTCGCCTCCGCGGTGACGCGGGCGCAGGAGCCGGTGATGATGGCCGCGGCGATGCGGTCCGCCGTGGAGGCGGGGCGGCTGGCCCGGCTGGCCGGGCGGATCCCCAAGCGGCACTTCGCGGAGGCGTCGTCCCCGGCGGAGGGCCTGGCCAGACTGGACCCGGAACGGCCCGCGTTCTAGTGCCCCAACAGGAAACGTTCGCCCCGTCGCGACGCCCGGCACGCCCTCTCGCCGCACCGGCCGAAAGCCCAAGTACGTCCAGTACGAGGACTTCCGGCCGGCACTCCTCCAAGCTCTTCGAGCAGGGGGGACCCCCAGAGCACGCACCGGACGCCGCTCCTTGACGGGCGAACGTTGCCTGCCGGGGCACTAGACGAGTCATTCCGATGTGATTAGTGGTCGTAGGCGATCAGGGATCGCATGACCGGCTGTCCGGTCTTGTGGTTGTGCCAGATCGCCGCGGC
>NZ_JBSGBZ010000008.1:0-172987 GCF_053601495.1 Streptomyces sp. NPDC004721
CGATGCGGTGGGGCATCGGACCGTCCAGGCCCGACCGGGCGTCCTGGGGCGTGAGGGACCCCGCCCCCGCGTTCCCGGACCGCGGACACGATCCGTCGGCGCCGGACGCGGAGCGAAAGCGGGCGACCAGTGTGCCCACAACCGTTCGGGGCACACGGCTGAGTACGAGTCCTGGCAGCAGGACTCACTCCCGCTCAGCTTCTAGGAACGGTCAGTGCGCCCCGGCCGTGCGGAGCTGGTCCGGGGTCGGGGCCGTGCCGCCGAGGTGGGCGGGCATCCACCAGGTGTCGTCGGTGGACCGGGGGCGGACCGGGTAGGCGCGCTGGGCGGCCTCCAGGAGCTCCTGAACACGTTCGCGCAGCCGGCGGGTGATGGCGCCGGCGTACTGCTCCCGGGAGGCCTCCATGGCCTCGCCCACCCGGACCGTGATCGGGAAGTGGCTGCGCTTGAAGTTGCGCGGGTGGCCCTTGGTCCACAGCCGCTGCGTGCCCCAGACGGCCATCGGGATCAGGGGAACGCCCGCCTCCTGGGCGAGGCGCACCGCGCCCGACTTGAAGCTCTTCAGCGTGAACGACTCCGAGATCGTGGCCTCCGGGAACACCCCGACCACCTCGCCGGACCTCAGCGAGTCCAGCGCTCGCGCGTACGCCGCCTCGCCGTTGGCGCGGTCCACCGGGATGTGCTTCATCCCGCGCATCAGGGGGCCGGAGATCCGGTGCCGGAAGACCGACTCCTTGGCCATGAAACGCACCAGGCGCTTCTGCGGGAGCGCCGCGAGCCCGTTGAAGACGAAGTCCAGATAGCTGATGTGATTGCTCACCAGCACGGCGCCGCCCGAGCGCGGGATGTTCTCCGATCCCCGGCAGTCGATCTTGAGGTCCCACGCCTTGAACATCGTGCGGGCGAGACCGATGACGGGGCGGTAGACGAGCTCTGCCATGAGCGGGACGGACCCTTCTCTCTGCCAGGGAAGGGGCTCCCGGCGGAAGTTACGCTGCCGTAGGTTTACGGCCTGTCGCAGATCGTGCCCCAAGAACGGCCCGGGAGCCAGTCCACGTGCCCGTCCAAGGCGAGATCCTCGTCACGTCACCCGTGAGATTCCGCCCGACGGCCCACAGCGGTCACACCGCGTCCGCGGACCGCCGGCCGCGGCGCCACCGTTCGGCGAACCCGTCCCGGGCGCCGGGAATCTCCGCGCTCCCGGGCGCGCTGAACCGGTGGGCGCGCACGTGCGCGTTCGTGAAGGTACGGCGGCGGTGCGGCGGAACAGGAGAGCAGGCGTGCGGGGATGTGACGAGGGCAGGCGGCTCGGGGCGGCCGAACTCGGTGAGGACCTCGGCGTGCGGGCCACGCTGGTGCAGTTCTCCAGCGCCTTCTGCGCTCCCTGCCGGGCGACCCGGCGAGTCCTCGGCGAGGTGGCCGGCATGGTCCCCGGGGTGGCGCACGTCGAGGTCGACGCCGAGGCCCGGCTCGACCTCGTGCGCGAACTCGGGATCCTCAGTACGCCGACCGTGCTCGTCCTCGACGCGGACGGCCGTGTGGTACGACGGGCCGCCGGACAGCCGCGCAAGGCGGACGTCATCGCGGCCCTGGGGGAGGCGTTGTGAGGTCCCTGTCCATGACAGCGGGACAGCTCCCACATCCCGGGACGTACTTGACTGGGCACGCCAACTATCGTGAGCCTGACCGCATGCCCTCGGAACTCCTTCTTCTCGTGCGGCCCCGCGTCGACCCAGCCCGCCCCACGAGCGCGTGCCGCCCGGACTGTTGAGCAGCCACGGTTCCCGCTCGTCCGACCAGCAGAAGGAGAGCTCCATGACGGCCACGTCCGATCTGGGCGCCTCCGCCACCGTCCAGCTCGCCTCCCCCCATCTGCTGCGCTCCGTCTTCCGGCGGCACGCGGCGGGCGTCGCGGTCATCACCGCCCGGGGCGACGCCGGTCCGGTCGGCTTCACCGCCACCTCCCTCACCTCCGTCTCCGCCGAGCCGCCGCTGCTCTCCTTCGGCGTCGGCACCGGCGGCTCCAGCTGGCCGGCCATAGCCGCGACCGACCACGTCGGTGTCCACATACTCGGGGAGCACCAGGAGGAACTGGCCGCCACCTTCGCGCGCAGCGGTGCCGACCGCTTCGGAGCGCAGACGGCGTGGCGCGAGGGTCCCGAGGGGGTGCCCGTCCTCGACGGCGTGCTCGCCTGGATGGTGTGCCGGGTCGTCACGCGGGTGCCCGCCGGGGACCACCGCATCGTGCTGGCCGAGGTCGTCCTGGGCGACCCCACGGGCGCCGGCCGTCCGCTCCTCTATCACCAGGGCCGCTTCAGCGCGCTGCGTGATTGATCACCTCGGCGCTCTCCTGCGAAGCCGTCGGGTTCCGGTTACGCTGCGTTGCGAAGGTCACAGTTCAAAGCGCTTGCTCAGCGGGCATGAACTGGGTGTACTGACGAGTAATATTCCGCTCGGAGCGCGCGGTCGCCCTGACCGGGATCGGCCGCTTCAGGCGCCTATGCTGCCTGCAGGAAGGCAGCCCAGAGAAGACGATGCAGTAGGAGAGCCGGCGTGAGCTTGAGGATCGTTGTCACTGTGAAGTACGTGCCCGACGCCACTGGCGACCGGCACTTCGCCGAGGATCTGACCGTCGACCGGGACGACGTGGACGGTCTGCTCTCCGAGCTGGACGAGTACGCGGTCGAGCAGGCCCTGCAGATCGCCGAGAACTACGACGGGGACGGCGACGCCGAGGTCACCGTTCTGACGGTGGGTCCGGAGGACGCCAAGGACGCGCTGCGCAAGGCGCTTTCGATGGGCGCCGACAAGGCGGTCCACGTCGAGGACGACGACCTGCACGGCACGGACGCCATCGGCACCTCGCTGGTGCTGGCCAAGGCGGTCGAGAAGGCCGGCTACGACCTGGTGATCTCCGGCATGGCGTCCACCGACGGCTCCATGGGCGTGGTTCCGGCGCTGCTGGCCGAGCGCCTGGGCGTCCCGCAGGTCACGCTGCTGGCCGAGGTCTCGGTCGAAGACGGCGTCGTCAAGGGCCGCCGCGACGGTGACACGGCCTCCGAGCAGCTCGAGGCGTCCCTCCCGGCCGTCGTGTCGGTCACCGACCAGTCGGGCGAGGCCCGTTACCCGTCCTTCAAGGGCATCATGGCGGCCAAGAAGAAGCCGGTTCAGTCCTGGGACCTGTCCGACCTGGACATCGACGAGGACGAGGTCGGTCTGGACAACGCCTGGACGGCTGTGGACTCCGCGGCGGAGCGCCCGGCCCGCACCGCCGGCACGATCGTCAAGGACGAGGGCGAGGGCGGCAGGCAGCTCGCCGAGTTCCTCGCGAGCCAGAAGTTCATTTAAGGCCCGCCCCCCGTCGACCGCCCCCTTCGCAAGCAGGAGAGAAGAAGTCCCATGGCTGAAGTCCTCGTCTACGTCGACCACGTGGACGGTGCCGTCCGCAAGCCGACCCTGGAGCTGCTGACCCTGGCCCGCCGCATCGGCGAGCCGGTCGCCGTCGCCCTCGGCGCGGGTGCCGCGGACACCGCCGCCACGCTCGCCGAGCACGGTGCGGTGAAGGTGCTCACCCACGACGCGTCCGAGTACGCCGACTACCTGGTCGTGCCGAAGGTGGACGCCCTGCAGGCCGCCGTCGAGGCCGTCTCCCCGGCCGCCGTCCTCGTCCCCTCCTCCGCGGAGGGCAAGGAGATCGCCGCCCGCCTGGCGCTGCGCATCGGTTCCGGCATCATCACCGACGCCGTCGACCTGGAGGCCGGTGACGAGGGTCCGGTGGCCACCCAGTCGGTGTTCGCCGCCTCGTACAGCACCAAGTCCCGTGTCTCCAAGGGCACCCCGGTCATCACGGTCAAGCCGAACTCGGCCGCCGTCGAGGCCGCCCCGTCCGCCGGTACGGTCGAGGCGCTGAACGTCACGTTCTCCGCCCAGGCCACCGGCACCAAGGTGGCCGCGCGCACGCCGCGTGAGTCGACGGGCCGTCCGGAGCTGACCGAGGCCGCGATCGTGGTCTCCGGTGGCCGTGGCGTCAACGGCGCGGAGAACTTCTCGATCATCGAGGCGCTCGCCGACTCCCTCGGCGCGGCCGTCGGCGCCTCGCGCGCCGCCGTCGACGCCGGCTGGTACCCGCACACCAGCCAGGTCGGCCAGACCGGCAAGTCGGTCTCGCCGCAGCTGTACATCGCCAACGGCATCTCCGGCGCGATCCAGCACCGGGCCGGCATGCAGACCTCGAAGACGATCGTCGCGGTCAACAAGGACCCCGAGGCCCCGATCTTCGACCTGGTCGACTACGGCGTGGTCGGCGACCTGTTCGAGGTCGTCCCGCAGCTCACCGAGGAGATCAAGGCCCGCAAGGGCTGAGCCCCCGACGCCGACCGAGGCCCCCGTGCCCCGCCCTCTCCGGGTGGGACGCGGGGGCCTCGGCTCGTCCCGGCGGCACACCCCTGAGCTTCGACAGGTGATCCTCTCCTCCCGCGCGCCAGGATGAAGGCGTGCGGTCGCGCGAAAGACGGTGTTGACCCATGGGAAGATCCACGGATAACTTCGTACTGCGGATTATTGATTCCGCGTGGCGGAAAACAGGAGGGTGTGGGATGGGTCAGGGCCAGCAGGAGAACGTGGCGACGAGCCTCGCGGGCGCCGTCAGCGAGGAGATCAGCGCCTCCCTCGCGCCGGTCGACGCCGAACTGGAGCGCCTCTACCCGGGCGACCCCGGCACCCGCCAGCCCGTGCACACCGTCTACGTGCCCGGCGACGCCTTCGACGCCGGCACCATCCGCTCCTGGGGCGACCAGGCGCTCGCCGCGCTCGACGAACACGCCCCGGACGCGGCCTCCTTCGCCGCCGTCCTCGGCCTGAGCGACGAGCTGGCCGCTCCCGTGTACGACCGCGTCCGCGCCAAGCTGGAGCGGGAGCCCATCGAGGACCTGCGGATCGACTTCGAGGACGGCTACGGCCCCCGCCCGGACGCGGAGGAGGACGAGGCGGCCGCCCGCGCGGCTAGGCTCGTCGCCGAGGCGTACCGGAACGGGACGGCCGCCCCGTACACGGGCATCCGCATGAAGTGCCTGGAGGCGGCGGTCCGCGACCGGGGCATCCGCACCCTCGACATCTTCCTCACCGGCCTGATGGCGGCCGGCGGCCTGCCCGACGGGCTGGTCCTGACCCTGCCGAAGGTGACCTATCCCGAGCAGGTCACGGCCATGGCCCGGCTGCTCGAGGCCTTCGAGAAGGCCCATGGACTGGCGCCCGGCCGCCTCGGCTTCGAGCTCCAGATCGAGACCAGCCAGTCCATCCTGGCGGCCGACGGCACCGCCACCGTCGCCCGGATGATCCAGGCCGCCGAGGGCCGCGCGACCGGACTGCACTACGGCACCTTCGACTACAGCGCCTGCCTCGGTGTCTCCGCCGCCTACCAGGCCAGCGACCACCCGGCCGCCGACTATGCCAAGGCCGTGATGCAGGTCGCCGCGGCCGGCACGGGCGTACGCGTCTCGGACGGCTCCACCAACGTCCTGCCGGTCGGCCCGACCGAGAAGGTGCACGACGCCTGGCGGCTGCACTTCGGCCTCACCCGCCGTGCCCTGGCCCGCGCCTACTACCAGGGCTGGGACATGCACCCCGGCCACATCCCCACCCGGTACGCGGCCGTGTTCGCCTTCTACCGCGAGGGCTTCGAGCAGGCGGCGGCCCGCCTGGCCCGCTACGTCAGCCGTGCCGGCGGCGACGTCATGGACGAGCCCGCCACCGCCAAGGCGCTCAGCGGTTACCTGCTGCGCGGCCTGGACTGCGGCGCCCTCGACTCCGCCGAGGTCGCCCAGCTCACCGGCCTGAACCGTGCCGACCTGGAGACCTTCTCCGCCCCGCGCCGCGGCGACCTGACCGCCTCGGCGCAGTAGCGGGGGAGCACCGGCGGGGGCGTGACCGCGGGGCCCTGACCCCCACGGTCACGCCCCCGCGCGTACTTCCGCGCCGCCCCTGGCACTAGTGCTGCGACCGGAAAGGTTCACCGGCTCGCGACGCCCGGCACGGCTGCCCCAAGCTCTTCGAGCAGGGGGGACCCCCAGCCGCGTTGTCGCATCACCCGAGTACGTCCAGTACGCGGGTGATGCTCCGCCCTGCGATGCTTCCCCACAGCCTGAACGGCGTGGGAGGTATCCCAGCACCGGACGCCGCGAGCTTCCCGGCAAACCTTTCCGGTCACAGCACTGGCTGTGCTGTCCCGGCAGGTTGGTGACGCGGCCGGCTGGGGTTCGGCCGCCGATGCCGGTGTGGGGGCGCGGGTGGGGCGGTGTGGTGCCGTTCGCCGGTTGCAGGGTGGGCGGCGGCCGTTCAGTCCGACGGTGGCAGTTCGCCCGAGCCGCGGGTGACCAGGCGGGTCGGGAGTTCGATGCGTTCCGGGTCGAGGAGGGTGCCGTCCAGCTGGCGGAAGAGACGTTCGGCGGCGGTCCGGCCGAGGGCCGCCGCGTCCTGGGCGACGACGGTGACGCCCGGCTGGAGCAGATCGGCCAGCTCGAAGTCGTCGAAGCCGACGAGGGCGACCCGGCGCGTCTGCTCGGCCAGCACGCGGATCACGGTGACGGTCACCCGGTTGTTGCCCGTGAAGACCGCGGTGACCGGATCGGGCCCGGACAGCATCGTCTCGGCGGCCCGGCGCACCCGCTCCGGGTCCGTGACGCCCAGCGAAATCCAGGAGTCCTCGACCGGTATGCCCGCTTCCTCCATCGCCGCCCGGTAGCCGCGCAGACGTTCGGCGGCCGTGTGGATGCGGGGCATGTCGCCGATGAAGCCGATCCGGCGGTGGCCGTGGGCGATCAGGTGGGCGACGCCGTCGCGGGCGCCGCCGAAGTTGTCCGACAGTACGACGTCGGCCTCGATGCTCCCGGCCGGACGGTCCACGAACACGGTCGCGACGCCCGCCTTGATCTCCGGCTCCAGATACCGGTGGTCGTCACCGGCCGGGATCACGACCAGCCCGTCCACCCGCCGTGCGCACAGTGCCAGCGCCAGTTCCTGCTCGCGCTCCGGGTCCTCCGCGCTGGAGCCGTTGATGAGCAGGGCGCCGTGGGCGCGGGCGACCTCCTCCACCGCGCGGCTCAGCGGCCCGTAGAACGGGTCGGCGAGGTCTTCCAGGACCAGTCCCACGCTCGCGGTACGGCCCTTGCGCAGCACCCGCGCGCTGTCGTTGCGGCGGAAGCCCAGGGCCGCGATGGCGTCCTGGACGCGCCGCTCCGTGTCCGGCGTGACCCCGGGCTCGCCGTTGACCACGCGGGAGACGGTCTTCAAACCGACGCCCGCGCGTGCCGCCACGTCCTTCATGGTCGGACGGCTGCCGTAGCGGTTCCCGGAGGCGCGGTGCGGGCGGTCTGCGGGGCGGTCTGCTCGACGGGCGGTCTCGGGCACGGTGCGGCGTCCTGTCCTGTCGTCCACGGGGACGAGTCGCGTCCACGGGGGTGCGTCGGTCCATGGGTTCGTATGAGGATGTGGCGTCGAGCATAGAGCCTGGACAACGTTGTCATATGCACGAGAGACTGTCCACCGCATGCTCCGGACCGCGCCCCCACGCAGCTATACCGGACTGCGCCCACCTCTTGGTTTTCTCATGGTTGACGGGGAGATCTGACTCTGATGCACACCGACCTCGTGGCTGCGCTGGACATCGGCGGCACCAAGATCGCCGGAGCGCTGGTGGACGGCCGCGGCGGCATCCTGGTGCGCGCCCAGCGCCCGACGCCCGCGCAGGAGGACGGGGACACCGTGATGCGGGCCGTGGAGGAGGTGCTCGGCGAGCTGGGCGCGTCGCCGCTGTGGGGGCGTGCCGCGGCCCTGGGTATCGGCAGCGCGGGCCCGGTGGACGCCTCCGCGGGCACGGTCAGCCCGGTCAACGTGCCCGGCTGGCGCTGCTACCCGCTGGTCGAGCGGGCCCGCGCCGCGGTCGGCGGCCTGCCCGTGGAACTGATCGGCGACGGTGTGGCGATCACGGCGGCCGAGCACTGGCAGGGTGCCGCCCGCGGACACGACAACGCGCTGTGCATGGTCGTCTCCACCGGCGTCGGCGGCGGCCTGGTCCTCGACGGGCGGCTGCACCCCGGCCCGACCGGCAACTCCGGACACATCGGCCACATCAGCGTCGACCTCGACGGCGACCCGTGCCCGTGCGGTTCGCGGGGTTGCGTGGAGCGCATCGCGAGCGGCCCGAACATCGCCCGCCGGGCCCTGGACCACGGCTGGGGCCCGGGCCCCGACGGCGACACCTCGGCCGCCGCGGTGGCCGCCGCCGCCCGCGCCGGGGACCCGGTCGCCCTGGCCTCCTTCGCCCGCGCCGCCCGCGCCCTGGCCGCGGGCATCGCCGCCACCGCGACCCTGGTCGAGGTCGACATCGCGGTGATCGGCGGGGGAGTGGCCAAGGCGGGGGAGGTGCTCCTCGCCCCGCTGCGCCGGGCCCTGGCCGACTACGCCACCCTCTCCTTCGTGCGGCGTCTGACGGTCGCCCCGGCCCAGATGGGCACGGACGCCGGACTGGTGGGAGCGGCGGCGGCAGCACTCGCGGCGCGCACGTGCGTGACGGCCGCCGGGGTCTGAAGCGGCGGCCGCGGTCCATGATGTGGGCCGTGCACGTCGGAAGCCGCAGGGGGACTGGGTGGTGGCGCAGCAGAGTACGGCCGGGGGCGGAAACGCCCTGGCCCTCTTCCTGATGGTGTGGGGAATCATGGCCGTCGTGTTCGGCGGCGGACTGGCTTTCGACTATCGCGGGGTGACACGGGAGAGATTCCGGTTGAACGGCCGGCCGTGGCGGGCGAAAACGCCCCGCGCCATCGCGCTCGTCCGGACGATCGGTGGAGCCTTCGCCCTGATCGGCGCCGGGGTGCTCGTCCAAGGCGCGCTGATGCTCGAACCGAGTTCCGGGGTGGAGTGGCAGAAGCTCCCGCGCATCGGCCTGCCGACCTGTGTCGTGACGACATCCCTGTTGGTGATCAGCATGGTCCTGCGGTGGCGGGCCGACCCGGGCCTGCCGCGGACGGTCTGGTCGGCCGGAGTCACCCAGCGCATCGCGTTGCCGGCGGTCACCGTCTCGCCGCCGCTGTTCGTCGTGTGCTGGTGGGCGCTGGGTCCGGGCCCGCTCAGCGTGGTGCCGGGGCTGGTGGCCGTCGCCGCCTCGCTGGTGCTCTTCCTGGGGCGTCGGCGGCCGGACGCGCACGAGGACCCGCTGGGTGACCTGGGCCCCCTCTGAGAGCAGGACGCGTGCGAGAAGGCGTCCCCCGCTGCGGGTTCGCCGGGGAACGCCTCCTCGGGCGGCTCAGCACATCAGGCGGGCGTCCGCCCAGTCCGCGTGGTCGGAGTCGATACCGTCGCCGCCGTCCGTGACGACGAGGCGGACCACCTGCGCGCCGGTCACGTCGGCCGACAGCGGCTGGGCGCCCATCGCGTTGGTGAGGACCCCGGTGGCGGCGGCCTTCCTGCCGTCCGCCCAGATCTCGAACGCGACCGTGCCCTTGCCGTTCTTCTCGTCGTCGACGCCGACGTCGGCGGTGACCGTCCGGCAGGTCCCGCCGGTGTAGAACTCGACGGCGCTCTCCGCGTGCACGCCGAGTCCCTTGGCGTACACCACCTTGCCGAGGGTGATCGGATGGCCGTCGCGGGCGGCGCTCTCGCCGTTGCTCGTGTCGCGCTCCACCGGGCCCCAGCCGTTGGTGGCCGAGAGCCAGGGAAGGTCGCTGAGGTACGACGTCCCGGCGGGCGGCCGCACCACCACGCCGGCGGCGAGGGCCAGGGCGCTGTCGGCGCGGGCGCCGCCGGGGGAGCGGTAACTCGCCTTGAGCGTCAGGTCGTACGACCCCGTCGGTGTCCCGGCCGGTGCGGTGACCGTCCAGCGGGTCCGCAGCGCCTTGCCCGTCGGTACGGACTCGGCCTGGGCCGCTGACTCGGGCCGTACCGTCCAGCCCTCGGGGCCGGTCAGGGACACGGAGACCTGCGTGGCCGGCGTACGGCCCAGGTCGGTGACCGTCGTGGTCAGCGCCGTCGGCTTGCCCGCCTCCAGCAACGGGGCGCTGTCCAGGCCGAGTTCGACGGCGGGCGGGTTGGCGGCCCAGCGGGGGTCGGGGGAGACCCGGACCAGGACGGTGCCGTGGGCCGGAACGGTCGCCGAGATCGTGCCCGCGGTGTTGTAGGAGCGGTGCCGCCACAGATCGCGCAGGGTGTAGGCGTCGGCGTCGGGCAGGCCCACGGCCCGCGCGGTGGTGGCGATGCGCTGCGGGCTGCCGGTCTCGTTGAACAGGGCGACGGCGCGGCTGCCGTCCTGCATCTCCTTGGCCACGACCCAGCGGCCGCCCTCGGAGGAGACGACGGCGCCCTGCTTGCCCAGGGGGTCCTGGTCGACGGCGATGACCTCCTTGTTGGCCAGGATGTCGAAGGTCGCCTCGGAGGCCTTGCGCAGGTCCGAGCCGATGAGGAGCGGCGCGGCCATCGCGGACCACATCGAGAAGTGGGTGCGGTACTCGGTGTCCGTCATGCCGCCGTTGCCGACCTCCAGCATGTCGGGGTCGTTCCACTGGCCCGGACCGGCGTACGGGGCGAGTGGCAGGTTCTGCTTCAGGATCGACAGCATGGAGCCCCAGCTGTCGCTGATGTCACCGGTCGTGCGCCACAGGTGCCCGACGTCGGAGGCCCATTCCCAGGGCTTGTTCTGGCCCCATTCGCAGAGGCTGTAGACGATGGGCCGGCCGGTCGCCTTCAGCGCGTCCCGCATGGTGGTGTACCGGAGTTTGGCGTCCACGCCCTGGTTGTTGCAGTTGTCGTACTTGAGGTAGTCCACGCCCCAGTCGGCGAACTGCTGGGCGTCGCTGTACTCGTGGCCGAGCGCGCCGGGGAATCCGGCGCTGTTGCACGTCTTGGTGCCGGCGCTGGTGTAGATGCCCAGCTTGAGTCCCTTGGAGTGCACGTAGTCCGCGACGGCCCCGATGCCGTTCGGGAACCGGACCGGGTCGGGTACGAGCTTGCCGTTCGCGTCGCGGGCGGGCAGGGCCCAGCAGTCGTCGAGGTTGACGTACTGGTACCCGGCGTCCTTCAGGCCCTTGGCGACGAAGAGGTCGGCGATGCCCTTGACCATGGACTCGTTGAACTCGGCCCGGCAGTGCGTGGAGTTCCAGTTGTTGAAGCCCATGGGAGGGGTGAGGGCGAGCCCGTCGGCCCGCGTGGGCGTGACGGAGTCCCGCGTGGGGGGCGCAGCGGCGGGCGCGGCGACGGCGGGGACGGCGAGTCCCGCGGCGCACAGCAGTCCTGCGGCCAGAGCCCCGACCACTCTGCGGCGGGTGGTGCGCGTGTGCGGCTGACGCATAAGAACGCTCCTCCGAACTCGCGAAAGATGGGATGACATCATGTTCGCGTCATCGGTGCGCGGTTATGGTAGGACGTGTCGGACTGTGTTGGAAGAGAAGCGGTAACGGTTGTTCGATATCCCGTCAGACCCCTTGACTCCAAGGCCGGTTGGCGGTGAGATCCAACCCTCTCGTTCGGTTGTGTTGGGTGACACCCCGAGGAGGGGGACATGGCGCAGTCATCGTTCAACCGGCTCGTCAAGCCGACAGATGAAGCAGGACATCCGATCTCCCGGCGCAGTGTTCTGCAGGGTGCGGCCGTCGGAGCGGGCATGGTCACGCTTCCCGCCCTGCTGTCCGCCTGCGGCTCGGGCCCCGGCGGAGGCAAGAACGAGGTCAGCGTCGGGTCGAACGCCTCGGACGCGGTACCGAAGAAGGCGTACGCGGCGGCGTTCGACGCCTACCGGAAGCAGTCCGGCAAGAAGGTCAAGGTCAACACCAAGGACCACAACGACTTCCAGGAGAACATCAACCGGTATCTCCAGGGCCGCCCCGACGACGTCTTCATGTGGTTCGCGGGGTACCGCATGCAGTACTTCGCGGAGAAGGGGCTGCTGACCGACATCAGCGACGTGTGGTCGTCCTTCTCCGGGTTCTCCGACGCCCTCAAGGCGCAGTCGACGCACGACGGCCGGCAGTTCTTCGTGCCGTACTACTACTATCCGTGGGCCGTCTTCCACCGTAAGAGCCAGTTCCAGCAGAAGGGCTACCAACAGCCCAAGACCTGGGACGAGTTCATCGCGCTGGCCAAGCAGATGTCCAAGGACGGCACCCCGGTCGCCTTCAGCGACAAGGACGGCTGGCCCGCCATGGGCACCTTCGACTACATCAACCTGCGCCTGAACGGATACGACTTCCACAAGTCCCTGATGGCGGGCCAGGAGGCGTGGACCGACAACCGGGTGAAGAAGGTCTTCGACACCTGGCGCGAGCTGATGCCGTACTACCAGAAGGGCGCCCTCGGCCGGACCTGGGAGGAGGCCGGGCAGAGCCTTCAGCAGCGCAAGACCGGCATGGCCGTTTTCGGCATGCCGCACCCCGGCAGCCAGTTCCCGGAGAACGAACGCGACGACATCGACTTCTTCGCGTTCCCCGAGATCGACCCGCAGTACGGCCAGGACGCCGTGGAGGCGCCCATCGACGGCTTCCTCGTAGCGAAGAAGTCCAAGAACGTCGCCGCCGCCAAGGACCTGCTCAAGTGGCTCGGCACACCGAAGGCCGAGGACGTCTACCTCCAGTACGACCCGAACAACGTGGCCGTCAACTCCGGCGCCGACACCTCCAAGTACAGCGCCCTGCAGAAGAAGTCCGCCGAACTCGTCTCCGGCGCCCGGCAGATCTCGCAGTTCCTGGACCGCGACACCCGCCCCGACTTCGCCTCCACCGTGATGATCCAGGCGATCCAGGACTTCATCGGCAACCCGAAGGACGTCGACGGGCTGTGCAACAGCATCGAACGGCAGAAGAAGACCATCTTCTCGCAGCCCGTCGGCTGATCACTGGGGGACATCTTCCGTGGCGCTCACTTCCCCGCGGCGCGCCGGACGGCCACGGCTGCACCGGTTCACCCGCCGCGACCTCGCCGTCCTCGGCGTGCTGCTCGGCATACCGGTGCTCCTCGACGTCGCCATCGTCTGGGGTCCGACGCTGGCCTCCATCGGCCTGTCCTTCACCTCCTGGGACGGCATCGGGAACATCCAGTGGGCCGGCGGCGCGAACTACCGGAACCTCGCGGAGAACTACCCGCCGTTCTGGCCCGCGGTCCGCCACAACGTCCTCTGGCTGCTCTTCCTCGGGCTGATCGCGACGCCGTTCGGGCTGTTCCTGGCCGTCCTCATCGACCGGGGGGTCCGCTTCAGCCGCTTCTACCAGTCCGTGCTCTACCTGCCGGTGGTGCTCTCGCTCGCCATCGTCGGCTTCATGGCCCAACTGCTGCTGGGCACCGACCAGGGCGCGGTCAACACCCTCCTCGGCAACCACACCGACCCGATCGACTGGCTCGGCGACTCCCGCCTCAACATCTGGATGATGATGATCGCGGCGAGCTGGCGGCACGTCGGCTACGTCATGATCCTCTACCTGGCCGGACTCAAGTCCGTCGACCCGGCACTGAAGGAGGCGGCGGCGATCGACGGGGCGAACGAACGCCAGACGTTCTTCCGCGTGGTCCTGCCGACCCTGCGCCCGGTGAACGTCGTCGTCGGCGTCATCACGGTCATCGAGGCGCTGCGCGCCTTCGACATCGTCTACGCGGTCAACAAGGGCCGCAACGGCCTGGAACTGCTGTCGGTGCTGATCACCGACAACATCATCGGCGAGGCGAGCCGCATCGGCTTCGGCTCCGCCATCGCCGTGGTCCTGCTCACCGTGTCCCTGGGGTGCATCGTGACGTTCCTGGTCCAAGAGCTGCGAGGGGCCCGCGACCGATGACGGCAGACATCCGCACCACCGCGCCCGTACACCGCCCGGCGCCGGCGTCCGCACGGCCGACGGGGCACCGGCGGCGGGGCCGCTGGGGCGTGCAGATCTTCCTGGCGGCGGTGTCGCTGGCGTTCGTCGCGCCGCTGCTGCTCGCCGTCTACGCCTCCCTGCGCCCGTACCAGGACACGGCGCAGAAAGGCTACTTCTCCTGGCCCAGCCATCTGTCCTTCGCTTACTACCGCCAGGCCTACACCGAGTCCGGCATGGGCAGGTACTTCGCCAACACGCTGATCATCGCGGTGCCCGCCGTGATCGTCACGCTGTTCCTGTCGGCGTTCGTGGCGTTCGCGGTCTCACGCCTGAGACTGCGCGGCGGCCTCGTCCTGCTGATGTTCTTCACGGCGGGCAACCTGCTTCCGCAGCAGGTGATCGTCACGCCCCTCTACGTCCTGTTCAACAGGATCCCGTTGCCGTGGTGGATGTCCGACTCGCTGACGTTGTACGACTCCTACTGGGCCGTCATCGTCGTCAACATCGGCTTCCAGATGGGCTTCTGCGTCTTCGTCCTGGCCAACTTCATGCGCACGCTGCCCCAGGAGATCCTGGAGGCGGCGATCGTCGACGGCGCCGGCGTGTGGACCCGGTTCTGGCGCATCACGCTGCCGCTGTGCCGCCCGGCCCTCGCGGCCCTGGCCACCCTCGAGTTCACCTGGGTCTACAACGACTTCCTCTGGGCCCTGATCTTCATCTCCGACCCCGGCAAGCTCCCGATCACCTCCTCCCTGAACAACCTGCGCGGACAGTTCTTCACGGACTACAACCTGCTCGCGGCCGGATCGGTCCTGGTGGCCCTTCCGACGATCCTGGTCTTCCTGCTCCTGCAACGCCACTTCATCGCGGGCCTGACGCTGGGGTCGACGAAGGGGTGAGTGCTCCCGTCGGGCGCACGAGCGTGACCCGCGGGCGGGCGGCGCAGTTGAACCGAGCATGAAGAAGCGCAGCATGCTCGCCCTCGCGTCCCTGGCCACCGGATTCGTCGTGGCGGCCATCACTCCGTCGCACGCCGTCGACCACGACGGGCTCGGTGATCGGAGTGTGAAGGACATCGTGGGCACCGTCGACCAGGTCGTCGGTCAGGAAGGCCTGCCCACGGACGACGACACGCCCGGGCATCACCGCGGCTGACGCCCGTCGGTCCGGCGTGGCGCCGGCGCCCCCGTCGCGGGGGTGCCGGCGCCGTCCTGTGGGCAGCCCTCAACTGGGGCTGGTTTCCGTGGCAGGGTGGAGCGGGCAAGCCACAGGGGGCCGACAGCAGAGGGGGACCCGTGATCGTCTGGATCAACGGCGCATCTCCCGTTTGGGCAGGTCAGGGGCTCACCTGCGGTGATGCAGCACTAGATGTTAGCCGTGGTTAGTCTTAGCTAGCCGAGATTAGCCCTGTCCGGCAAGATCTATTCCCCACCCGTTCCCCATGGGGAACAGGGAGCGGCCCCAGGCGACTACTACGCCTGGGGCCGCTCTTCGTGACCAGGGCGGGGGATCCACCCGGGGAGGCGGACTAAGTCCCCGCCCTGGCCACCCTGCTCAACGAATGAATCGTGCACATGTCACCGGCACATTGTCATCAGTTCGGGCAGGTTTGGTGATGACTTGATCGAAGGAACATGCGACCGCCCATCCGTCGACGAGGGGGTACTCACGACGGATGGGCGGACGAACCAGCACGGGCTTGGCGTTTGTCCGTGCTGGGCCTGTGAAATCCCATGTCACCCCTGACTACCCACCCCGCTGCCGGAAAATGCTGAACACATTCAGCAGACATATGATCTTGTCCGGTCGACCGTTTGTCGAGTGCGAGACCTGCCCGACGACGACTCCTGGATCCCCGAACAACGCCGGGCCATCGGCAACCGCGTCCGCGCCGAACGCGAACGACAACACCTCACCCAAGAACAGGTGATCCTCGCGGCGCGCATCGACCGCGTCACCATCTGGCGCCTCGAAACCGGCCAAGACACCAAGCTCTCCACCCTCTTACGCATCGCCTTCGTCCTCGACGTCCCCCTCCGCGACCTCATCGGCTAAGACCCGCCCCCAGGCTCGACCTGTCCAGGGTGGGGACCCAGGGGCGGGAGTCCCAACGTCAGCGCCGGCGCACCGCGGTGGCACACCGGGCATGAACGCGGCCCGCACGAGCCGAGCCGCCAGACGGGCTGACATGCTCGTACGGAACCGACTCCTCGCCAGCACGGATCGGCTTGTCGCAGGCGAGGCACATCACCACACTCGTCAGCGCCTCGTAGTGATCGCACAGTGCCATAACGGAGCGCGCCAACCGCTTCACGCGAGCCACTTCGCCATTCAGGCCGGCAGCCTCGGGCTCGTCCAGCCGCCGCCGAGCCTCCCCGACGCCGGCCAGCGCCACGCGCGCAGGTGCGTCGTCATCGGAGAGCTGTCCGGCGAGCTGCCTCACCTGCTCAATCAGCTCCTCCAGATAGCGGCCGAAGTCGCCGCTGAACAGGGTCACCTCGCCGTGGCGAGGCAGAGTCTGTTGATCCAGGAACCAGCTGGCCGCCGCCCGCATCGTCACGGTGGAGAGCGGCAGTCTGTCGGCCGGGGAAGTGGGCGCGGCGCTCACAGTGTGGCCTCCCGCGCTGGGCGGCTGGAGACGGCCAGCACGCGCGCGATGCGCTCGGCGCACGCCGCTTCACCCCCGCGCTCGCCGATCTCGTAGTCGAACGAAGTGACCCACCCGCCACCGGAGGCGGCGATATCCTCGGTGAGGCGGCTGTTGAGCGGGTTGGTGACCGTCAGCCGCATCCCGGGGGCGTCGATAGTGACCCGGAGGCCGTGAGTCTCCAGGTGGCGCGCGAGGTTTTGCAGATCGTTGGTGTCCACACGCAGACGATCCCAACAGCGCCACGGGTGCGGGATCTGACAACCTATGACACGGAGATGATCTTGACGCGTACGGTGACGATCACAGGCACCCGCAGCACCAGCCACAAACCCCTCGATGAGTACGCCCAGCTCTTCACCGCCTTCCTCGGCCCCTTCGCCACCGACGCCCACTTCTACATCGGCGGCGCGCGCGGCATCGACTCCCTCACCCTGCTCTGGCTCGCCGGCAACACCGAAGCCGCCATCACCGTCGCCGTCCCCGGCACCGTCTGCCAGCAGCCCGCCGAAGCCCGCCAGGCGATCGCGCGCGTCCGGGACCGCATCAGCGAGGTCGTCGAACTCGCGGCGCCCGAGCTGAACAGCGCCTCGTACCATGCCCGGAACCGGTGGATGGTCGACCGCACCAGCATGACCATCGGCTTCCCGCGGGCCGGTCAACTCCAATCCGGCACCTGGCAGACACTCAACTACACGCGAGACCAGGGCAAACCTCACGTAGTCGTCCCCATCTGACCCGTATCTGCGCCACGATGGGGGCATGGACCAGAGGGCCGCGGGGGCGGCAGCACTCAAACGGCTCCGGAAGCGGCGCGGGCTATCCCTCGCCGGCCTCGCCCGCGCCCTCACCGACACCGCCCGCGCCTTACACCAGCCGCCCCTGCCCGTCGTGGCCAGCGTCCAGCGCTCCGTCGCCCGCTGGGAAGCCGCACGACCGACGATGCCCGACGAGCGGTACCAACTCCTCCTCGCCCACCTCTACGCCCACACCCCGAGCGGCGACCTCGCCCTCGGCGCCGGCAGCGACTTCGCCGAATACCTCCAGGCGCTCGGCCTGCTCGGGGAGAGCGAGCGGCGGACCGCCGAGCTCCGCACCCACGTCCTGCGCGCCGCCACCGACGCCGGCGGCAGCATGCTCGCCCTCCTCGCCCCCGGCGTCCACGCCAACCTCGCCGCCGCCCTGGCCGAACCCGCACGCACCGATGAGCAGACGCTGGCCGGGCTCGCCTCGGTCATCGCCGACGTGAACCGCGAGGTCGGGTCGCTGCCGATGGTCCGCCTCCAGCTGCTCCTCGCTCCCGCGGTCGAGGCCGCGCGCCGTCTCCTCGCCGGACCCATCCCCCTCGAGCTCGCCACACCGCTACGCCAGATCGCGGTCAGCGGGATGACCCTCGCCGGGCGCCTGGCTTTCGAGTCTCGAGACGACACCGCGTCCCGAGCGCTGTACGACGAAGCCACCCGCGAGGCGGGCCTCCTCGCCGAGCCGTGGCGGCAAGCCAGCGTCCACATGAGCCACGCCCTCGTCACTCTCTACTCGACACAGGGCCTCGACCAGGCCCGGCTACTGGTCGACCAGGCTGTCCGTGCCGCGCGCACCGGGGAGAGCGCCCTCATGCGGGCCCGCGCGCACGCTCTTCAGGCCGAGCTTGCCGCCCGAGCCAGCCTGGAGCGGCAGGCTCAGACCGCGCTCGGGCTCGCCTGGTACGACATGGACGCTGATCACGCAGCCGATCCCGCGCCGACCTCATTCTCGGCCGGGCATCTGCGGGGCTTCGAGGGCGTGTGCGAGCTGTACATCGGTGACCCGGCGGCCGCGCACGACCGGTTCGCCCACTCGGCTACCGCCCTCACCGCGCCCCGAGAGCAGGTGCAGCGCGCCATCGTCACCACCGACCAGGCCCTCGCCCGGATCCGGCTCGGCGAGCCGCAGGCCGCGGCCGAGCTGCTGCACAAGTGCGTCGCAGCGGCCTCCAGCACGGGCGGCCGGGTGCCGGCGCTCCGGTTGCGGAGGGCGCGGCAGGAGTTGCGGCCGTGGCGGCGGGAAGATTGGGCGGCTGACCTGGACGATCACCTGATGGATGTGCTCGGAACCTGACCGCTGTCAGTGCCACCGCGTAGGCTTCTGCTATGTCCCCCGACGTCCACGTCCCTGGTTCCGCGCGGCCGTCCGAGGTCGTGAATCAGGAGATTCGCGCCCTGGTCGTGGCATGCGGTGGCTGGCTGTACGGGGAGACGCGGGCGCGGTATGAGCGGCTCGTCGCGGAGTGGACCGTTGCCGTCGCGCGTGAGCGGATGGTGGGGGACGTCGTGAAGGCGGCGTGACCGTCCCGGGTAGAAGCCACGTAGGATCGCTGCCTGTGGCAACTATCGACTTCCCCGACAATCTCGTAGAGCTGGAACGCTCTGCCTGGGCTGCGCAGCAGCAGGGCACCCTCACCCCGGACCAGGCCGCCGCCGTGCAGGCTGCGGTCACTACGTTCGCCGCTGAGGCGGGACTGGACAGGTACCAGGTGGAGATGGGGTTGAAGAAGGCCGTCCGGCACCCGGACGCGGGCTGAAGATTCCCGGCGCCGGGAAGCCGCTGACCTGTAGCGGGGGAAGGCGGCTCAGACAAGTCGCCGAATCCATGCCACGGTCGGGGCATGACTGAACTCCCGAAGTCGTGCCGTCGCTCCGAAGTCCGCGCGCTCCCCCGCCCGCGCTGCGAGCACTGCGGCCACAAGATGCGACTGCGCACCGCCAACGCCGCGGGACCTTACGACGACCATCCGGACCCGCTCGTGACCATCCGGCCCGAGTGTTCGACCTTCGGCTGCCCCAACAACGGGCCCGGGTTCTGACAGCAGCACGCCCCGCTCCAGGGTTCCAATCCGGAGCGGGGCGCAACCAGAGCAACCCGCAGGTTGCTGGATTTGGTGACCCAATCCTAACGAGGGCCGCTGACAACACCGGGGCGGCGAGTCGACAGGACGTGCTGCCCGGCCGACGGCAGCGCCTGGTGCAGACGCAGCCTCCACCCTCCCCTTCCCTCGTCGCAGCGCTCGAGCGTGGGGCTGTAGGTCTCAGGGGCCGGCCGCCCGGCAGCCTCCCAGGCGTCGAGCCAGCCCTGCAGAACCCCGAGCGACCGCGAGTTGGGGCTGTCAGCGACGATCGAGCCGTCCTGCTGGACCACGGCGGCCGTGGTCGGTGTGGAGTGACCGATGGCCCACACGCCAGCGCTGAGTCCTGCCGCGGTCAGCTGAGGATCGGCGAGAGCAGCGGCGAAGGTCCGCCAGGACGGCCAGTCGATCTCGCCCCCCTCATACGGCTCGGTGTGCGCGTCCTTCAGCAGCCGGCCCAGCGTCATGCGCGCGCCTGTGTGCAGGTAGTCGTCCTCCTCACGCCAGGCGATCGAGATCCACGAGGCGCCCGGGACACGGTTCTCCCAGTCCACCCACCGGCCCGGCAGATCGAGGTCGGTCTTCGGTGAGGTGGTCGCCTCGATGTACCCGCCAGTGAACACTTGCTCCACCACTGGCTCGCCACGGCTCACGCGGATCTTGGCGACGACGGTCATGTTCGGCACGGGCGCGATCGGCAGCGGGGCGACGATCAGCCCGCCATCGACGACCTGGTCCACCCACGCCTGCGGCAGCAGCGGCGGCGTGCACCAAGCGACGATCCGGTCGTACGGCGCCCGCTCCGGAAAACCAGAGGTGCCGTCCGCGACGTGGCAGCGGACATTGTCCAGCCCGCACTCGTGGTGGATAAGGTTCGCCCACTTCACGAGGTAGTCGTCGATGTCCAGGCTGGTCACCGTGCCGGTCGGGCCGACGAGCTCGGCGAGGAGCGCGCCGGAGTAGCCGGAACCGGTACCGAACTCGACGACGTTCATGCCCGGCTGGACGTCGAGAGTGGTGAGTTCACGGTGGATCACGGCCGGGTTGGAGCGGTGCGGCGTGGCGCCGCGGCCGTCGTGGTGAGTGTAGAGGCGTTCAGGGACAACTGCGGCGGCAGTGGCGACGGCGGTCACTGGTCACTCCTTCGAGGGGTGTGGAGCACTCGTATGCGACAACGCTTCAAACAGGTGAAGGACACGGGGTCAGATCGTCAACGCGGTGTGGTGGTGCCACCCCGCGCCGGTGTACTCGCCGACCGGCCCGTAGCCAGGCAGGGCAGCCCAGGCGTGGTACTCCACCGGCGGAGGAGAGAACCGGGCCCCGAGACACCAATCCAGACGCAGCCCCAGCAGCGCCGCGGCGAGCATGCTGCCCAGCGAGGTCTCCATGCACGCGGCCCGGCCAGGCCACAAACGAGCGGCGTGCCGTACGGCGCTGACCAGCGCTTCAGCCCCGGCCCGGTCAAGCTCACACCGACCGAAGCGGCGGGCGAGGCGGGCAGCGCGGACCGTGTACCGGAACGGGAGCCGCAGCAGCGTCAGGGCCAGCGCGAGCCCGGCCGCGGCTGCCAGACGCTCCCCGAAGGTGCCGGCGCGGGTAGTGGAGTACGCCTCCATGCTGGTCACGACCACCACCCCCACCAACGGCGGCGCGGGGCCGGTTCCACCCCGCCGTGGGCCAGTCCCTGGGCGGTCAGCACCTGGGCGACGGTACGGACGTCGGCGGCGGCCTGCTCGCCGGGAATGCCGTACCGCTCGGCAAAGCAGCCGGCAGCCTCCTCCTCGCTGGTCGAAGCCAGCAGCAGCATCACCGCGGCCGACGCGGTCGGCGTCAGGTAGGACCAGCGGCCGGTGTCCTCGCTGAGGATCGCGCCGCCCTCATCGGTGAGGACCGGATGCGTGCGCTCACACAGCCGCCACACGACCGCTCACCTCCTCCCACCACGTCGCCGGGGCAGCGGCGAGCTGCCGCAGCCACACCTCAGCGGCCACCACCAGGTGCAGGGCACCCTGCGGGGTGGGCTGCCCGGCGGCGGCCCGGGCGAGCGCGTCGGCGACCGGCTGCTCGGTGACCAGCCCGAGGGCGGCAAGGTGCGACGACGGCCCGAGCAGTTCCCTGAGCACGGGGGCGTTGTCGCGCAGACCGGCGTAGGCGAGGGCGTTGAAGCCTCCCTTGGTGCTGCGGGCGAGGACGAAGCCGGGCAGCACGCCTGTGCCGGTGAACGCCGCGTCGAGAAGCGGCTTGTACTGGCCGGGGGCGCCGCGCTCGTCGGCGGAAACGGCGAGGCATGCGCGGATCACCTCGTTGTCCAGGAACGGGGCGGCCAGCTCGATGCCGTGCCCAGCGAGCGCGAGCGCCCGCCACCCGGAAGTGTTCGCCCCGACCCGAGCCAGGTCCTGCCGATCGGACCAATCCGACAGGCGAGCCGGCGCATCACTGAGCGCGCCCGCGGCCTCATCGACAGCGTCGGCGAGGAGACCACGGACATCGGGAGTCATCCAGTCCGCCGAGGCCAGCAGCGGAGTCCACGCAAGCGGGCGCTGCGCCTGGGGAATCCAGTCCCGAGCAGGGCGGCGCAGCTCAGCAGCCGTCTGCCACCACGCCCCGGCGAGGTCGACACGGGAGGCCGGCCGGGCTCGGGACAGGACAGCGAAACTGGAGGTGTGCCGCAGCCGAGCGTGGCCGAGGGCATGCTGCCAGGCCCGGCGGTGCCGCCGCTCGCGCAGCAGATCAGCGAGGTACGACGAGGGGGCGGACAGAACAGCGTCCCCAGCAGCCCCAGTGAAGTGCACCCCGGGCCCCGGCGTGTTCCCGGCGACCGTGTCCAGGACGGCCCGCTTGATGGACGCGGTCACCACGTACGCGTTCGGCGCGTCGGTGACCGGCAGCCCGGGCAGGTCGTCAAGCCCCGCGTAGTACACGGTGCCTGGGGCGCCGGGGACCGGATGGTGGGCCAGGCCCGGCACGGTGGCCGCGGTACGGGCCGCGAACGCGAGATCGTCGTCACGCAGGCGCTCGTCGGCGAACGTCACCGCAGCCACCGGCCCCCGCTGGGCGGCCAGACACGCGAGCGTGGTGGAGTCCAGCCCCGCCAAGTCCGCACTCACCGGCCGGTCGTCGATCCGTGCTGCGACCGCCTCGGCGAGCGCGGCCCGCACCACCGGCGCCTGCTCCCGCAGGCCCACCGGCGGATACGCGGCCGGCTCATACGGCTCGACCGCTACTCCGCCCGGGCCGACCAGCAGCAGGTGGCCGCCCGGTACCCGCTGCACGTCGCGGAACAGACTCCGCTCGGCGAGCACATCAGGTTGACCGAACGCCAGATGGGCGGCGAGCGCGGTCACATCGACCGGCGCCCCGTCCAGTGCGGCGAGCGCTGACGCGGCGGTCGACCACCAGGTGCCGGCCGCGTCCGTGCGGTAGTACACCGGGTGCTGCCCGGCCAAGTCACCGATCACGGCCAGGGTCTCCCCCCTGCGGGCGATCACGAGGTACGAGCCGGGCCAACGCGTCAACGCCCGCCAGCCCTCCGCCCGCACGACCGGCAGCGCGGCCCGGAGCTGGCCGTCGTCCGCGCCACACTCACCGATCACCGCCAGCGCCACCGGGCCGTCCCCGACGGCCCGAACCCTTGCCTCCGGCCACCCGCACGTCCACACCTCCCGCAGGCCGGGTACCGCCCGGCCCCCGGCGGGCCGCCGGCCACTGCGGGCACTGCCATGCCACCCCGCGCTCCACCTCATCGCTGCCCTCTCCCTTCTCCATGTACGTGTCGAAAGGCGAAGGCGCCGGGCCGCCGTCCCGTGCCCCAGCACGAGAACGGACAGCCCGGCGCCTCCCGACCGGGTCCGGGGCGTGGCACTCGATCCTTCGCCTCGGTCCCGGCCGCCCGCGGATCAGGCGTTCTTGTACTCGGTGTCGTCGGCGGTGTCGAAGTTGTTCGTGCCGAGGGTCACCTCGACGACGTCACCGGCGTCCAGCACGACGGGGGCCTGGTAGGTGGTCTCGCGCATGGCGATCCCCTTCCACTCGATGCCCGGCGTCGGTCTCGCCGGGCTGTGACCACCAGTCAACAAGCGGACGCACGGCGTGGGGAGCTGCCAGACTGTCTGCCAGATGTAGGCCAGTTGTGAACCAGGACCGACGATCGGGCCGGACATGACCATCGCTGAACGCATCCGCGCAGCACGCACGGCACGGCGCCCCAGATGCAGCCAGGAGAAGCTCGCAGACGAGCTCTCCACAGCACGTTGGGGGAAGACAGGGTTCCTCGACCGGCAGCAGGTCTACCGGTGGGAGACCGGGCGCCGGGTGCCACGGGAGTGGTTGCCGTTCATCGAACAGATCCTCAGACTCAACCTATCGGGGGAAGATGAGGCTAAGTTCGCCGACACCGTGACCTCGGTCATGAGCCTGGGAGGAGACGACGTGGACCTGGACCGACGGCAGTTCCTCGCGGCATCCGCCGCTGTCGGCCTGGCCGCACTCGACCTCCCCGACGCCGAGGCCGTCACCCGCCGCGCCAACCGCCCCGGCCCCGTCGCGGTCGGCATGGGCGAAGTCAGCGCCGTCCGCACCATGACCACCACCCTCGGCAACGCCGCCTCCGAACTCGGCGGCGGCCACGCCCGCCACCTCGCGGTCCGCTACCTCACCGTGGACGTCAAACGGTGGCTCGACGGCCGCTACACCGAGAAGATCGGACGTGAGCTGTTCGCCGCCACCAGCGAACTCGTTCACCTCATCGGTTGGATGGCCCGCGACGAAGGCGACCAGGGCCTGAGCCAGAAATACCACCTGCACAGCTACAAGCTCGCTGCCGAAGCCGGCGAAAACGAACTCGCCGCGACAGCCCTGCGCGGCCTCGCGGACCAGGCCATCGACCTCGGCCACATCCCCACCGCCGTCCGGCTCGCCGAAGCGTGCGAGCAGCGCGGCCGCAAGCTCGGCAACCCCAAGGCCCTCGCGTACTACCGCAACACCTACGCCCGCGCGGCAGCCGCCGACGGCGACCGGGCGGCAGCCGGCCGGATGCTGTCCGCTGCGCAGATCGCCATCGAGAACGCCCCCGCCGCGCCCGGCCAGTCATGGGCCAGCCACTACAGCCACGGCCGGTGGGCGCACGAGTCGGGGATGATCCACGCCAAGCTCGGCGACCTCGCCGCCGCCGAGGAACACCTCCACCTCGCATTGGATATCCACGGCCTCGACCGCAAGCGCACCCGGGCGATCGTGCTCGCCGACCTCGGGCACGTGCAGCTCAAGCGGGGCAACACTGCCCAGGCTCTCGCCACCTGGAACGACTTCCTCTCCTGCTCGGACGGCGTGCAGTCCGTCCGCATCAACGACGGCCTCACCAACATCGCCGCCCGCCTCCCTAGCGTCCCCGACAGCCCAGCCGCCGCCGAACTCAGCGAGCGCATCGCCAACCGCGGGTGACTTACGGCTCCGGCCAGGTCGTCAGCACCGCATCGGTGTCCTCGTCGGTGAGAGTGATGCGGGCGCCGAGCAGGCTGCCGTACTCGCCGACCCAGCTCGTGAACTTGCGGCGGGCGGTCGGCTCGCTTCCCCACCAGCCGTGCATGACCGGGCGGCCATCAGCGGTCAGGGTGAGGTGGTAGCGCTCGGAGGTGGTGCCGGTTGGTTGCGGTGTCACCCCCCGATCATAGAATCGAACATGTGAACGACCTGCCGCCGGACCTGCCCCGCCTCCGCACCCTGGAGACGTGGCTGCTCCTCACCCTCGACCGGGTCCGGCAGCAGATCACCGAGGCCGAGCGGCGCGAGCAGGAGCGGCAGCGCGGCATCGATGCCCGGCCGCCCGCGCCGGAGTGGATCCTGGAGCAGGGACTGAACAGAGACTCCCCGCCGGTAACCGTGCACGAAGGCGGCTGCCACATGGCCGGTAAACGGTGGAAGGGCGTGCCGAGGGACGTGGCCGTGCGCGCGCTCACCGAGGGGGTGCAGGCGTGCGGGCACTGCCGCCCGGACACCCTGCTCGGCATCTTCGACTGACCTGTGCCACGATGCAGCCCGCAGGGTCCGGCGGGAGGATGGTGGCATGGCTGCTCGTGTGACCGTTCACCCGCTTGGGGAGTGCGGTGGCCGGCGAGTCACTGTCGATGGGATCGCCATCGGTATGGCGTACAGCATCCAAGACCTGGTCGTGTTCCTCGAGCATTCCGGGCTGGAGGGCTGGGACGAGCTGGATGTCTCCGGGTCGGATCTGATCGAGTGGCGCGGCGGCGGGCCGGACGACTGGCGGCGGTGAACGCCCAGGTCCCCAGGTACGCGCTGCCGCTTCGGCCGCGGGCTTAGGCGCTGCGTGGCTTGCGCGCTGACTTCTTCGCCGCGGTCTTCTTCCCTGCCGCCTTCTTGGCTGGCTGCTTCTTCGCGGTCTTCTTCTTCGGTGCGGGCATCTCGTGCACGTCGGCCTCCCCCTCACCGCGCGCGGCCCTCGCCTTCTCCACGGACGCGTTCAGGGCCGCCATCAGGTCTAGCACCTGACCCGGCTCAGCCTCCGGCTCCTGCACCTCCGGCGGCGCCCGGTGCTCCCGCTTGGCCTCAATGATCTGTTCCAGGGCCTCGGTGTACGTGTCGCGGAACTCGTCGCCCTCAAGGTCGTCGCGCGCCATCGTCTCCATGAGCGCCAGGGCGCCGTCGATTTCGTCATCGGTGACCTCGACCGCGGGCGGGGCAACCTCGGCAGAGTCGCGGATCTCGTCAGGCCAGCGCATCAGGTGCAGCACCAGGACGTCGTCGCGCACACGGAGGATCCCGAGGCGCTCCCTCCCGTGCCACGCCCACTTCGCGACCGCCACCTTCGATGACCGGCCGAGGGCCTCCCGCAGGAGCTTGTACGGCTTGGCGGCGACCTGCCCGTCCGGGGCCAGGTAGTAGCCCTCCCCGATCCGGATCGGGTCGATGGATTCCAGTGGGAGGAAGGCCTCAATCTCCACGGCCTTCGCGGTGGGGAGCGGCAGGTTGCCGAGTTCGGCGTCGCTAATGGGGATCACCTGGTCTTTCGACCACTCGTAGCCCTTACCGATCTCGTCCTGCGTGACCTCGCGGTTCTCCACCTCGCACACCTTGCGCACTCGCACCCTGCCCATGTCCTCCAGGTGGTACTGGTGGAACCGGATCGAGTGGTCTTCGGTGGCGGACTGGATGTGGATAGGCACCGTGACCAGGCCGAAGCTGATCGCGCCGCTCCAGATGGTTCGGGGCATGGCAGACCTCCACAGCACACCCCGAGCAGCATCAGACTATGCGCGGACGTCAGCACTTGCACCCTTGGTCCTGTCGCTGAATGGGGCGAACCTTCCTCGTTTGGCAGGGCAAGGCAGGGTCGGTGGGTAGGCCAAGCGGGTAACCTTCGTCACTCCAAGGAGGGGGGACGGAGGCTTTGGCGAACAACAGCAACAAGCGCCGTAGCAGGCTGGTAGACATGGGTGAGACGCCTCCCAAGGCTGCATATCGCCCGCCTAAGGTTCCACCCGCTGAGCAGTGGGATTTCGACATCCCGTGCTCCGACAGTGATCTCTTACGCGTCCGAATGAGGACCTATCGCAACAAGATCGTCGACTATGCGGTGATGCAGCTGACCAGCGACTACGGCACCTGGGAGGAGGTGGCTCGCATCGACTGCTGCGGCGGTACGATCCACCGGCACCTCTTCGGCCGAAGCGGAACGGTGTTGCTAGATCATGACTTGATTCGTGACATCCCCGAGCGTGACGGTGCCTGGGATGTCGTGCACGATAGCTACGAGGGGGCGCTCGACGAGATGCAGCGAAACTGGGAAGACAACTTGCGGAGGTGGCGGTGTGCCTGAGAATCGCGAACTCCGACGCAAGGTTGCCTTCGACGTAGCGAGGAAGCTGGCCGACCCCGACACGCGGCGACTCTTCGTTGAGCATGGCCATCGGCCCGGGGACCAAGTCCTTGTGGCCCTCGACAGCGACACAATCGACGACGTGTACTCGAGGATGAGTCGGCAGACGCCCCCGGTCACGGTGGCGATCTTCTGGCCTGCGACTAACCGGCTGGAGTTCACCACGTTCCATCCGGATACGTCCCCCGCCGAGACTGAGCAACGAGAGGGGATCGGCGGAGCTGCCACGATCGGCATGCTGTTCGATCACGTCGCTAACCAGCGGGGAAGCACTCTTCGCTTCAACCTCGCGTGGGGTGCCGCAGCCAGCATGCACGTCGAACGCTTCCAGGGGTCGATGGCGTAAGCCCAGCCCAAGACGCGAAGAACCCCCACCGCCCTTTCGGGCGGTGGGGGTTCTCCATCTACGTTTCCCAGTCCAGCTCGTCATCCGGTGGCCAGTCCGGCTCCACGAACAGGCCCTTGTACTGCGGGCGCGCGACACGCGGATCGTCAGCGCGCCACGGCACGACCCTGGACCGCTCGGTGCCGCCCGCGCCGACGCGGCGTGGAACTGGTGGAACGGCTCGCGGCATTCGCCCTCCTACGAGTAAACACGGCACTTGCCACGAGTACCGCGGCCTGCGGATTCGACGGCGCACCACCATCCGGCGCGGCACCATCCCTCCGACACACCAGCGCATCCGGGTCGTATTCCGGAGTCTCCAGGTGATAGCCAGACGGACACGCCGGCCCAGCAGGCCCCTGATCGCCCTTCGCTCCCTGGTCCCCCCTCGGCCCCGCAGGCCCCGCAGGCCCCGCAGGCCCCGCAGGCCCCGCAGGGCCAGTAGGACCCGGCGGCCCCATCGAACCGGACGCCCCCGCAGGACCACTCGGCCCCATCGAGCCCTCCGGGCCGGCACGCCCTGGAGACCCAGGCATCCCAGAGGCACCCGGCTTCCCTGAAGGCCCGGGCCTACCAGACGGCCCCGCCTCGCCAGAAGGCCCCGGCGGTCCCGGCGGCCCAGGGATCGGTACCGGAACAGCGATCCGCTTCGACAGATCCTGCACCGCCCTCGTCGGATCCGGCGCCGCCGGCGTACCCCCCTCTGCCGTGATCTGCTGCCTGAGCGTCCGCACGTCCCCCGCCAACTGCGCCACGGCCGTACCCCGCAAATCCGCTTCGTCCGCCAGCTGAGTGGCAAGACGGTCCCGCTCGACAAGCAGATACGACACGGCGACCGCACCACCGAGGAACAACAGCACCGCCAAACCCCACAGCACGTGCCGCGCCTGGTGGAGGACAGCCTCCGCGCGCCTCACGGCGTCCCCCCGAGCTGAGTCACGAGGAGCCGTAGACGTGCGATCTCCGCCTCAAGCGCGGCAACCTTCGCTTCGGCCGCCGACGCACGGGCTTCGGCGGTCCTTTCATCGAGTTCCGCTTTGTCGCGCTCGGCGACAAGGCGCTGAGTCAGATTGTCGTAGCCGGTCAACGCTGCGCCCTCCTGGGCTGCCCGGTTCGCGCCTCGGGAGCCGTAAATGGCCGCCGCCGCGGCCACGGGCCCCGCGATCAGTGCGGAGACAGCCGTGAGCATGGCGGCGTCCATACCACCTCCCGTAAGCGCTCGGAGGGCAGAGGTCAGGCTCCAGTGTCGGCTGCATGCCGCGGGCCGGCCGTCGACGTGGCCCGCTCGATCCCCGGCGCGATCCCGGACGGCTTCCACACGGTGTGGTAGGCGATGCCGATCGCGATGGCGGCGGCGAGCATGCAGGTGACGATCGGCTTGCCGGAGAAGTCGCCGTTGAAGTAGGCCGTGCCCAGGCCGACGACCACCGCGACGGTGAGCATGAGCAGGCCCTTGACTGCACCGGTCCATCTGGGCTGGGCGACGATCGCGATCACGGGCGGCAGGACGTAGCCGAGGGCAGCAGCCCACAGCTCAGCGTTCGTGAGGGGCATGAAGGACTCCAGGGTGAAGTGGGGACGGACTACTTCTTGCGGAGGCCGTTGGCGACCTGCCACGCGTACAGCCACGTCTTGGGCCCGGTGAGGCCGTCGGCGGGCCCGAGATCCTTGACGTAGTGCCGCTGCAGTGCGGCGACCTTGTCGAGGTCCAGCTGCGTCATCGTGCGCGACGGGCCGACCTTGTATGCGGGCCCCCATTTGCCCTTGTCGAGCCACTGCTGCAGTTGGAGCGCGAAGTCGTTGTGGGCGCCGAGGACGAACTTGTCCCGGCCGGGGAAGAGCGGAGCCGAGGAGGTCTTCGCGGTGCCCTGCGCCCACGCGCGGAGATCCGCTGCGGACATGAAGCAGATGGACCGGTCGAGCGGAGTCGACGTGAACTGCCAGAAGGTGACGGCCCGGCCCGACGGTCTCGGCCGGGCCGCGGCCTCGGCCTTCGAGTACGCCGCCGCACCCCACGGATACGCCGGGTACCACAGCGGCACGTCCGCCGGGACGTGACCGTAGGCGATGTCGTCGGCGCTGGTGTAGATGCCGACGCGCTGGCCGGGGAATGCTTTCTGCACGGCGGCGATCCACGTGGCGCACCAGGCCTTGATCTGTGCGGCCGTGCGGCCCTTGTAGTTGCGGCCGTCGCTGTAGCGCTCCAGGTCGAGCCAGTGACAGAACCCCTTGCCCGCGTAGGGCTTCACCGCGGCGATGTAGTTCGCGGCCTCCACCGCGGCGTCCTGGTTCGGCCACCCGAAGTGGTACGCCCCAGGGACGAGACCAGCCTTAATGATCCCGGTGATGTGGGTCCCGAACCTGCTGTCGTGCGTCTTCTGCCCCTCCGACGCCTTGGCGAAGGCGAAGGTGACGCCGTCGGCCTTATGCCTGGCCCAGTCCTGTCCGGCCTGGTAGGCGGAGACGTCAACGCCTCGGCAAGTGCTGGTCATGAAGTGCCTCCAAGGCATAGACGAAGCGCCCTCGGGGGCGAGGGGCTGAGAGAGTGGAGTCGGAGTGGTCAGCGGCCGATCCAGACGACACGCATGGCAGGGCAGTAAATGCTGCTGGTGCCAGCGTTGGTCGCCAGAGGGTTGGTACTGGAAGAATGCGCGGTGAAGACTTCGACGTAATCCGTCGTCCCGTTCATCGTGGCAATCGCGCTCGTCTGAAGGCCGTGAATCACAGCCTGAGACGGGTCCATAGAGTTGCCGGACCCGGGGATGCTAACGCCGTTGAGGGCGATGTAGATGCGCCGGTCGCCGACGTTGTTTGCTGGATACCCGACCGCGCCGGAGACCAAGTATGTGCCTGGCACTGTGGCGGTGTACCGGCTGTTATTGGTGGTGTTGGAGTGCCCGTTGTCGGTGTCGACGATTGTGGTGTCGATGTTCAGGGCAGTGTTTGTGTTCGTTGCAGGAATCGACTGTGAGGCGGTCGCATACCCGGCGAAAATCGGAACCCCGGTGATGAAATCATTCAGCGCCTTAACCTGAGAGTTCCACAACGCGCCAGTCAGGAAATTACCGGGCGACGCAGTCGCCGCGACAGGCACAATCCGGCCCACAGAACCCTCCTAATAAGCGAAAGTGATCGAGTCGAACTTGGCCACCGCATCCCACCTCGCCGGATCCGTGACCCCGGACGGCAGCGGCTCACACACCACATCACCGGCCGCATGACTCTTCGTCGTGGCTGGGGACAACGTGATCGTGCCCGTCGTCCAGCCCGGGTTCGTTGCCCCTACTGCCGACACCGTCACTGTCTCGGCGTTGGCCGTGCCCTGGCCGAGTACCAGCTTCTGCCCGGGCGCGAGCTGCGCAGCGAGCCGGTTCGTGTTGTCCTGACCCGCGCGGACCGTGACCGTCGTGACGCCCGCCGCGATCGTCGAGTTGAGCGTGGTGTGCCACGACGCGAACACCCCGTACGGCGTCAGGTCAGCCGGCGAACATTGCAGGGTCAGCCACGCCTCGTTGTCGTCGCCGAACTCCCACGCGAGGTTCTCGACGAAGCAATCCACCTGAACCGCAGGGGCCCCCGGCGGCCGGCGCATCACCCGCACCCGCGTCCCGAGTTCCAGCGACAGACACACCGCCCACAAGCCGGGGTTCGCGCTGGGATGGAGTTTCAGGGAGCTGACACGCTGCGCGGGCTGCCGGTACCGGGACAGCAAGTAGTTCGCTGCGTCCTGGCATTCGTCCGCGCTGGCCGAGTTGATCGTGCGGGACATGGGGCGCGGGAAGTAGGCCGTGATGGAAGTCGCGTCACTGGCGTAGAAGTTCTGCCCTCCGCCCTCCTGCGTGACTGTGACCTGGTTGCTGAGATGGGTACTGTCGTAGTCCATCTGGCAGTCCTCGTACGGCCACTCTCCAAGGTCAGCCCGCTCGCCGAACACGTACACGGGGTCAGTCGAGTTGTAGCGGTTCGACCGGCTCTTGAACTGGAGAGCCCCTGCCCGGTCGAAATAGTGCGCGCCGCCTTCTGTGTCGACGACAGCTTGCAGTGCGCTCATGGCGTCCTGGCCGTCGAAGTTCGCTGGCCCCATCGCCGTGGTGAGGCCGCTCTGCAGCTGGTAGACGCCGCTGTATCCGGCGTAGCGCAGGATCCGCGAGTAGCGGGCGGTGCTCGACTCGCCGGCACATGCCGCCTTCCAGGCCGCGTACATGCCGGTGATGGCCTGTGCGGAGTCGAAGTAGTCGCCGAATTCTGCCGCGAATGCGATGTCGCCTTGAAAGTTCCACGTGGTGGTGTTGCCGAGTGTGGTGTCGACGTACCCTCCGACGTGATCTCCAACGAGTCCGGTAGGTGTATTTTTAGGCGAGATCGAGCCGAAATAGGCGATTGTCGCCCCGTCTTGAGAGAAGAGAATCTGCTGTAGGGCGGCGCTGTAACCGAAAATGAGCAGATGCCAGTTGCCGTCCACCACATTCGTGGCGCCGCCCGCATACACGGTGGTATTGGTCCGGTCGGGCCCCTGCATGTCCAGGACCGGTTTCCCGCTCGGGTGGATGTATACGTAGATGCGGCTGCCGGACGGCGTCCCTCCGTCACGCTGCCTGTCCATGCACGACCACAGCATGGCGCCTGTCGTAGGCGTGGGGCCCGTATACCGGAAGGCGATCACGCGCACCCATGTTCTGGGGTCGGCCGGCCCTTTGATCCCCGCGCTAGTCAGCCCGAGGAAACTGGCGCCACCCGTGATGCTGGTGCCGGGATTTGAGTTATTCACCGTCGCGACGGTGCCCGCCGATCCGGTGTACGCCCCACCCTCGTCCCTCGAAGTAATCGACGAGCCGAACGTCATCGAACCGGCGCCGTACTTGCTGATGCCGATCTGAGCGGCCGGGTAGTTGCCGGTCCAGTCCGTGGCACTGACAGATCCCGCAGGATCGTCGAGCCGGTACACGAACCGCGGCTTACGACTGTTGATCTCCTGCGTCAACGGGTCCGACAACTGCTGCTGGCTCAGCAAACTGAACGTGTCCACGCAGGTGGGCTGGACCACGCCGTACATGCCGTCCATGTCCCACTGAGACGGCCACCGCTCCGTCCACCCCGACATCACCGGATACCAGACACCGGGCACCTGCCACGTCGTCGCCGCAGTGCCCTTCTCCAACTGCCAGCCATCCACCTGCAAGTTGCAGGTGGCCGCCGCATTGGCAGCGAGCGACACCCCGACGTCGAGCCCCATCGCGTTGGAGGGCGCGGTAGCGGTGACCGTGATGGTCGTCCAGCCAGCCGTCGCCGACCCAGTCAGCGCCGTGGTCGAGCCGTACACGTACCCCGTCGGCGGGGAGTCGCTGGCCGTGTACCAGCCGATGAACGCCCGCACGCTCAAGCTCGTCGACGGGGTCACATCTCGTACCCGCACCTGCATCGTGTACGTCTGGCCCGGGACCACGGACCAACGTGGCGTGTGACACGGTCGCGACGCCGCCGCGGATCCGGAGGGCACCGACACCTGGATAACCGTGCCACCCTGCCACGCCGTGCTCGACGAGACGAAGGAGCCGCCAGTGGTGTCCGTCGTGGAGAAAATCGCCGGCCCGCTCGTGCCCTGCGGAATCGTCCCCAGCCCATACCCGCCCAGCGTCCCAGCCGTAGCCGCCGACTGATCCAGCAAGTTGCGAGTCGGAGGCCACTGCGCGCGCCGCCGGTACGGCTGGTACGGCGCGATGCGCCCGTACCAGGGACCGGCCGTGTTCGTCGGGTCCAGGGCTGCGTCCGTGTTGGCCAGGGTCAGTGACGCCTCGCCAGAGCGGACCTGGTCCAGTTCGTACTGGCGGCCGCGACTGATGGAGACGGTGCCGCGGGTCCGGTCCGTGACCTCCACATACCGGTCCGATGGCTGGTTGCCAGCGTTGGCACCCCAGTACGGCCCCCACGCGTCCTCGATGAGCGGGTAGTTCAGGTTGGGCTGCCCGACCGCCGACGTGGTCGTGTTGACGTGGTCAACGTACGCGGCCAGGCCCGCCGCCTCCGTGCCGTAGAAGCCGGTGACGAACTGCAGCTGGACCGAGGTCGCGTTCCAGGTGTAGGCGGTGGTGGTTCGGGTGGTCCACGTGTACCCGTCGGGCGAGGTGGAGAGCATGAAGCTCCCGCCGGACTCGGCGATGCGCCACCAGGCGTGGGCGTACGGGTCGTAGGCGCCGACCGTGGTCGTGACGGCCGTCCCGGCGTTCGTCACCCTGGCATACAGGATGTTGCCGGAGACGAACAGGCCAGCCTTGTTGTTGCCGTCGAGGACGACCTGGAGGTACGTCTCCGTGGTGCCGTTACCGACCGGCGCTGGCGTTACACGGGCGTACGCGCTGCTCGCCGTCGCATCCCACGATGCGGAGCCGAGCATCCAGTACGAGGTGGTGCACGAGACTGCGACCCGGGCCAGGCTCGCATCCAGGCTGACGTTCGGGGCCGCCGACGAGGCGTTCCATCGCTGGGCGTTGAGGGCTGTGCCGCCGAAGAAGTCCTGGAGCGTGGACAGTTTGGGAGCCACCGGGCACCACCAATCTGACGCCCGGCGGCGCCCTCGAACTAGCTGATCAGCGCTTGTACTGCGTGTACGTCAGCGGATTCCGCATACCGCGCCTCAGGAACGCGGACTCGACGTCCTTGGCCAGCTTGTCCACGGTCGTCACATTGCCCTCGATCTGGAACGTGAAGTGGTTGTGCACCACCGCACCGCCGCCCCCAGCGCCGGCCATCGCCAGCCCACCGCCGGTGAACGACCCGGCCCCGGCGACTGAGCCGGCGAGCCGGTCCACGGCCCGCGTCGCATGGTGGGCGGCCCCCTCGACGCCGGTCGCGAGACCGCGGGGGATCCACTCGCCGATCGACGCGAACACCCGCGACGGGGACTTGATGCCGAGCGCGGACTTGATCGCCTTCTGCATGGCTTTGGCGATCTTCAGCATCTGCCGCTCGATCGCCTTCTCCTGCGACTGGAGACCCTTGACCAGGCCCTGGGCCGCCTTGATCCCCGACCCGTACATCGAGTCCGCGACGGCCTTGCCCGCGTTGTCCGCGGCAGACTTGGTCGTCTTCTGCAGCTTGTTGATCTCAGCGATCTGCCCCTTGGAGGCGCCCGCGAGTGCGGCCGCGGTGGCCCCGCCCTGTTCGACTCCAGCTGCAGCGATCTGCGCGATCAGGTCCGCGGACAGGCCCTTCTTCTTCAACGCCTGTAGCTGGGCGGTGAACTGGACAGCGCGGCTCATCTGGTCGCGCATCTTGTTGACGACGTCCTGCGCCGTCAACGCGAACCCCTGCTGCGGCGCCTCCGTGACGATGGAGAAGCCCTGCATGATGCCCTGGCTCACGGACTTGACCTCGTCCGACCAGGCCTTCTGCAAGTCGCTGAGCTTCTTCTGCGCGTCCTTGATCTTCTTCGCGACAGCGTCACGCTTCGCCGCCAGCGACCGCATGACAGCGTCCTCGCGCTTCACGTACTTTTCGACACCGGCCAGAGCCTTCAGCTTGGCCGCCACCCACGCGTTCGTCTTACGGCCGGCCTTCGTCTTGCCGCTGGTCCGCTGGTCCATCAGGTGGTTGCGGGTCTGCATGAACAGGCTCTCGATGCGCCTGGTCGCCGCCTTCACGTTCGCCATCGACCCGGTCAGACCATCGACCAAGCCCTGGGTGACGTAGATACCGATCGACCGGAACACCTTCGACGGCGAAGCGATCCCGAGGACGCTCTTGATCCCACCGATGGCCTGGGAGCCGATGTCCTTGACCTTTTGGATCGCGGCCCCGGCCTTCTCCGCGCAGCCGTTGATGAAGCCCATGATCAGGTCGCGGCCGGCCTGCAGCAGCTTGGTGCCCAGGTTGCCCAGCCCGTCTTTGATCTTCTTCGGGAGGGATTTCACGTACGTGAGGAGATCCCCGGCCTTCTGGACCGTGGACGTCTTGAAACGGGTCCAGGCGTCGAGGGCGATTGTCACGAGCTTGACGCCCAGTGAGACGACCTTGTCCCTGATCCAGCCTGGGAGACCTGCGACCCAGCTGATCAGGGCTTTCCCGACGTCGATGGTGCCGTGGTAGGCGGTCAGGAACCCGGACTTGATCTTGTCCCAGTATTTGACGATCAACCCGACCGCGATCCCGATCGGCCCGGTCAAGAGCGCCAACAAGAGCGGCCAGTGCGCCTTGACGAAGTCGACGACCCAGCCGATCGCGGCCCCGATCATCTTGAACGCGCCGTCGACGAAGTCCCGGAACCAGCCGATCTTGTTGTACGCCAGCACAATCCCCGCGATCAGTGCGGCGATCCCCAGGATGATCAGTCCGAGCGGGTTGGCATTCATTGCGATGTTCAGGAGCCACTGCGCGGCCGTGAGCACGCCCTCGGCCACCGCAGCCGCGATCATCCGAACCTTCTGCAACGCCCAGGCCACCGCCGACCGCAACGCCGCGGCCGTCGCCATTGCCGTCTTCTTGGCCAGCGACAGCGCCGCGGTCCCCGCGGTCCGCATGGCCGCACCCGCGCCGCGCACCGCAGTCGCCAGGCCCGCCCACGCCGCACGCCCACCCCTGGCCGCAGCAGACGCGAGATTCTTCCCAGCAGTCGCTGCGGCACGGGCCGCGGCCTTCGCGCCATTGATGCTGCCGTCCCACATCTTCCGCAGGGCGCCGCCGAAGGAACCTGCCTTCCCGGAAAACGCTGACCCCGCGACCTGCGCTGAGCGGAAGCCCTGGACGACGCGCGCACTGGCCTTCGCCGCGCTGACGCCCATCTTGCCGAAGCCCACAACGGTCTTGGCTGCGCTCATGGTGAGCTTGGCGGCATACGCGGCGACGGCGAGAGCGAGCACGCCGCCGATGACCGCCGCGAGTGCGACGGCGACGTCCTTGTGTCGACCGAACCATTCGACGATCTTGGTGACGACGGGGATCAGCTTGGTGCCGATCTCGATCATCAGGACCTGGATGGTCTGCTTCGCCTTGTCCATCTGGACGTTGAAGAGCTTCTGCGTCTCCTCCCAGCCCTCCACGTCCTTCGACGCATTGTGGAAGGACTCACCGACCTTCTTGACCCGCTCCTTGAAGCCCTCCGTGTTCTCCCCGGTCAGCTGCAACGTCGTGTTGAGGCCGATGGCGCCGCCGGCCATCTTCCGGATCGCCTCGGTGTACGTCTTGGCCGCCGGGCCGCCGCGCTTCAGAGCGTCGTTGAAGCCATGCGTCTTGTTCTGCAGGTTGGAGTACTGAGCCAGCAGGTTGGCCTGCTCCGGTGGCAGGCCCTTGAGCTTCTTCCGCCACTCGCCGAGTGTGATCGAGCCGCTGCTGTACGACTTGGCCAGGCCCTGGATGCTCTTCGGCATCGCCTTGATCATCACATCGGCGTCGTGCGCGGCCTGCTTGGTGTCGTTGAACGCGTTCATGAGGACGGTGCCGTCCTTGCCCATCTTGGACAGCACCGTCGTCGACAGCAGATCCAGGGTGCCGGTCAACCCGCGCTTGCCGAGTTTCGTCGACACGTCGGTGGCGGAGAGGCCGAACCGCTGCATCTCCTGCACGGCCACGTTGTTCGGCGACGCCAGAGAGCGGATCGTCGACGCGAGTTCCTGCGTACCCTCCCGAGCCGACGTGCCGTGCTGCGTCAAAGTGGCGAGCGCTCCGGTCACTTCCTCCAGGCTGATCTTGTTCGCTGAGGCGATCGGCAGGACCGTCGACAGGCTGGAGGAGAACTGTTCCATGGTCATCTTGCCCTCACCAGCAGCGGTCTTGAGGGCATTCATCACGCGCACGCTGTCGTTCGCCGACAGGTGGTACGACGCCATCACGCTGGTCATCGCGTTGGTGACTGTGTCGAGGTGCGCGTTCTCCTCACGCGCGCCCTGAGCAGCGGCCTTCAGCACCTTCAGGCCCTCGGCGCCCCGGTATCCCGCCTTCTCAACCTGGTACATGCCGTCCGTGAGATTGCGCCAGCCGGTACCGGTGCCCGAAGCGATATCGAGGATGCCCTTCCGGACCTTCCCCAGATTGTCGAGGGTCTCGCCAGCTGCCGTGTGCAGCACCATGGTCTCGGCCTGGAAGTCGCCGGCCATTTTCGTCGAGGCGACCGCCACACCAGCGCCGATCAGGCTCACGCTGCGGCCCATCTTCGCCATCCCGGCGAACGCCGTCGCACCCGCAGCCTGAAACCCGCGGGCGGTGCCGTCGACCTGGGCACGCGCCTGAGCGAGGGTGCCGCGGAGCTGGGTCATGTCGCCCATGAGCCGGACGACAACGGGCGGCAGCAGCCCACCAGCAGCAGACACGGCGCCCCCCTTTCTCAGGGTCGGGCGCCAGCAGCGCGTAGATCAGTGACGAGCGATGGCCGTGCGCCACGCCGAGTGGTAGAGCCGCGAGAGCGCGCCAGTGGCGGCCAACTTCTCGAACGCGGGCTTCACGTACGGGCGGGCAGGGAGCTCGGTGGCGCCGCCGCGGCCGGTGACGCCCCCGAGTTCCTGGATCCGCCCGTACACCGCCGTCGGGCCGATCTGCGCCTCCCACCGGCCCATGCCGAGCGGATGCGGGCCCTTCACGCTGATGGACCGGCGCAGGGTGCCAGTGATCAGCGACGGCGGATCCCCCGGCGCGGACGGGGTCGGCGTGCCCCGCGGGTGACTGGACGACGACAACTGCTGTTTGATCTCACGCTCCAGCAGATGCGACGCCTGCGCCGTCGCCGCCCGAGTTGCGTAGTTCAGCGACGTGGCCAGGCCCTCCATCGCCGCGTTCAGCTGCGCCAGCCCAACCACTTGCACGCTGCCATGCCCTGACACGCGGCATCACCCCCGCTCCGCTTCGCGTTGGGCCTTCTCCTGGGCAGCCTCCCGGACGGCATCAACTTCGGCCGCCATCTGCGGCAGCCACACGTCCAGCCACGCCGGGATCTCGTCGACCTGAGCGGGGGTCCAGCGGTACCGCTCGGCGTACCAGAGGTAGTCGTACGCCTCGTCGACCGGCGTGATGGGGTGGCCTGCCGGGACGGGGTGTCCCTCCAGCCGTGCTCTCAGTCGGCGGAGGGCTCGGTAGGGGACGCCGGATCCGCCGCGTCCTTCGGGTCGGGCTTGTTCGGGAACAGCATGTTGCGGATCGGCTCGAGTTTCTCGGCGAGCGTGTCGTCGTCCTCCCACGGGATCAGCTCCAGCGAGCCGGGCGACTCATCCGGGATCGGGAAGGGATAGCTCCAGTCGATGACGAGGACTGCCAGGAGCCCGTCGTCCATCTCCTTGGGCGTCGCCAGCGTCATCGTGCCGCTCTCGTCGATCGGCACCATCTTCAGGGCCTTCTTCTTGTCTCCCCGGCGCAGGGTCTGGGCGTCCCTGAGCTGGACCCAGTTGCCGGAGGGCAAGGTGATGCGTTCGGTGGTAGACATAGGTGCTCCGATGCTCCGATGGGTGGTGCAGGATCAGTAGGTGCCGGCGGGAACGTTGTTGGTCACGCTGACCTTGAGAGGGGAGTAGCCACCGCTTCCGCCCGCGTTGACGGTGTTCGGCATGGCTGTGAAGGTGTTGCCGTACTCGACGGCGGCCTTGGAGCCGTCGGCCTCGGAGTCGGTGAACGCGGCGATCTGGCAGTCGATCTGGAACGCGATCTTGTTGTTGCCGGTGAGACCGTTGTCGATGAGGATCTGGAGCTGCGGCTGCGTGTTGTTCAACATGTAGAGCAACGGGCTCTCGTCGGCCGCCACGAACGTGAGCTTGCCGTCCACGCTCAGGCCACCGCGCTGGATGACGTACGGCGTCTGCACCCCGGACACCGTGTAGTACGGGGTCAACTCCCGCTTGATCGTCAGCTCGCCGTCCGTGACCGTCTTGATCAGCGTCGCGCCAGACGCCGGGCCGCCGATACCGATCTTCATCCGCCACGACGCGACCGGGAGCACCATGGACGGGGCCGCGACCGGCGCCGACCCGAGCGCGACCGACGGCCAGGTGGTGGCCTTCCCGCTCCACGTCAGGAGCTCGCTCTCTGCGTTCCACTTCAGGCCCAGCTCGCTGAAACACGCACCCGGGTACTGGCGCGCGCCCGACGTGGCGGTCGGGCCGAGGAAGTGGGTGATCGTGTGCGAGATCGGCTGCCCGTTGCCCGAGTTGAGCAGGCTGTGCGCCTGCGTGTACGGGCCCGTCACCGGCTGCACCGCCTCGGCCGACGCGTGCGGATACAGCAGACCTCCCGTCGGCGTCGTCAGCGGGATCGTGTACGGGCCGCTCCCCGAAGGCGTGCCCGTGGTGAAAACTTCGCTGTTGGCGCCGGTGCCGATCTGCACCACGGTGGACGCCGGGATCGTCGCCTGCGTGGTGATGCTCGACGCACCGGCGGCCACCGACGCAGTCAGCGTCGTGCTGCCCGACCCGGTGAAGGTGCCAGTACAGGTGACGTCGCCGAGGATGTTCCTGAGGAAATATCCGAGGCCGTCACCGTAGGCGGGGCCGCCGAGGTCCAGCTCCGCGTGCGACACCCCAGGGATCTTCGCGTACGCGTCGGACACCATCGACCCGCGCCAGCTCTTGTCGTCGAGCCAGCTCGGGTTGTCCTTCGGCTTCACCTCGTTGACCAGGACCGTGCTGGTCATCGCGACCGGCGTCCCCTGCGCGGTCTCGTTGGCGATGCCGACAAACTGCTTGGCCGGAGCGAAAGTTGTGGGCACCGGTCACTCCTCGCTGGACGGGGCCGGCATGTTGTCGGCGGCCTGGTTGGGCTTCTTACGGGTCTTGGTCCAGCGGCCGTCGTCCGGCGGCCCAAACGGCCAGTCGTAGACGGTTGCCGGGCGGTCGGCCGTCGCGGCGTGGCAGGTGAGCGGCACGTGCGGATACACACAGTCCGCGAAGTGCGTGTACTCGTACACACCCGGCTCGGGCCCGGCCGACTCGGACACCGGCTCCGGGTCCGTGGCGGGTTCGGTGGCCGCGGTCGCAGCGTCCTCCAGCTGCGGCGTCGACTCAGCGTCCTTCGAGGACTTGGCAGTAGGCATGCAGACTCCGCAGGCAGGAGGTGAAAGGGGGAAAGGGCGGCAGGGGTCAGGCGTTGACGAACTCGATCGCCGCGAAGGTCACTTCGAGGAACGACTTGGTCAGTTCGGCCTTGGTCTCCGGCTGGCCGTACCGGAAGTCGATCCCATCCAGACCGCCATCAACGTGCTCGCCGGCCTGGAACACGGCGCCTCCGAGGGTGCGGTCGAGGCGCATGTGCTCGACCAGAGAGTCACGGAGGGCGTGGACATCGTCCTGAGCGTCCTCCGCGAACGCCGTGCGCGAGCGGATGTAGCAGAGCAGCTGCACCTCGTAGGTGATCTGCTTCATGCCACTGTGCGCGCCACCCAGCGCGATACGGGCCTCATGATGGCGCGGGATGTACACCACGATCTGGCAGCCGGTGCGAGCCCCCGGATCTTGGCCGAGGAAATAGTCCGAGTGGACGTCGGCCTTGGCCCAGGCACGCCGGACCACACCCACGCCCGCCGCGGACAACGGCGACGACCGGTAGGTACGGGTCTGCTCGTCGTAGGCACCGCCGAAGTACCGGCAGATCCCGTCCAACGCTGTCTGGACGCTCACGACATCACCTGACTCGCTGGTAGGAGCGCAGGTTCCTGCGGGCTTCGTTGACCAGACCCATGCCGGTCCGGCGCGAGTCCGACCCGCGGGTCCCCGAGTTCGTGGCCGAGTCCGGGTACTCGTCCTCGGCTCGCGAGTCCGGCCGCATCAGCAGCGAGATCGTGTACTGCACCACCGCGAGCCGGACATCCGCCGGCAGCCCCGAGACGTCGTGCCCAGCCTCATGGTCGCTGAGGATGGGAGCCGCGAGAAGCACCGAAGCCGGTCCGGGGATCTCTGTCGGGGCGGGTGCCGCCCAGAGCGGGGACACGGTGATCGTCTCCTCGCAGCCGGGCTCCCAGAGCCTGTACTGGCCGCCAGGCTCGATACCGGTCGGGTCCGCCACCGTGATGCTGGTCGCCCCAGCCGTAGCCGAAGCCGCGAGCTGTGTGGCCACGTACCCGGCGACGTACGACGTCCGCACGAACAGCTCCGAGCCCGGCGCGGCACCGAACCCGACCTGCAGAGACCCGCTCCAGCCCGTGGACGCCCCACCGAGGCCGATCACCAGGTTGGCCCCGTCCTCCACCCACGCCTGCGGGGATGCGAGCGCAGTGAGCGACGTCGGTGACCAGCCGTAGGCGACGCTGGTTACCTGCCGGACCGGGCCATGGTCCGCATGGAAGCGGAGCATCCCGGACCGGTCGGTGCGCACCCTGGTGAACTGGCTGTTCATGTGTGCGCCGAACGGCTGGTTGCACGCGTTGTCCGTCCACGCTGACGCCTGCAGCAGCAGGTTGGTGAGCTCGGCGTCCTGCGCGGCCATGTCGGGGTTGCCGGGGATGAGGCCGTCGGTGTCGAGGTAGGTGGGGTGGGCGCGGAACGCCGCGGCGGAGACGTACGGTGTGGCGGGCACGCCCACCCTCCTCCCAGATCAGGTGTTCTTGCGGACCCAGGTGCCGTGCGTGCAGCCCACAGAGAACGCACCCTCGGGCCAGCCGTTCGGCATGCACTCCAGGCACGGACGCTCGACGGTCTGCAGGTCGCTCCGCGAGGGGCTCTCGTCGTCCTTCGGGTCCGCGGGGGTGGGCTCTTCTGCCTTGGGCTTCTCAGCCGACGCACTGGCGTCGTCGCCCTCTTGAGCCGTCGGGCCGGCGTTGGGCTCGTCGCTTCCGGCGTTGGCTGCGGCCGGCTGCTCGTCCTCGCCCTTGGGCTCGGCAGGGGCTGCTTCCTGCTGGGCCTTGGCCGAGACGTCGGTGGTGGTCCGCTTCCTGGGCGGCATGTCAGGTCTCCTTGTCGCAGGTGCCCCCGCAGCGGGAGCACGCCTTGAAGAAGGACCCGAAGCCGCAGGTGACGCAGCGGTAGCCGCCGCGTGTGCGGCCGCCGAGGTTCGCGGGGAACGCGCCGTACGAGCGGAGGGCCTTCTCGTGCTGGGGGTTGTCGACGGTGACGGTGCCGTCGCGGCCCGGGGTGTAAGCGGTGGTGGCGCCGGTCTGGGCGCCCTGGACGTCGATGCCGCGGCAGGCGCCGTCGGGCATGCACAGTGTGGCCACGGGGGCTCCTTGTGAGGGTGCTGGGGCCCGCGCCTCGGAGCGGGGACGCGGACCCCAGCAGTAGAGGGATCAGGCTCAGGCAGCCTTGATGCCGGTGACCGCGGCGTTCCAGGCCGGGGCGTAGCAGAGCAGAGTGCCGAACCAGTACGACGAGGACTCGAAGGCGAACTGGTTGACCGGCCAGTCGATGCCCATGAGGTCCTGGACGTTGAACACGGCCCAGACGTCGGAGACCTCGGAATCCGGGATAGGCAGGGTGTCCGAGAGGACCACCGAGCTGCCCTGCGGCATCCACGGGTGCACCTCGACCGCGACGCCCTTGCCGGTGACCTCGTTGATGATCGTGTTGACGACGTCGCCGATCGTCACGCCGGTCAGCTGATCCTGGGTGATCGTCATCCGGTAGTTGCTGGAGGACGACGCCTTGAGCGCATCGGACAGCTGCTTGCGGTCCGCGCCGTTCTGCAGGATGCGGTCCGGGTCGGCCTTCACCGAGTTGTACAGCGACACGAACGCATCCTGGTACTCCACGCCCGGGTTCTGCGTCGAGAAGGGCGCGTTGAGACGGCCCACGTACCCGGACTCGGGGCCGGTGCAGATCGGCAGGATGCCGTCGTATCCAGCCGCGTACGCGCTGGTGTCGCCGGTGACCGTCGACGCGGCGACACCGGACGTCGGCAGCGCGCCCTGCAGAACGAACGTGTTCACGCCGCTCTTGCCCGCGTAGTAACGGGAAGCGTCGCCGGGGTCCGAGGAGCCGGTGGACACGTACACGCGCATGCCGGTCGCTCCGGCCGGCAGGGTCGCCTTGACGACGACGACGTCACCGGCGGACACGGCCACGTTCGCGGCCGAGGTCAGCACGGACTGGCCGAAGTCTCCGGCGTCCGCGGTGACCTTGACGTAGACGTTGGCGCCCGCACCGGAGATCGCGGCC
Organism: Streptomyces sp. NPDC004721; assembly: GCF_053601495.1. Lineage (NCBI taxonomy): Bacteria > Bacillati > Actinomycetota > Actinomycetes > Kitasatosporales > Streptomycetaceae > Streptomyces > Streptomyces sp. NPDC004721. The sequence continues at coordinate 43,686 of NZ_JBSGBZ010000008.1, forward strand.
TCGCCGTTGGCGGCGGCGCGGGCCGTCACCGTCAGCCCGGTCGGCGCGGCCAGGGCGCCGAGGAAGCCGTTGTTGGAGGTGCCGCGGCCCATGAGCAGCATGCGCTCCTCCAGCAGCATGCTGGAGTACATCAGCGACGTGCGAGACAGCTGCCGGATGTCCTGGTAGCCCTGACCGGCGTACTGCGCGGACCACGTCACCTGGTCCGACACGCTGAACTGGCTGTAGGCGACGTTCTTGTCGTAGCCCGCGTACGAGATCTTCGGACCGCGCGCGTAGTACAGGCCGTTGCTCGACCCGCCGGGCGCGAAGTTGGTCTGGCTGGTGTCCTGGATACCGGGGTGGATGTTCCCGACACCGCCGCTGCCGGTACCGGTGAACCCGGAGATCACCTTGAACCGGTGGCTCAGGCCGATGCCCTTCTTCCGCGGGATCCGGTTCCGCAGCGGTGTCGGCCGCGGAGTCAGCATCTTCGCCGGCGCCTCGAGGTCGAAGGCGACCAGGCCGCCCGCGACCGGCGAGTTGGTGGTGATGTCCTTGACGAGGTCGGGCTGCTGGGACTTGAGCTCGTCCAGCGCGCCGGTGATGGAGGCGAGGGACTCCGAGGAGAGTCCCTTGACCAGCTCCGGGCTGGACAGCGTCTTGGTGAGCGCGCCGTACGCGGTGGTCGGCTGCTGCTCGAAGGAGATGCCGCGGCCCTCGGTGAACGCCTGAACGACGTCGGCCGGGCCGAGGGTACGGGTCGGGGCGCCGTCGACGGCGGACATCAGCTCGTCGAAGCGGCTGGACACCTCGGCCTTGGACAGGGCCGGCGCCTCCGGGGAGTCACCGAAGAGGACTTCGGCGCGGGGCAGAGCCATCGCTGGCTCCTTTCATGCAAAGGGCCCCACACGGGGGCCGGAGCTGGAGAAGGGGGGAGGGTGCAGGCGGTCAGGCGTCGGCCTTGGCCATGAGCACCTTGGCGCGCTCGCGGTAGCCGTCGCGGAGGTCGCGGTCGGAGACCTGGTCGGCCTTCACCAGGAGGGCCTGTGCCTCCTGCCGCATCCGCTCGGCGTCGCTGCTCTTCGCCCTGGCCTGCTGTGCTGCGGTGCGAGTGAGTGCCGGTCCGCCCAAGGTGGGCATGGCCCGGAACTCCTCGATGGCAGCGTTCGCCTTCGCCAACTCTGCTTCGAGCGCCTTCGAGCGCTCCTCTGAAGCGGTAGTGGCCTCTGCGACTGCGGCCTTGACGAGCTCGGCCAAATCGGCCTTCGTCACCGCGTCGGACTCCGAGCCGGTGTCCGGCTCTTCGTCCTCGGTTTGGGTGTTCTGGTCTCCGTCGTCGGCCTGCTGGCCGTCGTCAGCGCTCTGCTGCCCCTCGGCCGGGGCAGAAGACTGCGTGGCGGCGGGGGCGTTGTCCTCGCCGTTGTCGGTGCTTGACGTGCTGGCTCCGTCGGCGGTGTCAGACTTGTTGGCCGCCATCATCTGCTGCTCGTACTCCTCGGACTCCTTGAACCAGCGGAGGGAACGCACGGCGTCGAGGAGCATGGCGATGTCGCAGGCCTCGTTCAGGTTGCCCTGCGCGAGCGACTCAGCCTCCGAGATGATCAGCCGGGCGATGCACGCGATCGCCTCGTCCGCACCCGTGATGTCCTTCGCCTCGTCGTGCCCGCCGTCCGAGGAACCGCCCTCGCCGTCGTCAGCCTTCGTCAGCGACGGAGCGAGCGCCCGCACGTCACGGAGCAGCCCCTCCGCCTTCGCCACCAGCTCCGGATCGGCGTCCGCCTTGTTCGCGCCCTTCAGCGAGCCGTCCGAGTTCCAGTTGTCCGGCACCATGGCCTCCAGTCCGAGCGCCTTGGCTCGCTTGATGATGTGCTTCCGGATCTTGTCGTGATCGGCGCCGCCACGGCCCACGGCCCGGATGGCCTTCCGCAGGTCAGCCTTCGTCTTGATCGGATACGAGCCGTCCGGCATCGCCGCCCCGGAAGCGGCTGCCTGCCGCCGGCCCGCGGCAGATGTATCGGCCTTGGACACGCTGCTCAGCTCGGCGACGCGCGTGTCGACGAGACCGCGGATCATGTCCTCGGTCGCGGTCAGCCCGTCGAGCTTGAGTAGGAACGTCGGCGACGAGATGACCACGCCGTCGTCTGCCGTCTCGGTCTTCACTGTCTCCGCGGACACCGCCGCCCCGGCCGCTGCCAGGCTCGTCAGCGCCGAGCGCACACCGTCCGGCAGCTGCTCGTACACCTCGGCCGGGATCCCGAACGCCTCGGCGTCGGTCTTCTCCACGACGAGGGGGTCCTCCACCACCTCGAGCGCGCCAGCCCCATCGGCCTTCGCGATCTCGAAGAGAGTGTTCGGGTTGCAGGGCCGGTCGACCACGCTGATCTCGCAGATCGACCCGTCGATGACCTCGCCGCCCGGCGCGTCGGCCTTACCGAGGACCACCTTGGGGTTCTTGATCCCCACGGAGAAGCCCTTGAGGACCTTGTGCTTGATCTTCGTGACGGCGCCGGGGTCGACGATGTGCGCGGCGATGTGGTGGCTTCCGTCGTCAGCCTTGGAGAGACCGACTCCCACCCCGACGGCCCTCTTCGCATCGTGCTGCTCCCGGATGTTGCCGACCTGTGCCCATTCCGGCATGGCTCGGTCGAGCCACTCGCCATTGAGGCGCTGCTGGTCGCGGTCGAGGTCGCTGGACGCGGCAGGCCCGTAGACCATCAGCGTGCCGTCTTCCTGCTCTTCGGTCTTGGTGATCGGCGCCCACGCGTAGGCGACTGTCATGGCGGATCCCTTCGGTGAGCGCACGATCTTCGATCGGTCAGAGGCTGCTGGTCTCAGGAAGGAGAGCGCAGCGGCAGGACGGGTGCTGCGGCGGGTACGGGGCGCCGCTGGGGAAGCTCGCGCCGACCGGGATGGCGCCGGCCGACTCGTTGTTGATGCAGATCGCGCAGGTCCGCTGATCCGGTGCCGTGATCCATGACACCTGCCGGATCCCGTTGAGGCGGTAGGTGTTGAGCGTGGCCGCCGACACCGCGCGGGAGATTTCCGTGACCGCTACGCGCTCGGCCCAGGCCGGATCGTCGAGGATGCCCCGCAGGGTCCCGGCCAGCGCGTCTGCGCTGTCTCCAGCCGCAAGCGCGTCCGACAGGGCGCCGGCGAGCTTGTCCATGCGGTTGGCCGCCACCGACCGGATCGTGATCCCCGCGTCGTCCAGGAGAGTCTCCAGGCCGTTCGCGGCACCGGTCGGGGCAACGAGCCGCGCCGCGTCCGCGTGGCCCGGTTTCCATGTGGACCAGTCGACCGTGGCTTGCCCGGCGAGCACGGCGGTGGCCGACCGCTCGCCGATGACATAGCCCTCGGCGTGAAGGTCGTTGATGAACACGATCGCGGTGACGAGGTCGACACCGTGCGCGGTGAGCCAGCCGACCGCGTCATGGTCTGTCCGGAACACAGCCTCGTCGCCGCCGGCGGACTCGACGTCGCCGAGATCGGGCTCGTCGGCCTTCACCGTGATGGCGCGCTCGGCGATCCACTTCTCGGCCAGGCGCCGCGTGTCCACGGCGCTCCGCATCGTCTTCCGGATACGCGGCACCCAGTAAGCGGCCGCGCGGGCGTCCGCTTCCCAGCCAGGCCAGTCACGGACGGCGGCCGCCAGGGCTGTTGGGCTCGCATCAGCCTCCGAAGCGAACAGGATCCGCGAGTCGAAGGCGAGGTCCGGGGCGTCGGCCTTGGTGACGACCGTGAACTCGAACTGGCGCCCCGGGTTGGGGTTGCGGCGTGCCCATCGGCCGAACGCGGCCAGTTCCGCCTTCACGGCGCTGGCCCGCTCCTCCTCACCGCTGTCCGTCGCGTCCTCACCGTCGGCCGCCGCGTCGTCCTCATCCTCTTCCTCGGACCCGCCAGCCTGCGGTTTCACGGTCTCAGTTGGCACGCTCAGGATGGCGCCGGGCACGCTCCGCTCCGCGGCCCCTTCCAGCAGGATGATGCCGCGGGTCGTCATGACCATCGGCTTGTCGGCTTCGGGGAAGTCGAACCGTGGCAGACCCATCCTGTCGCGGTCTTCGTTGATCGTCGTGCGGCCCCAGATGACCCGCTGACGTGCGACCTCGTCTGCTGCGGCCTCGTCCTCTTCCTCCAGGCCCAGGAAGCGGAATTCGAGTTCTTCCGGCATCCCCAGGTGAGTGCGGGAGATCGACGTGAGGAGCTGCTGCAGCCACCGCAAGGTCGGCAGCGTCGCTTTGCGGTGCTGCACGTCGGCCTGGCCTTCGTGCCAGCCGGTCGAGCCGAGCCCGCCGGTCTCGGTGAACCCGAGCTCGGCGATGGTGGTGTCGAAGTGCGCGGCGAGCAGCTTGATCAGGAACAGGTCGTACTCGGGCTTGTACTTCTCGCCGAAGTCTGCCGGGGTTTCGATGTCGAAGCCCGGCGGCAGCACGCGCAGCCGGTGCCGGGCCGACGTCGAGCCCGAGTACATGTCGTTCAGCGCGGTCTCGTACTCGGCGAGCTGTGGCGGAGTCCAAGCCGTTTGCCCGTTGTTTTTTACGAAACCGGCGGGGACCGTGCCCTCCGTGTATTCGTCCCTGATCCACCGGCGGCGGCGCAGCCACACATCGACGTCTTCCAGCGCCTGCTCGACCGCGCTGTAGCCGTACGGGGTGTGCGCGCGGACGTTCCGCCGCTTGTACACCAGTTGATCGGACTGGTAGCCGCCGAGCACCTCACCGGACTCGTTGACGTCGGCGACGAACTCGCCGCGAGGGAAACCCCACAAAATCTGCTGGTAGGCGGGGTTCGGCGGGAGGGGCCGTCCGCCGCGATGGTCCCGCAGCGGCTTGATCGTGGACCCGTCGAGGACTTCGAGGGCGTACAGGTCGCCGCCGTAGGTGCGCCGCGGGTAGATCGCGATCGCGTCGAGGACGAAGTGCTCCTCGAGCACCTTGCCGACCCACTCGGCGAAGTTCTCGTCCTGGCCCGGGTCCGGCTTCTGCCAGAACCGCGTGCAGCGCACCATCTCGCTGCTGAGGGACTGCCGTAGCTTCTGCTCGACTTCCGCCCTGGGCTGAGGAGAGGCGGCCTGGGCGGCCTCCACAGCCTCCTTGGTGATGGTGATCGCCCAATCCAAGGTCGTGACCTCGGCCTTGCGGATCTCGATGCAGCGCCGGGGCAGACCACCCGCGTCCGCGGCATCCCGCAGCACCTTCCACGGCACCAGCCGGTCCCCGACACCCGGCAAGTTGCTGGTGACCGGGTACTCGTTGAAGCGGGGCTCGGTACGGCCGTCCGGGCGCAGCGGGTCGATCGCGGCCGGCGCGAGAGGCACGCCCGGCCCGAACGGCACCTGCGGTTCCGTCCGGGGCAGCGGCTGGAACGTGCCGTCCGTCCTCGCGGCCTGCGCGGTCGCAGCGACCAGCGTGCCGACCTGCGCCGGCGTGAACGTCGCCGGGGCGACCGCCTTGGTGGCGTCCGGCTCGGTCGCATTGTTGTCCGGGCGGAAGAATCGGCGCAGCGGGTTCCAGCGGGCCACGGCACCTCCCATCGGGTCTATGGCTCGTCCGGGCCGCGGAACTGACGTAGCCAGTCCATGGCCTGCTCGACACCGGTGTGGCTGCCGAGCAGCCGGTCCAGGGCCTGGCTGGTGCAGTCGACTTGGTCGTCGTTGCTAGCGTTCGGGAAGCTGGTGTGCTCGACGACGTAGTCGTCGATCCATGGCGCGAGCGAGGGGTCCGGGAGGTAGACGTTCCCGGACTCCTGGAACGGCGCTACGGAGGAGGCGCGCGCGTACTTCGAGTCCTTCGGGTTGATCGGGATCAGCCCAGGGACCACGGACCGCAACTGCGCGATGATCGCCGGGCCGTTGGCCTTGTCCTCGACCAGCTTGGCGTGGGTCTGGGGCCACTTGGCTGACAGCGCCTTTACTGCCTGCTGTGTGGCCGGGAAGTCCAACCGGTCCCGGACCTGGTCGAGGAGGTACACATCGGCGCCGAATCGGGCCCACACCTGGCCGACTACGAAGTCCGACTTGCGTGTCTCCTTGAAGGCCATGTCCCAGGACTGGATCAGCTCGTCCGCGCCGTGCACCCACATCGTGCCGTCGTCGCGGCGCACCGCCCGCGGCGCCTGGTACCAACGCCAGTTCGACCGCTTGAACAGGCTGCCCTCGGCCGGTGCTGGCCGCCCCTGGTACAGCGCGGCCCAGGTGCGGGAGCCGACGTCCCGCTTCGTCGCCTCCCAGTCCTCGGTCGAACGGCCACGCGCGGAGACCAGGTACTGCCCCGGCTCCCGGCCCAGCGGGTCATCGTCGCTCTCGGCTTGAGCAGGGATGTTGATGTACCGCCACTCGTGGCCGGACGGTCCTGCCAGGAGCCAGCCGGTCAGGTCGTCCTCGTGCCAGCGGGTTTGGATGATGATCTGCATGGCGTGCGGCCCGAGGCGGGTCCGTGCCGTGTCGGTGTAAAAGTCCTTGCACGCCTTGCGGTAAGCCTCGCTGTCCGCTTCCTTGCGACCCTTCAGCGGGTCATCGATCAGCAGCACATCGACCGGGCGACTCGTCAGCGCGCCCCCGATGCCTACGGAGTACACGCCGCCGAGGTGGCCTTCCAACTGCCACTCGTGAGCCGCCGCTGTGTCGTCGCGGACGGTGAGGCCGAGCTCGGGGTGGGACTTGATGTCGTTTCGGATGGCGCGTCCCCAGCGGCGGGCTACGCCCTTCTCGTACGAGACGATGCCGATCCGCAGGTCCGGATTCTGGATGAGGAGCCACAGAGGGAAGCGGCGCGACGTGCGTTCGCTCTTTCCCTCCTGCGGGGGCATCGACCACATCAGCCGTCGGCAGCGGCCCTCGGCGACGTCGACGAGGTTCGCGTCGAGGAGGTCGAGGGCCGCGGTTTGGACGGTGTTCGGGTCCATGTGCCGGGCCAGCTCGCCGGGAGTGGCCCACCGCTGGTGCCCGGTCGCGGGCTCGAACTCTCTGGCGGCGAACTCGGCCCAGTCGAGGGTGGCGGTCACGTTCACCGCCCCTCGCGGTCAGGAGGCGAGAGCGCGCAGGTGGCGGGGCACGATCTCGGGGACGCGGGCCTGCTGCTCGCTGGTCAGGTCCAGGTCGGCGAGGATCGCGCGGATCGCCTGGGCCACGAGCGCGCCCTGCTGCTCGGCGAGCTTGATCCGCCGCTCCTCGATGCCAGCCTTGATCGCCTCAGCGCACACCTTCACCAGGTGGGCGCGTTCCTGCTGGTAGAGCTTCAGCCACACGTTCGGGGCGGCCTCTTCGGTCGTGCCGAAGTCCTCGCCGCCCGACTTCTCCCGCGTGATGCCCCACACGAGCGGGTGCTCGCGGTCCGTTCCGGCCGAGGCGGCAGCGCCCTCGATCTCCTGTACGCGCTCGCGCAGCCACGCCACGTGCCCCGCGGTCCACTGGACCTCTTCCAGGAGCGCCTCGGTTGCGGTCGTCTCGATCTTCCGGCCGTAGGTCTCCACCAGAGCACGGGCCTTCTCTTCGGTCAGGCGGCGTTCGGCCGCTGCCAGGTTCTGCGGTGCCTTGCCGCCGTGCATGCGGCACACCTTTTGGCCCTTCATGGCCCCGTTGGGGCACTGAGCCTTGCCGCCGGACTTCTTCGTTCGGCCCCAGCAGCGACGCCGTCCGTCCGCCAGGAACTCCTCAAACCCGTCGGGGAGTTCCCGTTCCCACCCGCGTCCGCGCTGGCCCATCACTCGCGTCCGGGCAGCCAATGCGCAGGCAGCGTTGGGGCGGGTGCCGGTTCCACTGCTGGTTCGGGCTGCGGGGGCGGCTCAGGGGTGCAGTCGCAGCCGGGGAGGTCCGCGTCGTTGGGAGCCGTGCACGAGCTGGCGTGCACTTGGGCGGCGGCGTCCAGGCTGATGGCGTGCTGGCCGCAGGCGTAGACGGCGATGGTCATGTCGTCGCCGGTGGGCAGCGGTCCGAAGTCGGGTTCCGGTGCCTGCGGGTCGGCGATCTGTCGGGCGTAGTCGCGGCGGGACTGCTCGGCTGTGATCGCGGCGGCGGTCTCCTCGTCGGTGGGGCGGCGTTGCCACTGCACGACCGCTGTGGCGCCGCATGCGGTACACACGGGGCCGGCGGGTGCGGGGGCCGGCTCGGGGGCGGGCGCCGGGCCGGGCGCGTCGGGTACAGGTGGCGGGTTGAGGGCGTCCACGCCGATCCTCCAATGTGTCAGGTGATCTGGAGTTGCCCGGTCTTGCGTACCGGGGTCTCCAGATCGGCGGTGATCTTGATCCAGACGTTGTAGGTGCCCGGAGTCAGGGCGACCGTGTCCGGGCCGATGAGACAGCGGGCGACGTAGGTCGTGGTGCCGGGCAGAGGGGCCTCGTCCCACTCACCGTCGACCCACGTCACGGGGGCCGCGTTGCCTCGGGTAAACGCGAACTGCACCGCACCGGGCGTGGGGTTGTACGGGCCGCCGTTGACAGTGGCCCGTACCCCGACTCGCACGTACTCCGTCGACAGCACCGAGATGGACTGCACAACAGCCCCCTCTCCTCAGCTGTCCAGCAGTTGTGTCTCCCAGCCCGACAGCAGCTCAGGCGTGCCCCACCCGGACGGTAGGAGCGATGCCTCCCGCTCCGACCACAGGAGCGGCAGGTCCCACCTGGATGGCAGGAGTGCCGTGTCCCAGCGGGCCGGGAGCGGCGTCACCGTGAGCACGATGTCCAGCGGGCCGCGCCGGTGGACCACCGCCCTGTCGAACAGGAGGGCCTTGCTTGAGAAGCGCCGGTCACGATCGGCGAGCACGCTGACCGAGCTGGCCAGGTGCGTGAGGTCCGAGACCCCCTGCACCGGTACCGCCGTCGTTTGGTCCCCGGCCTCGAGGACGTCAGCCGTCGTACGGATGGCGGTGAGGGTGCGCGATCCCTCGTCTGCCAGTGCGGCCCGATCGCCGATCGTGACCGTCCGCTGGTAGACGGCGGTCGCCGCGTCGACGAGGCCCAGGACGTCGGCCGCATCCTGGCCGCGGGCGGCGGTCACGAACGCGGTGTCGGCGAGCTGGCAGGTATCGGCCGGGCGGGTGCTCCGCGCGGTGCTGGCGTGGTCGGCCAGGCTGCTGCCGTCGCCGGGTGTGCGTGCCCGCTGGGATACGTCGGCGGCCCCATCGGCGAGTGTGCCGGTGTCGCCCGGAGGTCGGACAGCGCTGCGGGTCGCGGTCCCGGTGTCCTGGAGGAGGACCGGGTCGGCGAGTGCCCCGGTGCGGGTCTGCGCCGTCGTCACGGTGTCGCCGAGACTGGTTGTATCGGCCGGTGTGGCGACGTGGCCGTACACAGTGCCGACGTGGTCGGCCAGACTCGCGTCGTCAGTGCCGGGCAGGCCACGGCGGGCGGCGGCGGTATCCGTCGCGGTCGTGGCGTCCGCCGCCGTCCGGGCTCGGCCGGCCGTGACGGCCGGGAGGTCCGCCAGCGAGGCGCGGTCCTGGGTGTGGAAGGTTTCCTTGCTGGACTGGCTGGTTGCCGCGTCGTCCGTGGCGGCCGTGGCATCGGCGACCGGACGGGCTCGGCTGCTCTTGGCCGCCGCAGTGTCCGCGAGGCTGACGCCGTCGGCAACTCCCGCCGCCCGGGCCTGTGCTGTGACCGTCCTATCGGTCAGAGCAGCGGTGTCGACCGAGGAACTGGCCCGGGAGGAGGCGACCGTATCCGCCAGAGCAGCGGTGTCGGCGCCGGTACGGGCCCGACCAGCGGTGGTGGCCGAGGTGTCGTCGAGGTCGGCTGGGTCGCCGGGCTGCTCCCTGCGGGCCGAATAGCGGCTGGCCGTCGCCGTGTCGCCCAGCAGGACGCTGTCGGCGGCCGCCCGGGTCCGGGCCGATGTGGGGGCGGTCGTATCAGCCAGCGTGGCCTTGTCACCGGCGATGACGGCGCGAGTCGCGACTGCCGTAGCCGTGTCGCCCAGGAGCGCTGTGTCTGCCGCGCCTGTGCTGCGGCGAGCCGCCGCCGCGTCCTTGATCGTGGCGGTGTCGCCCGGCGCCTGGCTCCGACCTCTTACCGGGGTGGCCTGGTCGGCCAGGCTTGTACCGTCCCCGGCCGGCTTGGCCCGGGCGGCCGCGGTCGTGTCGCCCAGGGCTCCGCTGTCGGCCGGCCCACGGGTCCGTGACGCTGCGACAGTAGCGGCGTCGGCCAGCGTGCTGGCGTCGGCCGAGGCGCGGCCCATGCCGGCCGCCCGCGTGGCAGCGTCGGTCAGCGAGCCGGAGTCGGCGGCGCCCCGTACCGAGGCGCGGGTGCCTGCCGCCTGGTCGCCGAGGAGCGCGGTGTCCGCCGGGCCTCGCGCCAGCTGCCGGACGGCTGCCGCTGTGTCGCCGAGGGCCGCTCCGTCGGCTGTCCCGCGCGGGAGTTGCCGGGTGGCTGCCGCTGCGTCTGCCAGAGCAGTGCTGTCGGCCGGGGTTGCAGTACGTGACTCCCCGGTCGAACCGCGGGTCGCGGTGGCCGCATCCGTCAGCGTGCCGGTGTCAGCCGGCCGCGCCACAGGCGGCGGCGGGGTGCTGGTCCGATAGGTGACCGCCAGGCCGTCCCACGTCGTGGAGTAGTCCAGCGTTCCAGACGGCGTCTGCGCCCCGATGGTGCCGATCGCCTGCCAGAGCGTGTTGAGCGTAACCGTCTGGCCGGTGGTGGGAGTGTTGTTCGACGAGGCGCCGGTGTAGCCGGGGCTAGGGGTGAGCGTGTCGGTGCCGGTGCCAGCGAACACGGAGAACGCGCCGAATACGACTTCGTTGGCCTGCGCGGTGGCCGCGGTCGTCAGGGACGGGGTGCCGCTGCTGCCGTTCCCGGTGGCCGTCTTATCCCGGCCGGTGATCCCGCTGATCCGGTACGCCTGCGAGGTGGCGTTCGACGCCGCGCTGGTGGTCACGGTGATCGTGACCGTGCCGGACGCGGTGACCGGCGCCGAGTACGCGTACAGGTACGAGTACCAGACCTGGGAGGCGTCCTGCGTCCACGTCATCGCAGGTGACGACGCCACGCTGGAGACGGCGGCGTTGCCGGAGGCCACGAGGAGAACGATCGTCTCCCCAGCGACCGCACCCGGGACCGTGACCGTGTGGGACGTCTGGCTGGTAGTCGCAGTGGTACCGCCGGCGGCGGGCCCGGTGACGGTCGTGTAGGCGGTCGGGGGGTCCGTGCCGCCGCCGTCGCTGGGCACGTAGTCGACGAGCGCCCACAGGGTGGAGACACGGCGGGTCGTCGTCCCGGTCCCCGAGCTGTACCCGATCTGCGCCGTGTCCAGGGCGGTGGTGGTCCAGGCGGCGCCGCTCTGCGGGTTGGTGTATGCGGTCAGCGGGTACACGCGCGGGGCGGCTGCCCCGTTGGTGGCGAACCCGTTCGTGTTGATCGCCACGGCCGCCGACGAGGAGACCGTGCCGGACGCCTGCCCCTTGATCCGCAACGTCGCCGTCGGCCCGGACGTTGTCGCGGTCGAGCCGGCGCGCATGCCGACCTGCACCAGGCTGATCGTGGACCCGGCCGGGACGCCCGCCGCCAACGATGCGCCGACCTTGAAGTCGTCTGTGACGTTCGCGGTGGCCGTTTGGTTGTACGAGGTCAGGTCATCCGGGGTCGTCTCCCTGACCCGGGTGAAGTTGTTCGCCGCGCCCGAAGTCCCGCCGACAGCGGTGGCCCACCCGTTGCTGTCTCCAGTGGCCGCGGGGTGCAGGTGGACGATCGCACCCGGGCCAGGGAGATCAGTCTGAGCGGTCCCGGTGGCGTCGTTGACCGCGATGTCGTCGATGTAGATGTCGGCGGTGGCCGCCGTGACCACCCCAGCTTGGATGCGCGAGAACCCGCCGATGCCGCTGATCTGCGTGGTGCCGGAGAAGCTCACGCCGTCGAGGTAAGCGACAACGGGCGAGAGGACGGTGTACGCGGCATCGGTGTGGTCGATCTCGACGCGGTACCAACGGCCGGTGGTCAGCGCGCTGCTGGAGGTGCCGACCTCGGTGGTGTTGTACGAGTCGTACAGGCGCAGTACCCCTGTGGGGTACAGCCGGATGTGGCACGGGAAGTTCCCGTTCTGGCCGACGGTGTAGATGGTGGTGGCTACGGACGGCAGAGTTGCGATCCGCACGTAGAACCGGTGGAAGGTCCGTTTGACGGGGGATCCGGTGCCGATTTGGTGCTCGAAGTAGCCGGTGCCCGAGGTCGGGTTGGAGCGCAGAGACGCGGCGCTGCCTGCGTGCGTGACGCTGGTGGAGATGGACAGCGCCCCGGTGGGCGTGTCGAACTCGAATCCGGCGCTCGCTGATTGGAGTTCAAACCCGCAGGACCACAACCGTGCCACGAGACGCCTCCCTCACCGGCCAGGCCGGTCAGGTACCGGACATCGACCACGTCCACGTGATCGTGAGCGTGTCCCCGGCCGCCTTGGGCGCGGGCGAGGCCAGCAGCACACGAGCCAGGGTGTTCGCCGCGGTCGCGGTCGAGTCGGTCGCGATGGTGTCGTTGACGATGACCGCCTCGGTGATGTTCGACGCGGTGGTCGCAACACCGGCACCCCAGGTGGTCTGCCAGGTGATGACCCGGTTCGGCGCCGACAGGGACGACGTCGGGAAGGTGGCGTCGAACGCCTTGTTGGAGCCGGACAGGTACGTGGCCAAAGCCGCGCCCCCACCAGTCTTCGCGGTCGCGGTCGTGCCGGTACCCAGGCGCATACCAGTGGCCTGCGCGGGCGGAGACGAGATCCCCGTCGCCCTTTCGAGAATGTACTGGTCGCCAATCTGCGTAATGAGATTGGCCTGAGTCTGATCGATTTTCACGGCCCCATCGGACGCGATCAACTGAACGCGAACGAGGCCCTTTACCTGATAGATCTCACGCACGCTCAACGTGTGCCTCCGATAGAATTCATGTGTGCCTGAAGAATTGACAGAAGAACAGAAAGAGCAGCGCCGCAAACGCAAGCGTGAGTGGCAGGAAGCAAACCGCGAGAAGGTTCGGGAAGAGAACCGTGCGTACGCTGCCAAGCCTGACGCCAAGGAGCGAGCCCGGCAGCGAGCGCAGGAGCGATACCAAGACCCGGAAGTTCGCGCGCGGATCCTTGCTAGGAACCGGGAATGGCGTCAGGCCAACAAGGAGAAATGCGCCGAATACTCGCGGCGCTGGAATGAGAAGAACCCTGAGAGGCGCCGCGAAGCCTGGATCAGGCACAAGTATCCGAAACTGACGGACGCGCAGTACCGGGCCATTGTCGAGCACAACGGTGTTTGTGACAGTTGCGGCGAAGAGCCCGCCAAGCACATTGACCACGATCACGCGTCCGGCGAATACCGAGGCTATTTGTGCAAGGGCTGTAACCAGGCCGCTGGCTTGCTGCGTGACAACCCGTCACGCGCTCTGGCGCTCGCAACCTACCTCGTTGAGCGGACACCGGCGCCGGAGTAGGTAGGGCGCGCAGCGTGCTCTTCGGATCCGCCGCCGGCCGCGACCCTCAACGCGACCGGCGACGGACGACTATGTGCGGCTGAAACCGCCACGCTGCATCTGCTTTTCGACGGCGCGGCGCAGGGCCGCATCGTCGAGCGTGGTCCCTTCGACCTGCACCACGACTTCCGGTTCCGGGAACGGCGGTAGCCCGCGTGCCTCCCGGTAGTCGTTGATGGTCTTCTCGCCGCGCGCGACCTGCTCGAAGGTGACAGCAGCTTCCTGCGTCTGCTGGTTGAGGTGGACCATTTCGCACACCGGGCAGTGCTCGACACCGATGTGCAGGACCAGGGCGTGGCCGCACTCGACGCACGCGGCTGACAGGAACTCGCCCGGCACCGGTTGGTACGAGCAGAACGTGGGCTGGACCGACTCAGGCATCCCTGTCTCCCAGCTCGTCAGGCGGCATAGGACTACGCGGCTTTCGGGCGGCGCTGCGGCTGAGGCCGGTACGTCTTCGCCCTCTCACGGACCTCCGGCAGGGCGTACATGGTCTTGTACTCGTGACCGTTGCCGGTCAGCCGTCCCTCGCCAGAGAACTTCTGGATCTTTCCTCGGCGGGCCCACTGCCGGATCACCGGTCCCGGAACGCCGGTCGCCGCTGTGGCCTCATGCTCGAAGACGAGATCCTCGGCGTACAGCTCGCTCGGGCGCACGCTCTCACCCCCGAACATGCAGAAAGCCCCCGGCCGGAAGCTGGGGGCTGGAAGTATCTGCGGACACACTTGTGTTCCGACGAGGGCACTGTGACATACAGGCGATCACCAGCGCAAGCGCAGTTGAGCGGCTACGCGGCGGCCCGCACCGCGAGGGGAAGCTCGAGGACCTCACTGCGCGCGTACTGCGTGCCGCAGCCTCGGCAGCGAGCGCCCGGCGTGGACACCGTGACGCGCAGCACCGTGCCGCATGGGCAGGCCACGGCCACGGGCCGCTCGGGCCGTGCCCCGGTGGTCTGCCGCTCACATTGGCGGACCAGGTTGGAGACTTCCTGGGCGAAGTCCCCGAAGGCGGAATGCTCGGTGGCGGCCCATTCCAGGTTCACGCGCAGCGCCTTGACCACCTGGTCGAGCTGCTGCTGGAGGGCGCCCTCCCAGCGGGGATGCCGCCAGCCCAACTGCTCGTGCCAGTCGACGAGCCACGCCTGCAGCACGGTGACGACGCCACCGCGCGCGGAGAGACTGAGAGGTTCAAGGCGCAGCGGCAGCGGAGCCGTGCGAGAGCCAGTGATGCGGCCTTCGCCCCGACCGGAGCCCGGGGCCAGGACGGTGGCGAGTTGTGCGTAGAGCCCGCGCGGTCCGCGGAGTTGGCGGAGTGCGAGGTCGGTGCGGTCTTGGCAGAGGCGGCAGGCTGTGCGGCCGAGTTCGTCGTGGCGGAGCTGTCGGCCGCAGGGGGCACAGGTCGGCCACTGGTATTCGGCAAGGTCGGGGGTCTCGGGCATGGCGGGCCTCCCGGGTGTGCTGAGGGTGGTGTGCCCAGTGTGCCCACCCGGTGATCACTCGCCGCCCGATCACTCAGGTCGTGGGGAGCTTGGTTTTCTGGTCCGGGCAGTACACGACCGCCGCTGAGGCCACGAGCGCCTCCGACTGCTTCGTCGAGAAGCCGAGCTTGGCGTACGCCACCGCGTCGTCGAACGAGCCCTTCTTCAACCGCTCGCACAACTGGGTGCCTTCGTCTCCGAGGGCGTCGGCGAGCCCATCGGTAGACATGCCCCCGTAGTCGTCAGGGTCCGCGACGGCGACGGCCTCTGCGTACTGCTTCTGCTTCTCGCTGGGGCCGCTGTCGGAACAGCCGGCGAGTACCAGGGCGGCCAGCAGAGCGACGGCGGTGGCGAGGGTTCGCCTCATGGGGGTCGCCTCTCAGCCGAGTCCGTTGGCGGCGGCCTTGTACTCCGCGGCCTGCTTCGGCGTCAGGTAGTGCGACACCCGTACGAGGATGCTGCCGTGCACGTAGTCGTACTCGGCGAGCGTGGGCATCGACTTCGTGACCGACTCGATGTACTTGGCGCGCGCCTGAGCGTCTTCCGGGCTGGCGAACACCTCGATGGCGCCGCCGCGTTCGACAGCGCCCTTATCCGTGCCCTCCACGTCGGCCGGCTTGATCCGGCTGTCGGTGAAGGTGATCTTCGACGTGTACTGGTTGGGCCGGCCGAGCAGGTTGTTCGGGTCGTTCTCCTCGGTGACGGTGCCGGACAGCTTGGCCGAGGACACGGTCGACGAGAGTTGCGTGAACGCGCTACTCGCGGTGAGGGGCTTGTCCGCCGCCGCGGCTGCCTTGGTGGCGGTGGCGGTGGCGGAGCTGTGCTGTGAGCTGCATGCGGTGAGCGCGGCCAGCAGTAGCGCGGTGCCTGCGATGGTTTTGAGGGTCTTGGTCACGTCCTGGATGGTCGCGGCTTAGGCGATTATGTGGAAGCGACGTGACGAACTTGTGACGGATCGTTCGGAAGACTCGTACGTCGAGGGCCCGCCCCGGGACATGCCCAGGGGCGGGCCCTCGTGTTCCGGTGCAGCCAGTCAGTCCTCCCAACCGCGGGCGACATCCAGCGCCCGGCGCAGCGCGGACGCGAGCGGCATCCGCTGCTTGTCGGGCAGTCCCATGGTGGCGGTGGCGGTGCTGCCGCCGTTCTCGCTGGTGACGGTGATCGTGAACCCGCCGAAGGTGGGCTCCAGCGTGATGCCGCCGTCGAGCAGCGGCGTCTTGGGGGTGCCGTCGGCCCAGCGTGCGACCAACTCCCAGCAGGCGGTGACCGGCTTGCTCAGCACGGCGATCAGGGTGGGCAGGTCGGTTGTGGTGACCGAGGCCTGTGCGGCCTGCGTCTTGCTGAACGTGATCCTCACGTACACCTCGGCGCAGCCAGGGTCTTCGCGGAGGCCGGCGGGGATGACGGTGAGGGTGCCGCCACCGGGGGCGGTGTACTCCCACGGCTGGGGGGTGATGTCGGCGAGCGCGGAGGCGAGGGCGTCGCGGAAGTCCACGGGTTTCTCCTTCAGAGAGGGCTGGCTGGTTGTACGAGTCAGTTCGATTCGAGGCGCGTGACGGCCTGAGCTTCGGCCTTCATCTGCCGGCGGGCCACGGCCAAGTCGTCACGGTGCCGAGCCAGAGCGGCACGGGTCCGCTTCAGGGCAGCTGCGTGCTTCGTCTCCAGCTCGGCGAGCCGCTTGATCTGCGCCTCGTGGTGGGTGATCCGGTCGGCGAGGATCTCCGCGCGAGGCCGGGCCGGCGCGGACGGCTTGTTCGGGCCGCGCGGCTTGTTGAGCTGGGCGCGGGCGAAGGTCAAGAACTCCTCGCGTGCGACCCACTTCGTGCGCCGCTCACGGGGACCGACGAGCCGGACGATCTTCGGGAAGTTGCTGTGGCGGCTGGCCCAGTTGGAGAGGGCGGAGCGGGTGACGCCGACGAGGTCCGCGGCGGCCGCGAGGTGGATGAGCTCGTCCTCGCGGCCCTGGTACTCGGGGCGCAGCCAGACGACGGCCTCTGTGTCCATTCGTGCTTCTCCTATCAGGCCGCGAGCAGCATGCGGGCGGCGAGCTGGTGGTAGCAGCGTGAGCCCTTCAGGCCGGCCGGGCAGTTGCAGGTGGTGGGGGCGGTCTTGTAGGTCTCGGTGCCGTCGCTGGAGACGGCGATGAAGACGATGCTGCGGAGGGGGATGATCGCGGCGTCCTCGATCAACTCGCGGGCGGAGGCGATCTGGTGGGGCTTGTAGTCGCTGGTGTCGACGGGGGCGCGGCGGATGTGGCGGGCGCAGGTGGGGCCGTAGCCGGCGGCGATCGACTTGGCGGACCGGAGAACCCTGTGGCAGCGGAGGCAGTGGGTGTGCTCGGTGGTTGCTACGGCGTTCATCACTTACCCCTAACTTCGCCTCGCTGATATTGACAAGGTTAGGTCGCGTGGTCAACCTTGTCAATATGAATGCAGCAATGTCGAAGGAGGGTGGAGCGCCTAGACTTTGTCCACGTCACGACGACAAGGGGTAGAGATGGCCGACCCGAACGCCGACTACTGGACTGTGCAGGACATCGCCGAGTACTGGAACGTCGCGCCGCAGACCGTGCGCACGTACCGCTCACGGAAGCGCGGCGAACTGCCCGAGCCGGACAACGTCTTCGGGCGCTCGCCGGTCTGGAAGCCAGCGACCATCATCAACTTCCAGCGGCCCGGCCAGGGCGCGCGGACCGACCTGCGCGAGACGCCGGTGCGCCCGGACGAGAAGCCCACGACATGAGTGACCTGTTGTATGGCCTGGCCATCCTCGTCCCCGGCGTGGGCTTCGGCGCCGCGCTCGCGTACCTAACCGCGACCAAGCCGGCCGTGTCGCCAGGCACGCGCCTCTGGCGCCTCCCGCGGCTCAGGCTCGCGCGACGGCGCTGATTCCCGCATTCCGCCTGCACCCGGTCAATACGCCCGCCACACTGGGCTCATGGCGATCCGGATTGGGGTGCAGGCAGACAGCGAGGACGAGTGCGCCGAGGGCCTCGCGCGCCTCGTCGACGCCGGATACGTGCCCGTCATGCTGCCGCGGATGCTCACCGACAGCCGCTGGATGGCCCGTGCGGTGCCCCGACCGCCGGCACAAGCCGAAGAGCCTGCCAGCGAAACACCCGCTACAACGTAGCCAGGGAAGCGAGCAGCGCCTCCATCCCCTCCTCCGGCGACAGGCCAGCGTCGCGGAGCTGCGCCAGCCAGATCTTCCATGCCAGCGTGTACTCGGCGACGGCACGCTCGTCCCGCCACCACCCGTCACCAGGCGGCGGCTTCGGTGTGGGCTCCGGGTTCTGGAGCGGAGCGGGCAGAGTGCCAGCGATGTACGCGGCGGTCTCGTCGTTGTGCAGGGGACGTTCCGTCCATACGGCCTCGCGTTCGGCGTGCCAGGCGTGGTCACGCCTCAGGAACCAGCTCACGCGTCGCTCGGCGATCTGTGGCCACCATTCCCGGTGCTTCGTGCGGTGTTCCTTCCATCGGCGTGCGATATCTGAGGTGATGCCGACGTACAGCAGTCGGCCAGAGGCGTCGTACAGCCTGTACAGGCAGGTGGGCTTGATGGCCAGGGCGGCCTGCTGCTGGCTGACCCGCTCGCTATGGCAGCGGTTGCATGCCGGGGTGGGGCCGTACGCCCCCCAGTGGCGTGCGTTGGGGCTGTTGCAGATGACGCAGTTCACAAAGGCATCGTGCCGGAAGGGTCTGACAACGCGGCGGCCCCGCCGCGACGGGGGAGACGCGACGGGGCCCGGGTCCAGTGTGGCAGGTCGGCGCGTCAATCCTTGGGAGCTTCGACTCACCGGGCGGTCGCGGCGGGCGGTCCGGTGACAGGCCCGTCGCCGAGCCAGACGCGCACGTTCGGCTCGACTCCGTGGTCAGCCCGGCAGTCTCCGGCGAGTGCCTCAGCGAACTCCTTCGCTGTGCCAGCGAAGTTCGTGGTGCGGATCCGCAGGCCGGGTGCGGACTGGTACGTGTACTTGGGCACGAGTGGCCCCTTTCTGGTGACCGGAGCGGTCTGCCCCGGGGCTTGCGGTCAACGGCCCCAACAGTTCGCCAGGACCAGGGCGAGGAAGAACAGCAGGGCCCAGAACGAGCCCGACGGCAGGCAACCGTCCCCGCGGGCTTCCGCGTGCACGCGGCGCACGCCGTCCCCCGCGGCCGGCGCCAGCCCGCCGTGCGTGGTCGCGCGGTGCTGCTCTTGGTCGGCCTCGGCGTCCTCGCGGTGGTCGCGTCTGGCCGGTGAGATCGCATCGCACTGCCGGCACTGGTACTCGTACGGCATCGGTTGCTCCTGGGGAGACGGGTGCGTCTCCCACCCCGGGAGAGGGGCGGGAGACGGCGGGGAGACAGTAGGTAGACGTGCAGGTCAGACGACGGGAGGCGGGCCGGGAGACGGGGCCGTCTCCTCGGGAGGGGACAGGGCGTCGAGGTCGGCGCGGAGCACCCCGCGGGTGGGTACTCCGCCCACCTTCACCTTGGGCTGGACCGGGATACCCAGAGCCTCCAGATGCACCCTCAGGTCAGCAACCGTCCTGTCCCCCCACTGACCGTGCTCCTGAAGGTGGGCGAGGACGGTCCGCACGTGCACCCCGTGGGCATCGCCGATGAGGGTGCGAAGGAGGCTCACGATGGGCTCTCTCCCCCCGCTCAACGGAGCCTCGTCCGGCGCGCTCGCGGGGGGCCTGCGGCGGCGCGTGTCCCACCGCTCGATCGCGGCGGCCAACTCCTCCAGCCGGTCGCGCGGGATGAACGCCCCGACCGCGGCCAGCCACACGAGCATGACGGCGACTGTCACCCAGCCGCCGTAGAAGACGCTCGCCCACAGCGCGACGGCGTGCACGCTCCAGGCGGTCCCGGTACCGAACCGCGCGGCCAGCCAAGTGCCGGGCCCGAGCAGGCCGGCGCGGAGGGCACCTGCCCACCCCGTCGGCTGCCCGTCGTCGGCGTCGTCCGCTTCCGGCTCGTCCACGGCTTCGGCGAGCTGCTCCTCGACGGGCTCCGGCTCGGGCGCAGGCGGCAGTTTCCGCAGGTTGAAGTACGTCATGCGACACTCGCCCCCAGGTGGGCGATGGCGTTGGAGACGTAACCCCAGGTACCGCCAGCGCCTGCGGCGATGTACCAGAAGAAGATGCCGAGGATGCCGACCTGCTTCGTCGTGAGCTTCTTGAACAGGATGAAGATCGCGGTGGCGAGGGCGAGCGCGGGCATCGTGACGCCGGGGATCACGCCGTTGACGGTCGAGATGACGCTGCCGACCAAGTCCGGGACCAGCCGGAACAGGCCGCCAGCCGCTTTGTACGCGGAGCCGGCGAGCATCGAAAGGATGAGGGTGGGCCACCAGCCGAGCGGCTTGAGCTTGCCGCCGCCGGGGATGCCGACGAGCAGCAGCACAGTGAGCACCACTGCAAGACCGACGGGGCCGAGGTTACCGAAGACGCTGTTCACGGAGGGTTCCTCAGGGGTGGTAGCCGGTGCCGTACAGCAGCACGCCGGCGACGACGGACGAGACGGGGATGGCGGCAGCCCATGCGGCAGGCCACGCCCAGCTGCGGGTGCGCCGATACAGGGCGATAGCGCAGGCGCCGAGCCCGTACAGAACCCAGGCGGACGGGCTTACCCAGTGGCCGGCCGCGTACCAGGCGGTGGTGTCCGTGGCCCAGTCGACGATGCCGAGTCGCCAGCCCGCGCCGGCGGCGGCGGCGTGCAGGGCCAGCCAGCGGATGCGGTACGGGACGGCTGCGTACGCGTCGACGAGGGCGAGTCTCGGGGCGGGCTCGTCGACGAGTGCGCGTGCCGCGCCCGTGGCCGCAGCTGCGGGGCGGCGGCTGTGCACGGCGGGTCGAGTGCGCAGCCGGGTGCGGGAGATGCGGCGGCGCGTGGATGCGCCCTCGTCGGTGTCGTCGTCCGTGTCCGTCTCCGCGTCGTCCTCGCCGTCGAGGGCCGGTTCTTCGGAGTCGTCGTCGGTGGGCGGCTCGGTGTCGTCCTCGTCTGTGTCCTTGGTGAGGTCGACGTGACGGCCGGTCCACCACGGCTGGATACGCCGACGGTCCGGCCTGCGGTCGCCCGGCTGCGGCTGCGCATCCGGGCTGCGGTCGTCCGGCCGGGTGTCGTGGGTGTCGGATGCGCCGGCCTTGTACAGCGCATCCCACCAGGTGCCACCGGGGGCGGCTGCGCGGTCCGGCTGCGGCTGCATGGGTACGTGCGGCTGCGCAATTGCGGCTGCGGCGTTGACCGCATGCGGCTGCGCAGCCGCAGTTTCGGGCCCGTCAATGAGCGCGATCAGCCGGGCCTTCACGGCGAGCTCGTGGTCGTCGGGCGGGGTGGTCATGTCACGCCTCCTTCGCGGGTGAGTGCGCATCCGCATCCGCGTCTGCGACGGCTGCGGCGAGCGTGTCGGGGAGCATCGCCTGAATGCGCTGAGCGCGACGCTGGCCGATGCCCAGCTCGTTCTGCAGCAGTCGGAGAGGGGCCTTGCGGCCGTCCTCGCGCAGGGACTGCGCGTTCAGCTCGCGGGCTTGGTCGAGGAGCTGCGCATCCGCATCCGGGATGCGCAGTTTCACCACGTCGCGGCTGTGCGTGGCGTGAGTTGCAGCAGGACGTCGACGCGGGCGGTCGGCGGGTGGGGCCTTCGGCGCAGCCGGTTGCGCAGTCGGCTGGGCAGCTTTACCGAGTGCGGGTGCGCACATCTCGGGGTGCGGGGGCAGCATCGGCGAGAGGTCGAGGATCAGCGCATCCGGCTGCGCAGCCCCCTCGACAGGCCGCGTAGCCGCGGTTGCGCACTCGGCCGCATCCGGCTGCGCAATCGCGAGTGCGGATGCGGCGACGGCATCGAAGTCCCCTGCCGCATCCGCACCCGGCTGGGGCCGCGACTGTGGCTGCACGGCCGTGACGCCTCCGTCCCGTGCCGGGTCGTATCCGCCGACGTGGCCGGCGGCCGGGGAGCCCTCGGCTGGAGCGAGGGAACGCCCGTACCGGGTGAGCCGGTACGCGATGACGACCTCGACGGGCGCCTTCGAACGCCACCGCCACCCGTAGCGCTTCCGCAGCCGCACCCGCTCGACGAGCCGCGACTGTTCGAGAGCGATCACCTCGTCGTACGAGCGCAGCTCCCACAGCTTCATGCGCCGCCACAGGAAGAACGTCCGCACGGGTGCGAGCAGCCACCGCGACAGCCGTACCGACTCCATATGCCGGTCGGCGCTGATGTCCGCGGCCATGCCGACCGCGTGCCGTGCCGCCTCAACGACGGCGACGAACAGCACGGGGATCACGGCGTGCATGCCGACGCCGATCGGGTCGGGCCACGCGGCTGCGCCGTTGAAGGCGATGGTGGCCGCGGTGAGCAGCCAGGCGATGTGGCGCAGCAGCGGCAGGGGCATGCGCAGCCACGTGAGCAGCAGGTCGAGGGCGAGCAGCACGAGGATGCCCGCGTCGAGGCCGATCGGGAAGAGCATCGCGAACTGGCCGAAGTGCTTCGCTTCAGCGAGGCCGCG
This sequence comes from Streptomyces sp. NPDC004721, assembly GCF_053601495.1. Lineage (NCBI taxonomy): Bacteria > Bacillati > Actinomycetota > Actinomycetes > Kitasatosporales > Streptomycetaceae > Streptomyces > Streptomyces sp. NPDC004721. The sequence continues at coordinate 66,050 of NZ_JBSGBZ010000008.1, forward strand.
GACCGCGGCGTACGAGCCGATGAACCCGATCACGGCGATCACGCAGGCGCCGGCCGCAACGCCAGCGATGAGCCTGCGCTGTAACGGGGTCAGCTGGTCTGTGTTCACGGTGCTCCTCCGGAGCGGTCAGCGGCTACGCCAGGCGTAGATGGCGATTGCGGTGCAGGCGAGGCCGGGCAGCGGCAGGTTGTTGGCGAGGGCGAGGACGGCGAGCGCCGTGAACCCGTACCGGGCGAGCGGGCTGTCGAGGCCGAGCGGGGTGCTGCGATGACGGCGGCGGGTCACGGCAGGCTCCTCAGCGGGCGGGCAGCGGGAGCTGCAGGGTGGTCTCGGTGTCCGGGGCAGGCAGCGTCACGAGCGGGATCCGCATGGTGTCGTCGTCCGGGAGCGCCACCCGTTCGGTGGCCTCGTCGGCGGAGGCGTTGTCGAGGGTGACTTCGGCGCCGTTCTGGCGGGTGCCCCAGCCGGTGCGGGCGCAGGTGGCCATGCCGTACCAGCGCATGGCCCGGAGTACGGTCCAGGCGCCGAGGACGGCGGCCGGCATGAGCAGCCACGTGATCGCCCGCTGGCGGATGCGTTCGTCGCTGCGGATGACGCCGAGGTAGCGGAGGGCCTGGGCCCAGCCGATCAGGAACGGCACGACGAGGAATGAGGCCGGCGGGGTGGTGCCGTAGCGGACGGGTTCGACGATCAGGAGCCAGCCCAGGACCGTGGTGGACAGGGCGACCTGGAACCAGCGGAGCAGCTGCGCCCAGTACGCCCACCCCGTGACTGGGAGGTAGCGCATCCGCCACAGGGAGCGGATCGTCGAGCCGCGCATCCATCGCATGTACATGCGGGCAAAGTGGCTGGACTTCTCGGGCAGGGCGGTGAACACCACAGCGCTGGGCTGCTGCACGGCGCGGCCGCGGAGCAGTGCGTACAGGGTGAGCAAGCTGTCGTCGGAGAACATGACGGGCCGGCCGAGGAACGTCTCACCCAGGTAGGAGTCCAGGTTGTCCCGGACTACGGGGGCCCGGTACGCGGCGAGCGGTCCGCTGTTGACGAGGACGGCGCCCATGGCGGAGAGGGCGGACCGGTCGGTGAGTTGGCCGGTCACGAACCACAGGTCGGTGATCCGGGTGAGGAGGTTCGCCCGGTGGTTGGTCGCGAGGACGATCCCGGCCACCGACTGCACGCGGGCCTTCGCGAAGGGGAGCAGGATCTCCTCGAGCGCGTTCGGAGCCAGGCAGGAGTCGGAGTCGACCGTCACGTACACGTCCGCTTCCGGGGACTTGCGGACGCCGGCGGCCTGGCCGTGCCGCTTGCCCCCGTTGGGGGTCCGTTGCCACGTGGTCGCGATCCCGGCCGCCTTCGCGGCCTGCATCCACCAGGTGCGCACCTGGGCGTAGTCGCCGCTTGTGGAGCCGTCGTCGACGACGTGCACGCTGTCGGGTCGGCGGGTCTGGGCGAGCATCGACTCCAGGCCGAGCCGCAGGTAGCCGTCGTCTTCGTTGTAGACGGGCAGGAGCACGGCGACGTGGAGGGCGTCGAGTTGGCGGCGGGCGCGGGGCGAGGGGCGGCGGATCCGCTCGCAGTGGTACATGATCGTCTGGGAGAGCAGCAGCAGGAACGTGATCGCCCACACGGCGGCCAGGCGGCTGACGGCCTGGTCGCCGTAGTGCGCGGCCTGCACGCCGTGGTGGGCGGCCCAGACGGCGGCGGCGAGGAAGGTGACCGCGGCGGCGAACACCATGCCGGAACGGTGCAGGCGCGCGTCAAGGGGTCTGGTCACGGCTGCCCCGCGTTCTTGCCGCGGCGGAAGCCGAAGCGGATGCAGACGGCGCCGATGACGATGATGCCGGCGGCGATGGCCAGGAGGTACCAGCCGGTGATGACGGTGGTGCCGATGACGAGGGCTCCGGCGCCGGTGGATGCGAGCTTGCCGTGGTCGGACACGTGGGTTCCTGTTCTGGATCGGTGAGTGGGTGGCCGACCCCGGGCGGGGGTTCGGGGCCGGCCGGTCGGAGACAGTCAGTTGCTGCGGCCGGTCACGAGAGCAGCAGGCCGAGGGCCGCGGCCGCGAGGATGACGAGGAGGAACAGGGCGCCACAGCCGGACTGGGGCTCGTGGTCGAAGGAGGCGCGGTCCTGCAACTCGCGCATGGAGCGGCCGCGCTGGCGGTCCTTGCACTTGCGGCTGGTCTCACCGGGGCGATGCCAGGTCCCGCCGAAGGTGTCGCCCATCAGCGGCCGCCTTCGGGTGCGTTGCCGTTCAGGCGGTCCTCGTTTGACAACTGGCTGCGGCGAGCACGTGCGCGGCTGTAGTCGGCGTCGGCGCGATCGTGGAGTTCGGCGGCCGACGCGTTCTCGTCGTCGGCGGGGGTGTTCCGCGTGCCCTGCGCGATCTCGCGCAGCAGGGTCGCGTATCCGCCGTGCGTGATGACCGGGCCGGTGTTGGGGAGGAGCTTGGCAACCTGCTCGGACACCTCGTTGGCGACCGCGGTCGGCAGCGCGTGGAGCTTCGCGGCGACGGCGACGGTGAACGCGCGACGCAGGCCGACCTCGGTGAGGAGGCGCCGGCGGTTCCCGGTGCGCTCCAGCTCGTCGACGATCACGTCCAGGACCTGGCGGGCGTACGAGGGTTCGGGGAGTGCCGGGGTGTGCTGCGGTAACGGCTGATCGGTACGGTTGGGCATGCCTGCCTCTTTGTCGCGATTGAAGGTGGGCGCCCCTGGCCCATATGGCGTTCCAGCGCCGGGCCAGGGGCTTATTCGTTGGGCAGCGCGGGCTGCTTGCTCCCGACTGTAGGGGTCCCCTACAGTCCATGGCAAGCGGCCCACCGGAGGAAAGGGCCGGGATGAGCGACGAGGAGGTGCGCCGCGTGACGGACGCCTTGAACGCGGTCGAACAGATCGCGGATCGTGAAGAGCGGATCAAAGCTCAGAGCAAGATCATGGCTGAGCAGGCCAACCGAAATAAGGACTGGTCGCAGGACCGCGATGAGCTGATCCGGGAACTGTGGGACAACGGGACAGGTCTGTCATACCGGCAGATCGCGGCGCGCCTTGAGATCAAACCGAGTACGGTCCAGGCGGTGTTTCGCGGTAAAGGGTCCGGCACGACACGACCGAAGGCCGAGAAGAAGCCAGAGGAATAACGATGGATGACCTGGCGGAGTGGCTGCGCGCCCAGCTCGACGAGGACGAGCGGATCGCGCGGGCTACGCACCCCGTGTTCCTGGCGTGGGAGTACGACCACTGCGTACGGGAGATCCGGGACCTCGGCAATGGGAACGAGATCACGTCGGTCATCCTGCCGCGCTACGGCGAGTACATGGCGGAGTGGGATCCGGAGCGTGCGCTGCGCGAGATCGAGGCCAAGCGGCAGTTGGTCGACGACTTCCTCTCGGAGAAGCACGATGTCGTGGAGGACTGCTGGTACACGTGCGCCGCGGCTAGCGAGGAACGCGACGGCGGAGAGACCTGCGACGACGGCCGGCGGGGCGGGCCTTGTGACTGCGGCCGGGACGCGCGAGTGGAACGTCGACTGTGTCTGCTCGCCCTGCCCTACGTGGACCGGCCTGGCTACAAGGAGTCGTGGCCGCCGTAGCCGTACACGCCGATGCCCCCCTTCTCCGTCGAGGCGGGGGCATCGCCGTCTTCCCAGCCCGCACACTCCGGCGTACGGTCGGAATTGCCCCTCGCGGGGCGCACACCTTGGGGGTACAACGGCCCGCCGATTCCAGGGGTAGGGATCGGCGGACCGACTGCTGCCTGGAGAGGCCAGCGTGCTACTCGTCGTCGACCACGCGGAGATGCCGCTGCTTACGCTTCCATTCGCGGAGCCGGGCCGCGATCTCCTCGTCGCTTAGCTGGTCGTTTTCCGGGGTGCGTTCCACGATCGCGATGAGCCGGTGGTCGCCGGCCTCGTGGGTGACGATGCGATGGTCGGGTTCGGACACGGGGCCTCCCTGTGGCGCGTGAAGGGTTCAGGGTGCGTTGCGGCCTGGTGGGGGTCAAGAGGGTGTACTCGAGCTGGATGCCGCGATGTCGCGCTTGCCCAGTGGCGTGGCGGTGGGCTTGGACGGATGGTCTGAGGGCCGTGTCGCCGCGGACAAGAATTCATACAACCGTTCGGCGTGTCATCGGGCGTCCAGGGTTTCACCCCCGGTCTTCCGGGCGTTGCCGCAGGCCGATACGGTTGCAGCATATGGGGGAAGTGCCTTCCTGCCCGTGGGTCTGCTGAGTCGCAGCTGGGGTGCGGCTCGTCTACGTTGGCAGCGACAGGCACTAGAGGGGACACCATGGCGAGCGTGCAGGACGTGGCGGCGTACATACTGGCCAAGGATGGGCCGATGTCCGCGATGAAGCTGCAGAAGCTCTGCTACTTCGCCTACGGCTACCACATGGCGTGGGAGGACCGGCAGCTGTTCCCGGAGCGTTTCGAAGCCTGGGCGAATGGGCCGGTGGTTTACGAACTGTATGACCAGCACCGCGGCCGGTACCAGCTGGATAAGGCTGACATCCAGGGGGATCCGGTCGCGCTGGACGACGGTGAGCGCGAGTCGGTGAACGTGGTGCTGGAGAACTTCCGTACCTACACGGCGCACGAACTGTCCGCGATGACGCATCAGCCTGGCCCGTGGCTGGATGCCCGCAACAGGGCTGGCGTTGCCGACTTGCAGCGCAGCAGCGAGGAGTTGCGGGATGAAGAGATCGCCGACTTCTTCGGCGCCCTGGTAGGCCGCGAGGACTGAGTGGCCAAAGGGGGGAAGAAGCAGAAGCTGCGGGTTCCATCGGCGCCGATCGCCGATGAGAAGCGCACCGGTAACCCGCTGTCGCTGTTACCCGGTGCAGGTTCGTCGGGGGATCGTCTCTGCTGGCGTTTCACGCACGTCGATCACGATGGCCGGTGGGGGTTCGATGGCATGGAGCCGGCGGTGCTGTGTGAAGTGCTGCGGAAGCTGGCCGACTGCGAGTCGATGACGGTGTCCGAGTTGCGTGGTTCCTGGCGTCTGTTCAAGGAATACGACCTGCCGGGCGGTCTCTGCAAGGAGGCTCTGGATCGTCTGACGGTTATGCGTCGCGATGATATGACGGCGATCCAGCGGCTTGAGTTCACGGGTCTCCAGCGCCTCTATGGGTTCCTTGAGGGCAACATCTTCCACGTGGTCTGGTGGGATCCGCGGCACGAGGTGTACCCGTCCAAGCTCAAGAACACGTGACCCCAGCACCACAAGGCGCTGCGCCCCCGCTCGGAGACGATCCGGGCGGGGGCTGCTTCATCACTGGTCGAGCACCTCGCCGACACGCTCGACCACGGCGTGGAGGTGCTTGGTGCCGATTTCCATCTCGGACGCCATCAGGTCGAACGACGCCTGATCGCTGCTGACGGCGCCGAGCGTGCAGGCGGTGGCCGAGTTGCCGAGGTGCTCGAGGGCGAGGCTCCAGCGCTTGTTCGTGGCCTTGTCGGGGAGCGGGTCGCCTTCTTGGGCGGTTTCGATGTCGGCGGTGAGAGTGGAGCAGCTGTCGCGGAGGCCGTCGAGGTCGGCGGGGTGGGATGCCTCATCGACGGCTTTGAGGTCGGCGGAGAGTGTGGTGAGGGTGTCGAGGCCGCCGTCATCTCTCCAGTCGGCGAACTCTTGAGCGATGTCCTTGCTGGCGCTGGGGGTCGGGCCTGGCGCGCTACTGCTGGCGGCCGGTGCGGCCTTGTCGTCGCTCTTGTTGCTGGAGATCGCGAGGCCTACGCCGGCGATGACGAGGATGGCGGCTACGGCCGATCCGATGGTGATCGCGCGGGTGGGGCGCTTCTTCGTCGGTGGCTCGTCTTCGAGCGTGGGCGCGGGTGTGGTGTCGTCGCTCATGGTCCCCCCTGAGGTGTTGCGGTCGAAGCATGAATCATGGTCTGCGGTAAGGCAGTTGTGGAGGCCTTGTGTCGAAACTGTGTCCGGAAGTCAGGGCTTCGGTGATCCGCTCCCGCAACCCGCCCTGTCGCTGACGCCGGACGCGGGGTTGATCGGTTCGCCGTAGCCCTGGCAGTGGACGGGGTTCATGCCGGGCTGCGGCTCCCACGAGTGCGCGGCGTGCGACTGCCGCAGGTAGGCGAGGTTGCACTTGAGGAGCGCCTGGTGGCGGTCGAGGCGGTCGCAGCAGACGTCGAAGTCGCCGTGGCAGTCCGACTCGACCTCGCCGCCGGCCGGGCAGTAGTAGAGGCGCGCGCCGGGCTTGCACACGTGCTCGTCCACGTCGACGGGCTCGGTCGCTTGGGTCGCTGCCGGGCTGTCGCCGAGGGGGAGCAGTCCCGAGTCGTGGAGTGCGCCCAGGGCTCTGCGCGCGGCAGCGTCCGGATAGGCCGGTGCGATGTCCGGGTCGGGGATGAAGGCGGCGGAGCGGCCCCGGGAGACCCACATGGTGACCTTGACGAGCGCCTCCCAGGCGGAGACGGGGATGCTGCGCACGACGATGCCGGGCTCGCCGTCGAACTCGGTCTCGACGCGAGTGATGCCGACGGTGGGCTCGGGTGGGGTGTCGGTCGACAGGGCGCAGCGGCCGAGCTTGTAGGTGTGCTGTTCGGAGCAGTCGCGGGCGCAGCCAGCCGTGTGCCAGTCAGCCATGCTCAGCTCTCCTTCGGGTGGCGGTAGTTGACGGCGAAGCCGGGCAGGCCGAGGCCGAAGTCCGGGTCTGCCGATGCCGGCCGTAGGGGGGCGCGGAGTTCGGTTTCGTCGATGCTGCACATCGGCTCGCGGGGTGATGCACCGGCGGGGACTCCGGTCCAGCGGAAGGGTTCGCCGCAGTCGGCGCAGTTGACCTTGATGTCGGCGTTGTAGCCGACGACGGTCGGGTCGTTGTCGCTGGCGGTGATGCGGTTGACGTCGACGGTGGCGTCGAAGTTCTCGTGCGGGCACGGCTTGTCCGGGGCGGCGAGTTGCTGGCCGCGGGGTTGGATGGTGTCGGGGTCGATGGTGATGTTGCTGTGTGTCCAGCGCGGTGAACCGCCGTGGGTGACCTTGTGCCAGCCCGAGCCGTCTTCGTCGTCCAGGTAGAACTTCTCGCCTCCGTACTCGACTTCGACGATGTTGCGGCGGGTGTCGACGAGGTGGCGGGCCCAGTAGGCGGGGAAGCGGTCGTCGTCGGCGACGATGGCGGTGACGCGGCGGGCTTTGCAGGGCTCGCCGTTCCATTCGGTGTTGGCCATGGTCAGTCCTTCTTGGGGCCGGGGCAGGTGAACGGGTGTTGTTCTTTGGACTGCTCGGTGTCGTCGAGGGTGGCGTGGATGGCGGTGAGGCATTCGTTCCAGCCGTTGCGGTATCCCTGCGACAGGTCGCCGTACACGGGGCGCTCGTCGGGCTGCACCTTGCGCACGCGTTCGATGGCGGCCTCGGCGCGCCCCACGCGGCGGCTCAGGATGCGGTGGGTGCGCTGGTACTGCCGCCACACGAAGTCCCGCTCTTCGGCCGGGTCGAACTCCGGCAGCGCTTCCGCGAGCGCGTCGACCAGCTGCCGCACGGCGGCCGGCGGGGTGCGGTCGACGTGCTGCTCGTCGGTCTCTGCGTGGTTGGGCAGGTACCGCATCAGGTGCCGGAGGGCGTCTCGGGCCCGGTCTCGCTGCGCGTACAGCTCGTCGAGTTGTGGATCGGTGATCGTGCTCGCGGTCGGGCGGCTGGTCATGCGGCGGTCCCGTGGTCGTAGTCGGCGCCCTGGCGGTCGGGGCGCGGCTGGGTGCATCGGTGGTCGTGTGCTGCGCCGTTGCTGTGGTGGGCGAGCAGGCAGCACGGGTCCAGCGGTGGCGGGCAGGCGCCGAGCTCCTGGCGTCTGGCCCAGTGGTGTTCGGCGAGGGTGCGCCGGTGTGCCGTGTAGGAGCGGGCGGCGGTCCAGGCGAGGACGGCGGCGGCGTATAGGCCGGGGAGGGCGAGCCAAGGGTTGGCGGTGGCGGAGTAGCAGGCGCTGGCTGCGAGGAGGGGTGTGGCGGCGGTGCAGGCGCGGGCGGTGGTGAGGTGCGGGGTCACTGCTGCTCACCGCCGTCCGCTGCTGAGCGTGTCGGGCGCTCGGCCCACCACAGCCACAACATCAGCGCGACCACGACGGCGCCGGCCACGGCAAGCGGCCACCATCCGCGTGTTGCGGAGCGGGCGGAGGTGATGGCGCAGGAGGCGCCCCAGAGGAGGGCGAAGGTGCGGCTGGTGATCCAGTGGCGCCAGCGGGCGAGGCCTGCGGCGGCGAAGATGGCGATGCTCGCGGCGAGGCTGATGGTGTTCCAGGGCTCGGTCATCGGGTGCTCCGACGGTTGCGGGAGTGTCGGGTGGCGGCGCGCCAGGCGGCTCGGAGGGCGTAGAGGATGGCGCAGGCGATCGGCCAGGCGAGGATGGCGACCGCTAACGGGCTGTTCACGGGGCCTCCGGGAGGGTTGGTGGCCGGCGGCCGATCCGGGGCTGCTCCTTCAGTGGAGCAGGTTGGTGATCGGTCGCCGGGCGGGTGGCGTTCAGGCTGCTTCGTCGTACTGGTAGGGCTCGGTGTGGGCCCAGGACGGGACGGGGCGTACGCGGCCTGCTGAGGGCTGTTCGGGGGCGCGGGTGGCCTGGGAGGCGCGAGAGACCTTGCGAGCCGCCCACGTAGCCGTCCGGCAGGCCCAGTCGGCGAGGACGGGTGGGTGGCCGAGGATGCCTGCGCTGGTGGTGCAGACGGTGAACACGAAGATGGCGAGGTTGATCACTGAGGCTTCCGGGTGCGGCGAGTCTGGCGGATGGTGTGGGCGAGGTGGGTAAGGCCGGAGGCGAGGAAGCAGAGGCAGCCGAGGAACCAGCAGGCGACGCCGACGAGGACGAGTCCGGGATCGGGCATCAGTGGGGCTCCCCGGGCTGCTGCTCGGTGGTGAACTCGATGACGATGCGGTCGTCTCGGGTGTGGAACCGCAGTGCGTCGCCGGGGATGGAGGCGTCTTCGGCGAGCTGGTGGGCCTGCCGGTATGTGGCGGCGGCCGCACCCCACGCCTTGGACACTTCTTCGCCGGCCGCGCCCCAGGGTTCGCTGGCGGGGATGATCCAGCGGCGGACGGTGCGGGTGACGGTCTCGGTCGTGTAGTCAGCCATGATCACGACTCCTTTGACGAGTACAGGCGCGCGGCCTCGTCCCAGGACATCCACACCCAGTGGTCGTAGTTGCCGGTGGGCCAGCCGATGGTGCGGCCGATGGTTTCCCAGATGCCGGCCTCGGCGTGCAGACGCTGGTCCAGGCTTTCCATCCATCCGGCGCACCAGCGTTCCTCGCTGACGCCGGACATCGCTTCGAGGAGCTGCGTTCTGTCGCGCGCGAGGGCTGCCTCGTCGAGCGTGGACGACTCGGGCTGCTGCGCCTCGTCGGCCATGCGGCGCAACTCGTTGGCCCAGTCGCGTACCTGCTTGGCGGCGGAGCGCCGGTAGATCCGCGTTAGGCCTTCCTTGTCGCCCTGCTCCGCATCGGCGGCGAGCCGGTCAGCAACCTCGGCGTAGACGGCGGCCTGATCGGCGGGCGGCTGCTGAACGGTGGCCGGTTTGTCTGCAACGGTCAGTCGGGCGGCCAGCCATCGGGCGGCCTTGCGGTAGTCGTCCTGCCCACGACCATGCCGGGCAACGCGTAGCTGCTGCCAGCTCGGGTGGTCGCCGTCGTGCACGTGGACGTCGGCGGCGCACAGCAGGCGAGCAAGCACTTCGACGTAAGCGGTGGTGTCGGCCATGGTCAACTCCTCGTTGTGGAAGGTTCGGGGGATGGCCGCCCGCTGGATCGGACAGCGGGCGGCTGGCGCCGTGTGGTGGGTCAGGGCTGGTTGGCGAGGCTGGCCGCCCACGCGGTGAGCGCCTCGAAGTCAGGCGGCAGAAGCCCAGCGCGCGGGCTGACGAAGTGCAGCAGCGCCGGGCCGTCGTGGGACGCGGCGACGAACTCCCGGTCGGCGTCGGTGAAGTCGTCGTCGATCCACGCGAACGGCCGCCCGGCCGCCCAGTCGACGACGTGCCGGGTCTTCCAGAACGTGGCGCCGGCCGGGACGTTACGTGCGTCCTCGGGCCATTCGATGACGGGGAGGGAGGGCAGGCCGATGTGCGGGCCGATCCACTCGTTCGCCTCGTGCGCCCAGGTGGTGCACCAGACGAGGTCGAACGGCAGCTCCTGCAGGGCCGGGCCGTGCGCCGGGTTGAGCCACACCCGGAGTGGCTTCTGCCACGGCTGCTCCCAGCCGGTGGGGCGCATCCGGTGGGTCTGGTAGCCCTCCGGGCGGCGTTGCGGTTTGGCGGCGTAGGGGTTGAGCGGGCCGTCCACGTCGATGAGGAGCAGCGGGCGGTTGGTCATGTGGCGCTCCAGAGGGGGAGTTGGTCGGTCAGGGGCAGTTCGTCTTGCCCGGGGCCCGGCTCGGCGGCCGGGCTGGTGGTGCGTGGCCTGCGGCTGGGGCGTCCGTGGATGCGGCGGTGGCAGACGGGTCCGAGTCCGCGGGCGATTGATTCGGGGTCGGTGAGGAGGCGCCCGCACGTGCAGGTGACGGGCTCCTCCTCGCCGGTGGGGTCGGTCACGTGCCGGGCTCCCGGGCCGTGGTGCGCCGTTCGGTCCGTCGCTGTTGCATGTTCAGGGCGTCGGCGACGGTGAACCCGTTGACGGTGACGTGCGGTGCCTGCTGTTTCGCGAGGCGGAGAGCCGTGTCGCGGTCGAAGCGGTGGGCGTCGAGCCAGGCTTGGCCGCGGTCGTACTCCTTGACGCCGAAGTCCCAGGTGCCGTCGGCTCCGAGGCACATGTCCCCGTGGCGGATGACGGCGTATCGGCCGTTGCCGCGGTACTGGACGCGGATGGCGAAGAGATGGCTTTCGAGGTCATCTTCGGGGAGGCAGTTGACCTCGTACTCGGTGGCCCGGGCGACAGGTTCGGGCACGGCGGTCACTGGTCCTCACCGTCCTTGGGTGCGTTCGGGCCGGGGGCGGTGTTGTGGGCGTGCTGGGCTTCGGCGATCGCGCGCCAGCGGGCGCAGGTGTCTTCGACATCAGCCAGGGCGTCTTGGACGTTGGGCACGACCGAGCGGCCGACTGCCACGCCGGAGAGCTCAGCGAGGAACTCTTGGAGGTCCTCGTCGTCCATCAGCTGCGCCCAGGGCAGGGCGGGCGGGTACGAGCGGCGTTCGACGAGGCCCTCGGCGGCGGCGCGTACCGGTGCGACCCACTCGGGCACCGGGAGCGGCTGCTCCCACCGGCCGGCCTGCTCCTCGGCCTTGGTGCACAGGTCGAGGACGGTGTTGATGCAGCGGGAGAGGTAGGCCATCTCCTCGGCGATCGTCGGCTCCTTGCCGACGTACTTCGCGAGCTCGGCGCGCTGGCGGCGGACCTCGACCAGCAGCGTGCGCACGTCCTCGGCGGCGTGCCGGACGAACTCCTCGTCGGCTGCGGCCTGGTCGCCGACGCCGAAGTTGAGGTCGCCGACGCCGCGGAGGTACGGGCCGGCGGTGTTGGCGTAGAAGTGCGGGCCGTACCCGGTGTACCGCTCCCACGGGCCGTCGGTCGCGGCCGTCACACGGGCCTCGATCTCGGCGAGCTGCTCGTCGCTGGCGGACGACTCCAGCTCGGCCAGGCGGCACCAGGGGCAGCCGCGGGCGTCGTCCGGCTTGCGCAGCCAGGTCGGGTGCTCGGGGTTCCCGCACGCGGCGGAGACGCGGCCGTCGAGGTTGCCGAGTTCCAGGGCCCTGTACGCGGCCAGCTCGGCCGCCTGCCGCTTGGCCGCGGTCTCGGCGTAGTCGTCGGCGGTGAAGACGCGCAGGCCCTGGTCGACGGCGGTCTTGCACGGCCAGAGCGTGGACCAGCCGTCGCCCCAGCACACGGCGCACACCCATGCCTTGGGGGTGGACGACTCCATGAACACCGGGTGGTGGAAGCGGGCCGGGAGTGCCCAGACTTCCTCCTCGGTCATGCCGGTGATCAGCTCGTAGCCGGGGGCGTCCGGTGCGGGGAGGAGGGTGGCGCGCTTCGCGCATTCGTCGTGTTCGACCTGCCCGCCGGCTGCGGTTGCGGTCGTGCAGGTGCCGCAGGCTCCCGGGTCGGCGTGGCGGCCGCGCTCGGCAGCGTCGCGGGCCCGCTCCTCAGCCCAGAACGTGTCTTCGGTCTGCTCGGTCATCGTGCGGCCTCCGTGAGGTCGTAGTGGCGGATGACGACCTCGGTGACCGGTGTCAGGTGCCCGTCGGCGGCCAGGGCTTCAAGGTCGGCGGTTGCGGTGCGTTCGCTGACCCAGCCGAACCCGGCCCGCTTTGCGGCGAAGGCCGCACGCTCGGGCTTCCACCGGTTGGGGTAGGCGCGGATGGCGTCGAGCAGGGCGGCGCGGCGGGCGGCAGTGTTGGTGTCGCGGTCGATCCGCGCCTGCTCCCACTGCTCCTCGGTGACCGGGTCGACATGGGTGAGGGCGATGTAGGCGCCGTGCCCGTCGACCCAGACCACGTCGGTGCCGCTGCTGACGGCCTGGGCCTTGGTGCGGGTCCGGGTGATCAGCGTCTCGTCGTTCGCGCCGTCCTCCGGTCGGGCGCCCGGGTAGGCGAGGACCGGCGTGCCAACGGGGTACCGCTCGTTCCAGTGCTCGGCGTTCATGCCGTCACCGCCTTCGAGTGCTTGCAGGGCCAGGGCTCGGCGCGGACGATCTCGCCGAGGTTGGTGATCTCGGAGTGCGTGGCGCAGACGACCGCTTCGGCCACCTCGTCGCAGTACGAGTCCGGCGGGATGCTGTACGAGCCGCCTCCGCCCGTGTGGTCGCACTCCAGCTCCAGGCAGAGCGCGTCACCGGCGACGATCTCCATCGGCCGGCATGCGGGCTCGGGTGCGGTCGGAGCGCAAGCCAGGCACTCGCGGCGGACGTCAGGCAGGGGCAGTCCGTTGACCGCGCGGGCCATCTCGGCGTCGGTGACGTCGCCGAGCCGCTGGCCGCAGCCGTTGCATGCCCGCTTCATCTTGATCGTGGTCGAGCCGTCCGCGTTGACGCGGTCCGGGGTCCAGGGCCGCGTCACGCCGACACCTCCCCGGCCTCGGCGGGCGGCTGCACGCCGTCGTACTCGTGGTTCCAGTGGTTGATGTTCCGGACACCGACGAACGTCCAGTCAGCGGTGTCGGTGTGCCAGCCGAGTGCGACGCGCTCGCCGCCGTCGGGGTGGGTGGTGACGGCGACGCAGTCGAAGGTACTTCCGTCGCGGTGGGTGTAGCTGTGACCGGGCTGGAAGAAGTCCGCAGCGGCCTCGCCGTTGGTGGCGCTGGCCTCCCAGGCAACGTGCGCGTCCATGACGCGGCTCACCTCGGGCAGGCTGTCCTTGCGGATGGCCACCCGGACCGCGAGGGCCAGCGCGCGGAGCCGCTGCAACTCGCCGGGGTACGCCTCGTCGTCCGGGGTCTGGTACTCGGCGATCTCCTCCAGCGCGGTGATCGCGTCGTTCCAGCCGGTGCCGTACCAGACGGGCCCGGTGAGGGCGGTACACGTGACGGGGATCGCGCGGAGCCGGCCGATGGCCTTGGCCAGCACCTCGGCGCGGTAGGCGAGACGGTCCGTGGGTGCCTCGTTGCGGGGGCTGTGCTGCCCGCTGGCGGCCGTTGCGGGTGTGGTCGGGGGCTTGTCGCCTCCGGGGTGGTTCTGGGGCTCTGTAGGCCCGTTGAGCGCTTCTGTGGCCCGTGTGGCTCCGGTGTTGTCCGTTTCAGCGTGGTCATGCATGCGGTTGCTCCGAGGTGGTGCGGATAGGTGGGGTAGCTGACAGATTTGTCAGCAAGGGGTGGTGGCGAGGGGGAAGGCGTGCATGGTGCGGCCGTTGGGGAGGGTGATCTCCCAGGGGCCCCCGAACAGGCCGTAGGCGGTCCAGTCGCAGCCGCGGCCGGTGTACTTGCGGCTGCTTTTCGTCAGGGCGCCGAGGGTGCGGCCGATGCATTCCTGGCCGACGATGTCGGAGGCGATGACGGTCTCGCCGGAGCGGTGCTTGCGGGGGTGTTCGGCGAGGGCCTTGCTGAAGTCCTGGCCGTTGGCGATGTCTCCGCAGGAGGGGCAGACGAAGGCCCACTTGAGCGGGTCGTTTCCGAAGCGCTCGGTGGCTTCGGTGACGAGTTCGGCCTGGGTGAGCTTGCGGTGCTCGGTGGTGGTGGTCATGAGCTGCTCCTACGCGGCATTGGGGTCGGTGGTGTTGGGGTGGTGCGTCAACGGCGGCGTGAACGGCGCTGCGGAGGATCTGACGGGGACGGCGGGTCCACGGTCAGCGCGCGGTGGATGTCGGGGCCGTGCTGCTCGCTGTAGTGCTGTTCCATCTGCTCGTGGGACTCGTCCGGGTCGGTTGTGCTGACGCGGTGCCCGCAGTCGAAGAAGCAGTGGACCGTGTACGACGGGTCGTCGAACGCGAGCTGCTTCACGGCGTTCCTCCTGGTGTGCGCTACGGCCGTTCAGGCGGCGTCGGTGACGGTGTCGGTGACGAGGCGGAGTGCGGGTCGTCGTTCGTTGGTGGCTCCGACTTCGGTGCAAAGTTCGGCCCAGTGGGCGTCTTGCTCTTCCGCCGTCCAGGGGCCGGGCAGGCGCGACGGACGCTCGGGTTTCGGGGCGGGTGCGGGCCGGGTGGGGATTGCCTCGGCCATGAGGCGCTCGTATGGGGTGGTCATGCGCTCACCTCGCTGAAGAGGTGCAACTGGTCGCCGAGCGGGCGGTTCGCCCAGAGGACTTCGGTGCGCGCCTTGTCGGCCTTGGCGTTGCCAGTCATGGACTGCTGCTCGTACCGGTGCCAGCCGGCGTACAGCTCGTCGTAGAGGGGGCTGTGGTAGCCGGAGAGGACGACCGAGGCATGGCAGTCTGTGAGTGCGGCCGCCAGCTCGCGGTGCTCGGCGTCGGTCTTCATTTCGTGCTGGTAGTTACGGCCCCAGCCGCGTGTTGATCCGAGATAGGGCGGGTCGACGTAGAGCAAGACGCTGGAGTGGCTTCCGTACTTGGCGATGAGGTCGAGCGCGGGGAGGCATTCCAGAGAGACGGCGTGCAGACGTTCCGCGGCCGCGGCCATGCGGTCGACGTAGGCGTCGAGGTATCCGGGCATCGACGTGGCGGATCCGGCCGGGTGGACGTGGTGCCGCCATCCCGTGCGGCGGAGCATCCCGGAGCGTCCCTGGGTGAGGCGGACCCACACGCGGCGGGCGACCTCGAGGTCGTCCTCGGCGTCGAGGGATCCGTAGGCGGCGATCTGCTCTGCGCGGCTGTGGGGGGTGAGCGCGCAGGCGCGGATCAGTTCGTCGGGCCGGTTGCGGAGGACACGCCAGAAGGTCATCAGCTGGCCGTCGAGGTCGTTGACGGTTTCCATCTGGGACGGGCGCTTGGCGAGCAGGACGGAGAGCCCGCCGGCGAACGGCTCGACGTAGTGGTCGTGGTCGGGCAGGAGTCCGACGATCCAGTCGGCGACGCTCTGCTTCGACCCGAAGTACGGGACGGGTGGCTTCATTCCAGGGCTCCGGTCTTGGCGGCCTGTGCGGTCCAGGCGTGGAGTCGTGCGTCGTGGCTGGGGATGGCGATGGGGCGGCCGGTGGGGGTGGTGCAGCGTTGACCGGGCGGGGGGTGGCACCAGGGGCAGCGGTAGCGCTCTCTCATGTCACGTCGCCGGCGGACGGGCTGTCGGGGAGGTCGAGGCAGTCGGTGTCGGGCGGCCGCCATCCGGCGTCGAGTAGGTCGGCGACGATGCGGCGGGCCGCGCATTCCTCGGACGCGTCGGGCCCGTAGGTGGGGAAGGCGTCGGGGTTCTGGGCGCGGCCGGCACGAACGTGGAGGAGAGCCCAGATGCGGGTGGTGATGATGCCCTCCGCGATCTCCACTCCGTCCCGGCCGTATCGGTAGCTGGTGCGGGCGAGTCCGCATTCGACGTTGGCCATGCGGGGGTCGTCGGGCTTCATGCGGTGTGCCTTCCGTGGGCGGTGGTGGCGAACAGGTCGAGCTGTTCGGTCTCCTGGGGTGCTGCGCTGGGCCGCGGTACGGGCTGGTGGCAGTGGCAGTTGCAGCGGGTGCGGCATGCGCGGTCGGCGAGGTAGACGTCGGCGTCGCTGCTGAGGCCGAAGGCGCCCTCGCAGGGGAAGGGGCCGAAGCCACGGCCGATGACGGTTTCTTCCTCGTAGCCGCCCCAGGCGATCCACTGCTCATGGCCGCACTCGTCGTGCTGGCCGTGCTCGCACGCGTTGGATACGCCCTGGCACGGGCATTCGGCGTAGGCGGGCGGGATCTCGCGGGGCGCTAGGACGTGTTCCCGGACCCACGCAGCCTGTTCGGGTGTCATGCGCTGTGCCTTTCGTGGTCGGCGAGGAGGGGTTCGCAGCGGGTGTGCACGGTGCGGTCGGGGCGGCGGGGGTCGGGCATGATCCGCCGGTGGCAGACCGGGCACTGGTGCCAGGTGGTGTGGTCGTTGGGGTCTGGTTCGTGGGATTCGGCTTGATCACCGGAGCGCCCAACCACCTGAGGTTTGAAAGAGACCTCAGCCCCGTCATGGGAAGACCCTGGGAACCCCCCTGGGTTGTTCGGGTCGCGGTGACCCGAACCGTTCGGGTCGCGGTGACCCGAACTCATACGGGTCGCGGTGACCCGAACTTCCTCGGCCGTACCGTCGGTAAGTTCGGGTCGCGGTGACCCGTTCTGGTTCGGGTCGCGGTCACCCGAACTTTCGGTGTCCTCGGACCACACCGCGGGCCGCTTCCCTGGCTTCCGCGCGGTCGACTTCAGGTAGTCCTCAGCGGCCTGCCAGTCCGGGAACGGGTGCGGGACGATCACGTACCGGGTCGCTGCGCCGCGCTTCCGCTCGCCGAGCACCCGCACGACGCCGGCCCGGATCGCGGCCTCCAGGTAGCGGCGCGTGTCCTTCTCGTTGGCGCAGGCGGCCTTGGCGATGTCTTGGATGCGAATGGGTTTGCGGTCCGAGGAGAACGCGACCTCTCCGGAGGCACTGGCCAGGTTCCGCAACTGGCACAGGAGCAGCGGCAGCCCCGACCGCCGTAGATAGGTGGACATGTGGCGCGTCCACTTCCACGACAGGGCGTTACCGAAGGCATTCGGCACACCGCCGCTTGAGGCGGAGGCCTGCTCCTCAGTGCTCAACTGGTTCTTCTCTCTGGTTCGTACCGATCAGGGCATAACGAAGAAACCCCCAGCTCAGGGCGGTTTGGCGGGCGCCTTACCTGTCGTAGACTCTACCCCAGGGTGTGTAGGCACAAGCAATACATGAGCAGTACGAGCCGCAGTACGGGCAGGTCGCGGGGGGTGTGTAGCGGGTGAACGGTCAGCTACCCTGGCCGCATGACGACGAGGGGAACCCCCGGCCGCATGATCCGCATCGACGACGAGGTGTGGGCGGCGTACGGGCAGCTGTGCGACGAGGAGGGCACCTCGCGCGCCGACGACGTCCGCCGGCACGTCCACGCACGCGTGAATGCCTGGCGCCGCAAGCAGAAGCAGCAGCGCGACGCCAACGCGGCCAAGAACATCGCCGAGTCCTGACACCGCCCCTCCTCTCGTCCTCCGAACCCCGCCCTATGTGCGGGGTTTTGTGATGTTGTGGAACCGTTTCGGCAAGATCCGCCCGTCTACGTGGCCTCGGTCACGGGCCCGTGCTGGGCGACGAGGACCCGCCAGCGGATGAAGTGCGAACCGGTGCACGTCCACCGCGGCCCGCGTCGGGACCACTGGCGGCCGGTCCGGTCGTTGACGGCCTGGACCCCCTGCGGCGCCTGGAAGCTGCCGGGCCCGTCAGGACGCCAGGTGCGGGCGGAGGCCATCAGCGGTCACCCGCCGGCATCAGCTCGAGCGCGCGGGCGTGCTGCGCTTCGAGCTCGGCAAGCGCCGCCGCCGGCCGTCGGTCCTTCTCCGCCTCGGCGCGCAGGAGCGGCAGTCCGGAGGTGATGGAGGCGAGGGCCTCCGCCCGGGTGGCGGGGCGGCCCTCGGCGTACCAACGGGTCTCGATTGGGTCGCCGACCGTCCACAGCCGCAGGTGGGGCTGCAGGCGCCAGGTACGGGAGACCCACACCAGGGCGACGCCCGGGTTTCGGCGGAGCATGATCCCGTCCGGCTCGACCGTGTTGTCCGGCAGCTGGCTGTCGCGGCGGCGCATGTCGGGTGTGGTGAGGAAGGGGCAGGCGCGGGCGGCGTAGTCGGCGCAGTCCCGGTGCGACGGCGGCTCGGGGCTGACTCGGTTGATCGCGCACATGGGGCCGATCACGAAGGCCGCGTTCGCGCCGAGGGGTTCGCCGCACAGCCAGCAGGCGCGGAAGCGGATCGCGTCGTCGAGCTTCCCAGCGCCGATGACACGGAAGTCGGGCATGCCGTCGATCCAGGCGACGAACCACGGCACGGGGTAGCCAGCGTGGTTGCGGGGCAGGCGGGCGATCCGAGGCGGCGGGGTGGGCAGGGTGCGGGGCATGAGGGGGTCCGTTCCGCTGGAGTTGCCGGATCAGTAGGGGTGTCGTGCGCCGCGGGACCGGAAGGTGACGCCGGCTTCGACGAGGAGTTGGTGGATACAGCCGTAGGAGCGGCCGGTGCGGGTGGCGATGGCGCGGATGCTGTGGTTGGCGCGGTAGAGGTCGGCGAATTCGGCGGCGACGATGCGGCGGTCTTCGCCGGTGAGGGCCTCGTTTCTGGCCATGTGGGTCTCCTTGCTGGGAGGGGCGCCGGGCCCCGCGGAGGGGGGAAGGGGGCCCGGCGCCCGGGGCGGCCGCACCAGGGGGAGGGGCGCGGCCGGTCGGGGGTGGTCAGAGGGCGTTGGCCATGACCCTGGCCAGGCGGGACATGAAGGCGATGCGGGCCTGGTCGTCGAGGCCGGGGCTGAAGGCGCAGTGCAGG
Organism: Streptomyces sp. NPDC004721; assembly: GCF_053601495.1. Taxonomy (NCBI): domain Bacteria; kingdom Bacillati; phylum Actinomycetota; class Actinomycetes; order Kitasatosporales; family Streptomycetaceae; genus Streptomyces; species Streptomyces sp. NPDC004721. Next base: position 84,837 of record NZ_JBSGBZ010000008.1, read on the forward strand.
CGGACGAGGGGCTTGTCGTCGCCGTCGACGGTGAGCGTGTGGTCCTCGGGTTCGAGCCCGTCGGCGCCGAGGTCGATGGCCCACTTCGACACGTCAGCCGCGCCGTTGATGAGGCCGTGGATCTTCCGCTGCGCCTCGTTGAACTGGTCCTCGTCGAGCAGTTCGTCCCAGTGGGGGGCCTCGGCGCCGTCGGCCTCCTCGGGCGGCAGCAGGCTCTCGATCTCGGTGTCCTGCATCTGCTCGCCGACGCACATGAACTCGGGGTCCTCGGTGGCGATGTAGTGCTGGCGGGCGGCCTCGGTACGGAGGTCGTGGTCGGTGTACGGGCGTTCGTGGGTCGGGGTGTCGGTCACTGTGTTCTCCTGGTGGCGGGTGCCCCGGCCGATTCGCGCGGCCGGGGCGCTCGGGCGGTCTACCTGCTGGGGTTCTTACGGATCCACGCGGACGGGTCACCGGCCCGTACCAGGTCCCTGAGGCGCGGCGAGATCAGCGCGCGGATCTCCTGACGGGCGGGCACCGTGAACCACTCGCCGGTCCCGGGGTTGTGGGCCTGGCGTTCGGGCTTCTGGACGGCGTGCCAGCTACCGAAGTTGGTGATGGTCACGCTGTGTCCGGCGGCCAGCGCGCGCGTGATCGTGTTGAGGACGGCATCCACGGCGCGGCGGCCCTCGCGCTGGGAGACACCGAGGTCCGCGGCGACGGCCTCGGCGAGGCCGGCCTTGTTGAGAGGGCCCGTGGGCTGGGCGGCAGCGGTCATGTGGCGTGTGCTCCTTGAGGGTTGGCCGACGGTTATGGCCGGTAGTGGTCGATGGTTCGGCGGCTGACGCCGTACTCCAGGGCGAGGGCAGCGACGGTCTCGCCGTCGGCGAGGCGTTGCGTGATCGCGTCGCGCTGCTGCGGAGTGAGCTTCGGCTGCCGGTAGTGGCTGGGCCTCCACGAGCGGAAGGCGTTGTTCCAGCCGCGTTGCGTCTCGCTGGCCATCAGTTGGGCTCCGTGGAGCTGGGGGTGTGGGGTGCGGTGCAGTTGGAGACGGTTCCGCGGGGCCGGAAGACGATGTCCGCCTCGGTGAGGAGGTTGCGGGTGGTGGAGTACGGGCGGTCGATCTGCGTGGAGACGCAGCGGATGGTGTGGCCGGCCTTGTACAGCTCGGTGGCCTTCGCGCTGGCCTTGATGCGTTCGTCGCCACGGAACGGGCGGTCCGTACGTCGGTGGGTCACGCTTGTGCTCCTTGAGGGCTGGCCGAGCAGCGGGTGCGGTGTTCGTCTTCGATGTGGGCGGCGAAGTGGGCGACTTGGTCTCCGGACGCGGCCTCGGTTTGGTGGCAGGCGGGGCAGAGGTAGTCGGCGGTCGGGATGCGGATCCATCCGCCGCGGCCGTCCGGCTGGCCCGGATCGAGACGGATCCCCGGCGCCGGCCGGTGACCGACGGCGGCCTGCGCGGCCCGGTAAGCCGCAGGGCTGGACCGCCTCTTGCCAGAGGCCACGGCCCGGTCGTCGAACACCCGCGAGTCGGACAGGGGCGATGGCGTCGACCACGCCCGCGCCGGCATGCCCGGCCCGGGCGGTGTCTCCGGCTTCCCGGCGAGCGCGTTCGGGGTGTGCGCCGGACAACGCAGGCCGCTCAAGTAGTTGCGGACGTTGTCGGTGCCGTGGCAGTACCGCTGCTCCGCGCCCACCCAGTGCCCGCAGCGAGGCGTGTTGTCCTCGAGGCGGCCGCTCATGATCCGGCCCCCGCTCCGGCGAGCTGCCCGACGGCCGCCGTGACCGCCGCCGTGCAGCTGTCGCACAGTTCCTCACCGCACGCCTCGTGAGCAAGCGCGCCGGACGGACTGCCACACCCCTCGGCCGGCAGGCTGTCCAGCGGCACGAGTTCCGTACCGGCCGGGGCCTCCTCCGCGGCGGCCAGGCGCTCCAGCGCGCCTGCGTCACGCTCCCGTTCGTCGCTGATGTGCTGCGGGTGCGCACACCGGTCCACGCCGCACTCGGTCTGCACCCGCCCGGTCGGGAGGTGGCCGCGGTCGGCGGCGAAAGCGATCTGCCGGTAGGTGTAGCCGCGGCCGCCCAGCGAGGCGCCGTCCTTCCCGGTCCAGAGGATGTGCCCGTCGTCGGTGGGGGCGGTGCACTCGTCGCGGATGCTTTGGAAAGTGCGCGGCCCGTTCCCACGCGGGCTGGCGGGGGTCATGGCCTCGGCGGTCAGGTCCCGGGGCCGGCGGGCCCGCCGCTTCATCGCGCGGCGCTCGTCCTCGCTGAGTCCACCCCATACGCCAGCCTCTTGGCCGGTCTCCAACGCCCACTGCAGGCAAATTTCGACGACCGGGCAGCGACGGCAGACGGCCTTGGCCTCCTGGATGACGAGTTCCCAGGGGCCGCTGCTGCCGTTCGGGAAGAACAGCTCGGGATCTTCCTCACCGCAGGCGGCCGAGTCGCGCCAGTCGGCGCCCTGCTCGTAGTCCGGCACCGATCCGCTGTAGTGGCTCATGCCGCCACCGCCTTCCGCGCCGCGGCGTACGCGGTCTTGCAAGGCGGGCAGACGGGCAGGATGTTGTGCCGCCGGTGGGCGGCTGGGCCCTGCGGTGTGCCGCACTGGCCGGTCCAGTCAGGGAACGCGGCCGGGTCGTCGATCGTGTCGTCGTCCCACGCACCGGGCGGAGCCCACTGGAGCTCGGCCGCGTACCTGCGAGCGCGGGCGATGCCGCCGGGACTGGCACCGTGCTCCTCCGGGTCGACGTTCCACAGGTCGTCGTACATGCCCCGTATGGCGAGGGCCCGGCGAACGAGGACATGCTCGCGGCCGAGCATCTGGGCGAAGTTGCCCGGCAGCATGCCGAGGTGGGTGGCAAGGTGCTGCTGGGGCCAGCCGACGGCGACGAGCGCGTGGGCGCGGCGCCGGGTGCCGAGAGGGCTGATCAGCGTGTTCGGGGCGAGGTTCTCCAGCGTCGGCTCGACGGCCAGGACCGCGGCGGCGAGCACGGGGCGGACCTTTTCCTGCGGGCCGGTGCCGCGCTCCGGGCGGCCGGAGAGGACCGCCTGGAGTCGCTGCCGGTCGACGTTCGCGGCGGCGGCGATGGTGCGCAGCCCCATGCCGCAGTCCTGCAGGTACCGGATGTGGACGCGGACGGGTTCGGCGTCGACGTAGGGGTGCCAGCGGCCGTAGGCCAGGAGACGCTCCCGCTCGTTGTGCGCCTGCCGGTTTGCCTCCCTGCACCGTGTGCACCGGCACTTCTCCATGACGTACTTGGCGCGGGTGCCGTGGTCGCGGTCGCTGTCCGGCGCCACATAGCTCGGCAGCGTGGCGTAGTAGTCGGGCAGGGCGAGCGCTCGGCGCGTGTCGCCGACTTTGACCGGGTGGACGCCGGTGCGGCGGGAGACCTCCGCGTTGGAGAGGCCCTCGCGAAGCAGCCCAGCGACGTCCTCACGGATCTTCATCGGGTCACCTCCTTGAGGTTGGGCCAGGTGACCTTGACCAGCCGCTCGCGCTGCGCCTTCGGCAACTCGAACTCCGGCGTGCCACAGGCCTCGAGGCCGGCCGCGCGGAGCCACCAGGCGTCGCACTGGTTGTCGTCGGCGAACTCCCGGCCGGCCCGCTTGTACGCGGCCATGGCCATGGCGGTCTTGTCAGCGGATGTGCTGCCGGTGGCGTACGCCTTGAGCGTGGTCGGGTTGACCATCACGTACGGGGTGTCGAAGTCGAGCAGCCGCAGCCGCACCGCGCCGTGGACCATGTGGATGGCCTTGATCGCAGGGCCCTTGAGGCCGGGCGGGGCCTCCTCCATGACGACGAGATCGACCGCGTCGCCGCAGCCGTCGGCGCTCTCGCCGAGGGCCAGGCCGACCTCGTTGACGATGGTCTGCAGGCGGTGGTCGCCGTCCTTGGAGTTGGTCTTGATCGTCCGTGTGGTGCCGTCGGGCAGGCAGATGCCGGTGGCGGTCATGGACAGGTCGAGGCCGAGGACTCGCACGAGCCGGGGCCCGGCCGCCGCGGGGGCGGCCGGGGCCTCGGAGGTGAAGAGGGTGGGCGTGCTGGTCACGCCTGCTCTCCCTTCTGCTGTTCATCGCGGACCGCGCGGCGCAGCCGGTCGAGGCCAGCGGCAAGGTCCGGGTCGGTGGCGATGGGGTCGTTGAGGCGCGCGGTGGCCTCGTCGTAGGCGGGCATGGCCCAGAGGAGTTCGCATGCGTCGCGGTCGGCGAGGTTGATGCCGGGCTCGGTGTCCATCACCGCCGGCCGGGGCCGCGGGGTCTGGCGGGGGCCGGTGAGGCAGACGGCCACGATCAGCCCGGCCGCTACAACCCCGATCGAAGCGAGAACCAGGCCGTTCATGCGACGCCTCCCGCGAGGACCGGCGTCAGGCACTCGCCGCAGGTCCAGCCCGTCTTGTGGAGCATCCCGGCGGTCGCCTTGGCGCAGTTCGGGCAGTCGTCCCATGCCTGCGCGACGACCGCACCATGCGGCGGCGCCGGGGCGGCCTGCGACGACGAGCTGCTCGAGGCCTCGGCCTGTGCACGCTGCTTGGGCGCGGCCGGCGCCCGGTGGCGGCCGCGGTACGGTTGCGGCCAGTTCCGGGCGACCATCACCGAGCCCACCCCGACCGCGGCGCCAGCCCCAACCAGGGCAGTGATGAACTGGCTCACGACGTGGGCTCCTTCCGCGTCTGGCGGTCGTTCCGGGTGTGCTGCCAGTGCCGGCCGTTGTCCACGCGCGGGTCGTTGAGGCCGAGGGCGTCGTCGAGCTGGTCCTGGAGCCGGTCGGCACGGTGCTTCTCCGCCCTGTACGCGGCGAGGATGCGGATACCGACGCGCTTGAGCCGGCCGATGCGGCGCTCAAGGCTGGCCGCGTACTCGGGGTCGGACTCGCCCAGGGCGTTGTTGCGGCGGCCGAGTTCGAGGACCCGGCCCTTGAGACGCCGGTTGGCGGCGTCGGCCTCGGCGAACTGGCGGGCCGCGACTTGCTGCGCGGCACGGAACGCCGCCCGCTCGGCGCGCGCCTCGTCCCGCTCGACACGGAACTGGTCAGCGCGAGCGCGGGCGTCGGCGAGTTCCTGCTCGTGACGGCGGCGGGTGATCAGACCGAACATCACTCGCTCTCCTTCCGGGGCGCCGGGATGAGCGGCCAAGAGCCGTCGATGACCTTGTTCGGGTCGCCGCCACGCTCCGGCGGCGCGCTGCGGAAGTACGCCTGCAGATCCGCAGACTGGGCGGCCCGCCACTCCTGCTGAGCCGAAAACAACTCGGCCGGCCCGTAGTTGTTGAGCTGCGGGTACCGCTCGAACTGCGCCTCCGCGATCAGCAGCGCGGCCAGCGCGTCGGCCTCCGCGGTGTGCCAGTCCTCGAGCTGGACGCCGTACCGCTCGGCGGTGGGCTTGAGCTTCCGCTGGCCGGAGCCCTTCACCCACCGGTCGACCTGCTTGTCGATCACGTGGGGGTCGATCAGCGGCAGCGGGTGCAGGCCCACCCGCTCCTCGACCGTCGCCAGACCGTGGCGGGCCAAGTCGTGGTGCAGGATCGTCCAGTCGAACGACTGGTTGAACGCCACGATCGGCATTCCCCACTCGACGGCCCGCGCGAGATTCGTCGCGAGCTCGTCCAGCGCCACCTTCGGATCGGTGCCTTCGGCCTGGGCCTTGGCGTCGGTGATCCCGTGCACCGCGGTCGCGGCCTCGGGAATGGCCACCTGCGGGTTGACGAGCCACGAGAAGTCGCGGTCCGGCCGGCCACCGCCGCGGACGACGATCGCCGCGGTGACGATCCGGTCCGTGAGCGGGTCAGGGCCCGTTGACTCGGTGTCCCAGGAGAGCCGGCGGATCTCTGTGAACTTCACGCCACCTCACCCGCCTTCAGCGCAGCGAGGAACTGCTCCAACCGTGCGACCGTGGCGGTGGAGGGGTGCAGACCGCCGTGGCGGCGCGCGAACGCCGTCTCCAGCTGCTCGGTGGTCATCCCGAGCGGACCGGCAGCGGCCATGATCTGGAACCACACAGCCTGGGCAGCGGCCGGGTCCGGCGCGTCCTCGACGATCTCGGCGTCGTGGACAACCTCGTCGACCTGCTCCTGCGAGGCGTCGCCGTAGTCGGCCGGGTTGAGTTGCCGCTCCACGTCGTCCGGGTGCGGTCGGTCTTGGTCCGGCTGCTCGGGCTGTTTCTCCTCGGGCTCCTTGACGGCCGCGCCCAGCGCAGAGGCACGGGCCTTCAGCACAGCCGCCAGGTCGTCGTCGAGGTGCCCGGCCTGGTTCGCCTGGGTCCACAGCTTCCCGACGTCTTCGGCGGTCTTGGCCACCGCGGCGAGCGCCGCGTAATCCGGCCGGCCGCTGGCGATCGCCACACGCTCCGGGCCCGACGCCACCGCCTGCTGCCCGCCGGTGATGGTGCCCGCCATCAGCGCCGCCGGGGTGATCTCCACATCCAGCGTCGGCACCATGAACCGGGCCGGACCCTCATCGCGCTGGACGAGCTTCTCCTCCATCCCGAGCCAGCCGTCCACGTAACCGCCGGCCTGCGACAGCAGCTCAGCCGCAGGCGGCAGGGTGACCGCGGCGTAGAAGCCCTTCGAGATCAGCAGCCACTGGCCGAGTGCGGGGACGTCGCGGAGCATGACGTTCACGCGGGTGGTGATGGCGCACTGCCGGTCGTCGGGGTCGCAGATGCAGGGCCGGTCCTTCTTGTGCTCGGTGACGCCGTCGCAGCGGCGCATGCACTTGGAGCCCTGGTACAGCTCGTACCACTGCGAGACGGCGTCGCGCGGCGGGATGAGGACGGGGAGCCGGTTGGCCTGCGAGTAGACCTCGTACTCGGAGGGTCCGCCGTTGGCGGGGGTCCAGGGCTTGACCTCTCCGCCGTAGAGCGCCGCGACCTGGGTGAGGATCTCCCGCGAGGGGCTGGTGAAGCGGAACTTGTCGAGCTTGGCCGGGCGGGTGTACGCCTTGCCCTGCTTCGTGGTGCCGGCCACGACGTGGCCGATCCGGATTTCGCCGAGCTGCCGCATGCGGCGCTGCAGGTCGATGATGGGCATCAGGCTGCCCTCTCTTCGGTGAGGGTGGGGAGGGTGAGGGCAGGGCGGATGACCTGCTTGGACAGGCCAGACGTCCACTCGGCGTTCCGCTTGACGGTCAGGAAGGCGTCGAACACGGCGTCGTCGGCCACGGCGGGGATCAGCCGGTAGCCCTCTGGCCGCAGGTGCAGGACCACGCCGGCCCAGAACGTCTCGGGCATCGGAACCTTCGTGCCATCCCGAAGCCACGCGACCTTCGCCTTGCGGTACGCGGACATCTGGAGCGAGGCCTCGGGGTAGACGCCCTTAACGTCCAGCTCGCCGCCGGTCTTGGTGTCGCCCATGAGGACCGTGTCCGCCGGTACGTCGGTGTCGAGGTAAGCGGCGAGCGCGGCGGCGATCAGCGGGGAGCGGAGCAGGTAGTCGAGGGTTCCGGCGTAGCCGTCCTCTTCGTTACCGACGACCATCTCGGAGGCCTCGAACTCGACCTGCCACTCCTCGACGAAGGCGAGGAAGTGGTCGAGGTACGGGGTCAGGTTGGGGTCGGTGAGCAGCTCCTCCGGCATCGGAGTGCCGAGCACCTTCGCTTCGATCAGCTTGTGGACGGCGGTACCGACGTCGCCCCGCTCGTCCTTCTTGCGGGTGTGGGCACGGCGCAGCCAGTCGTACGCCTCGGTGCGCTGATCCGGGTTCAGACTGCTGCTCACCAGGTAGGGCAGGTTGTCCATCGCCGTCTCGGCGGTGATGTTCCCAGCCCAGAAGGTGAGGGCGTCGCCCTTGCAGCAGCCCTGTTCGAGGATGGTGGTGACGCGGCGGAGCTTGAGGTCGGTGCCCTTGACGCGGTACCAGCCCTGCGAGGGTTTGGGGATGCGGTCGGTGCCGGTCGGTTCGCTCTTCTTCTTGGAGGAGCGGCGGCCGGCGGCCGGGGCCTGAGCCCCGGCACGCGCGGTGGTCGTCATCAGGCGGTGCCCCCGTTCAGTCCGGCGAGGGCGTCGGCCCATGCCGCGTCGGGGTCCCGGCCGGAGCCCCAGACGGCGTTGCCGTACGCCTCCTGGTGGCGGGCGGCGATCCTGCGGGCGCCTTCTGGCCCGGCCTGCACCTCGCCGCGTGCGATCTGTCCGAGCACCCGGTCGCAGTCCCGCCCGGGCGGGATCTGCGTCGACGGCGGCGTGGCCGGCCGCTCGTCGAGGACCGGGACGGCCGTGGTGTGGCCGACGTAGCGGGCGAAGACGAGGGTGTACAACTCGGTGCCCTCAACGCGGGCCTCGAAGGACCCGGCCGGCTGGTACATGGGCGCCTGGTAGGCCGTCTGGATACGGCGGACCGCGTCCTCCGCGCTCTTGGCGGAGGGGTACTCGCCGACCTCGCCCCAGACACCGAGCTGGCTGCGGAGTCGGGCCGCGACCTCGGCGTGACGGATGTAGGGGCGCTTCACCGGGCGGCTCATGACCGGCCGTCCGTCTCGATCGCGCGCAGGATGCCCAGACGCATCGCGATGGTCACCGCATGCGCCGCGTTCCGGGCGCCGAGCGCCTTGTATAGACGCAGTTTGTGGGTCCTGACGGTGTGCGCGGTGACGCTGAGGCGCTTGCCCGTCTCCGTGGAGCTCTCGCCGTTGGCGATGCCGACAAGGACGGCGTACATCTGCCTGGTCAGCGCCCTACGCGGCTGGTGGCCGCCGTCCGCCCGCTCAGCAACCCGGCTCGCGAGGAGCTCGACGTGCTTGACGGTGAGGGGCAGGTTGAGTTCGTCGGCAGCGGTGGCGATCTGCTGCCGCAGGTCGTGGGTGGTGATCATTGGTTCCCCGTGCTGGTGGTCAGGAGGTAGGTGGTCCGGTCGTCGGCGCCGACGGTCGCGGTGAGGAGCCCGGCCCGGGCGAAGCTCCGCAGGTCTTTGCGTGCGGTGTTCCGGCGGGTGGTCGGCCAGGGCGAGTCGGCCATCAGCTGCTCGGCCCGGGCCGTGGTCACCGGCCGGCCACTGGCTCTTATGGCGGCGAGCAGGTACGAGCGGCGGGTAAGCAGGTCAGACACGACGGCCTCCCCGGCCCGAGAGCGTGTAGTAGGTGACACCGGTCTTGACATGCCGGTGCAGGAGGCCAGCAGTGCGCAGGGCCCTCAGATCGCCGGATGCGGTGCCCTGGCTGACGGCGCCATAGCCGAGCTGCTGGTAGAGGCGGGTGGCGCGCCCGGTCTTCCATCGGCCGCCCTCGGCACGGATCGCCTTCAGGAGCGCGGCACGGCGCCGCCGGGCGATGACCGCAGCGTCCAGGGCCCGGATCGGCATCCGGCCGTACGCGGCGTCGACGGGGTCGAGGTCATGCCGGTCCGGGCTGCCGAGCGGCAGCAGCTGGCGCGTCTCGTCGAGGGCCGCGAGCCGCTGCCGGGTGACGAGGAGCTCCACGAGCCGCGAGATCCGCAGATCCGGGCGCCCGTTGATCGAGTGGACGACTGCGCTCATCAGCGCTCACCGTCCTCGGTGACGTCGGTGTGGCCGACGTGCTTGTGGACGTCCCAGTCGTCCTCGCCGTAGGCGTAGGGCTCCCAGCTCCCGTTGAAGGACCGCCAGCCGAGCGCGGTGCGCTCCCCGTCCTCGGGGTGGGTGGTGATGGTGTCGCAGCGGAACTGCCAGTCGTACTGGGGGAACTCGCTGTCGGCGTATGTGTGGCCGGGCTGGAAGAAGTCGGGGGTGGCGTCGGCCTCGCGGCTGCTCTTCCCCTTCGCCTCCTCGCGGGCTTTGACGTCGGTGGCGGCGTGCCGGTGGAGCCGCTCGCGCACCTGATTCAGGTCCGCGTCGTCGGGGCGGACATCGGCGCGGAGGGCGCGGACGAGCTGCCGGTACGTGGCCAGCTCGCCCGGGTACGCCTCGGCGGCGTCGACCGGCGCGGGCTCCTCACCGGCCACGTGCCGCAGGTCCTTGATGACCTCGTTCACCGTGCGGCTGTCGCCGTAGAGCGAGGCGCGAGACGCCAGCCGGTCCGCGAACTTCCGCAGCTCCTCGTCGCGGTAGGCATGCGCCAGCCGGTACGCCTCGATCGCGTCGAGCCGCATGGACAGCGCGACGTGCAGTGCCAGGGCGGCCCTCATGCGGCAGCACCACCCTCGCGGCGCTGCGCCGGGATCGTCACGGCCGGCACCGAGGACGCAGCCCGCATCCGGTCCGCCAGCCGCGCCAGCGCCTTACCACGCACCGGCACCTCGTAGCCGATCCGCTCGGCCAGCCGCTCCATCAGCAACTGCTCCGGCTCCCACCCGTCGTGCTCACGGGACACGGCCCGGTCGTCGACGATCTCCAGGAACAGGGCGTGCGCGTCGGGGTCGTCGGCGAGGGTCTCGACGACGTAGGTGAGGTACTCCTCCAGGTCGAGCAGCAGCCCGTCCGGGAGGCGTCGGGTGTAGAGGGGCATCGGGCCGGTGACGGCCGGGCGGCGGAACAGCCGGTGCCAGGTGAGGCGGATGCGGTTCATCGGGTGGCCTCCGGGGTGACGGTGAGGAGCGTGTAGAGGGCGGCCAACGTGAGCGCGAAGTCCCGTGCGGCGTAGCGGGCGTTGACGACCTCGACCAGCAGCCGGGCGCCAGCGTCGGTCTCCAGCAGTCGGCGCGGGTCGAAGTCGCACGGGTCGGCGTCGAGGAGGAACAGCCAGAGGCCGAGTGCGGCGGCGGTGATGGTGGTGCTGAGGCAGAAGGCAGCGGCCCATTCGGTGGGGGTGGCGGCGTGCATCACTCGTCACCGTCCGGGTCGTACGCGGAAGCGACCTCCAGCGGCGTCACCACGTAGCCGGTGCGCCAGGTGCGCCCGCAGTCGAAGCCGCGCGGGGTGACGTGCGCGAACAGCTCGCCCTCGCCGTCTTCCGGCTGGTCGACGGTGTCCTCGTCCTCACGCCACCAGAGCGACACCTTCGTGCTCTCGGCGTACTCGCGGCGCAGCTCGGTCTCGCAGTGCTTCCGGGCCTCGGCGGCCGTGGTGTACAGGCCCATCACGATCGAGTCGTGCGCCGCCCGGAACACCGTGCCCTGCGCGGCCTCCAGCTCGGCGACCCGAGCCCGCAGCTCCTCTGCCTGCCGCTCCGCAGCCCTACGCGCGAGCTGCGAACCGATGATGGCGAACAGCATGTTCTGCAGCGCTTCCTGGCCCTCGCGGGCCCGAGCGGCGTATCGATCTGCCGCGCTGCCGGTGGCCACGGCCCGGGTGCGGGCCAGGCGCCAGGCGATGCGCCGGCGTTCGCTGCGCTGCTCGGAGACGGTGAGCTGAGCCCGCAGCTGCTCCAGCTCCTGCGCACCGCCCTCCGGAACCAGCATCCCCAGCCCAAGCAGGGTGGCCGCGGCCTGCGAGCCGATCTCCTCCGACGACAGCGTCCACGCCGCCCACAAGTGCTTCCTGGCCTGCGCCAGCAACTCCTCGCGCGTCACACCGCACCGCCCGCCTCGGCCAGAGCCGGGATGCCCCGCTCGGACCGGAACTCGGCGATCGCCTTCTCGCAGCAGACCGGCTCACCCTCGACCGTGTGCTCGTCCTGCGCGTTGGCCGGGTCGGCCGCCTCCTCGGCGGTCAGCACCTCCCAGCCCAAGTCGCAGTGCGAGCACACGTGCGTCTCCGTGCAGACGACCCGGCCGGACTTCACGTGCGGCTTGCGCAGCAGTTCGGCGAGCATCTCCTCGCAGCGGCGCCGGTAGTCGCCCTCGACGTCCCGGCTTGCGAGGGTGTCGCTCATGGAGACCCAGGCGAGGTCACCGAGGCGGCGCGGCGCAATCGTGATCTCGAACGGGTCGCCGTCGAGGGTGCCGATGAGGTCGGGGTCGAGACCGGCGAACCCGAGGGCGCTGATCGGGATGCGGGTGGCGCGGGGCGCGATCTCGATGATCACGCGCCAGTCGTCGCGGTACGTCTTCTTCACGCGGCACCCACCGCCTCAGCGATCTCGTGCATGACCTGCTCACCCGTCGGCAGCACCACCGACAGATGCACCGGCACGACCGGGAACTTCGGCGAGTCCGTCCACGTCTCCGTGTGCAGCGTCCACACCGTCTGACCCGACGGCAGGTCCACCGTGGTGATCGACCCGCCCTGCACGTACAGCCACTCGCCCAGGACGTCGATGTCCGTCGCCGTGGCCAGCACGCTGGTCTCCGTCGCCCGCACCGCGACGTGCGCCTCCGGCAGCTCCTTGTAGGAGCACGTGGACCGGAACGAGAACTCGTTCCGCTCACGCAGGGCCTGCGCCTCGTAGAACGCGGAGCGTTCGCTCAGCGGGTGGACGGTAATCTGTGTGCCCATCGGGGCCTCTTTCTGTGTGTAGGGGTCGCCGAGTCGTGGGGTCGCCAGGCCGGTCAAAGCGGGCGGCCCTTCGGCGCGTTCAGGGGGTCAGCGGGAGGCGAGCGCCGGCTTGGCGGCCGGGCGGCGGCGCTGACGGGGCATCGAGCGGCCCGTGCGCGGGTCGCCGGCCGAGCGGGCGGCATGGATCGCGGTCCGCTGCTCGCGGTCCGTGACGATGCGGCCGCGGTTGCCGTTACGCCCGCACAGGCAGGGGTTCTTGCGCAGGAAGCGGCGCAGCCACGAGACGGAGCACTTGAGGACATAGGCCGTCTCCTGGACGGTCATGAACTCCTGCTTCGGGTCCTCGGGCGGGACGGGAACGCCGTAGCGCTCATAGGCCCTGGTGGCCATGGGGTCATTTCCTCTCGGGAGGGTCCTCGGCGGGACGCGACTGGTGGCGCAGGCGTGAGTCGGCGACGTTGAGGGCTTCGCGGAGGCGCAGATACGTCTTGGGCTTCATCTGTCTGCGGGAGCCCTTTTCGAGGTGGCTGACGTAGCGGCGGCTGATTCCCGCCCGCTGCGCCAGCTCCTCCTGTGTGAGCCCCGCTTCCATGCGCTCATCGCGAATGGCCTCCCCGTCGACCTCGTAGGTCGGGGGTTGGTGCATACCGAGACGCTAGCCTTAGTTAGCCTCATTGTCTAGCTCTGGTTAGCCGAGGATTGGGCGAGGTCGCCTGGCTTGGGTAGCCGAAGCTAGCCTGACCTGGGTAAAAATGAGTCTTTGCTTCGCCGGAACTAGGCGAGAACTGGGCGGCCCTGCGAAACTGTCGACATGACTACACGGGATCTCGGCCGCCTCGGCGACCACGTCAAGGCGCACCGCGTGCAGCTGTACTCGTCGCGCCTCAAGGCCGCACAGGCCGTAGGGATCTCCAAGGACACCTGGCAGCGAGTTGAAGATGGGCTCACCGTCCAGGAAGTCACCTGGGCCAAAGTTGAGCGAGCTCTCGGGTGGGCTGCCGGCAGTTGTGCTGTCGTCGCTGAGGGCGGGGAGCCTGTGCTCGTCGACCGCGCGGACGGCACTGCGGCGGCCGGAGCGCGGCGCCAGTTGAGCGAGGAGGCGGTGAGGCGGGCGGCGTTCGAGGCGGCCCGGGCGAAGTTGCCCTCGGCCCCGATCGGTGACATTGATGCGTTCAGTGATGAACTTGTGGAGGTTCTGCGAAGGTCTGGTGATCTTTGATAGGGAGCCTGATCTGCGGGAAGCGCGCGAACGCATGATCGTGTCGTTGCCGGATTGTTACCTACCGGCCAGCGTTGAACTTTAGTTAAGCCTGGAAGCAAGTTTGATTCTGTGTCAGCCTGACGATTCCACCCGGGGAGGTCTCCAGAAGGCACCAAGCGCAGAGGGGGACCGGTGAGTTCCGTCATCAGCCTTGAGCTCGGGCCGAAATCCAACTTCCTTGGATATCGGACCAACATTGCAGGCCGGACGGTGTGTGTCCTGTCCTCCAGGGCCGCCACCGACCGCGCGCTCCAAGCGCGCATCAGGCGGTTCATGAAGGCCCAGGGCCAGGATTGCGGAACCTGCGGCGGCTGCCCGGTAGGGCGGGCACCCTAGGAGAAGCAGTCCGCGGGGAGCGTAGGCGGCAGGGGTACCCGCCACGCTTCCGCGCTCTCAACTCACGCATGTCACCGGGGGGATGACGAATGCCATCTGTCGAAGTGCGAGGCAACTCGATCCGCGTCAAGTGGTGGGGCGGCGAGTACAAGCCCGGGCCAGACGGCAAGCCGACGAAGAAGAAGCGGTACGAGAGCGCCTCCGGCCCCGAGCCCGGCGTGCCATTCACGGACGAGCAGGAGGCCTACAACTACGGCCTCGACCGCGAGTCCGACGTACGCAACAACCGGCACCGCCCCAGAGGCTCCGGCCCGGTAGGCATGGAGGAGTACTGCGACCTCTGGTTCGAAGAGGTCGACCTGCGCGTACGGTCCAACAAGACGTACAAGTCGCGGTTGAACGCCGTCATCAAGCCCTACTGGGCGCCGTGGACCGTCGATCAGATCACGCCGCTCGAGTACGCCGCGTTCGACAAGTTTGTGACGGCCCGGTACTCGCACAACTACCGCAAGGGCGTCCTCGGCCTGTTCAAGATGCTCATGGACGACGCCGTCGTGAAATACAAACTCCGCACCGAAACACCGATCGTGGAGCAGCGCCGGCGCGGCCGCTACGAGAAGAAACAAGTCCGGCGCGTGAAGCGGCCGTTGCCCTTCCGGGCGGTGCACCAGCTCGCCGTGAACGCGCACACCGTGTGGGGCTTCACCGGCTGGGTGTACATCTGGACACTGGCCTTCAGCGGCATGCGGCCGCCGGGCGAGATGTTCGGGCTGCAGCGAGGATTCTCCTCACCGAACTGGCCCCAGGCGGAGCCCGACCCCGCACTGCGTGAGGAAGCGCTCCAGCGGTACCAGAAGATGCCGGCCATCCGGGTCCAGTACCAGACCTACACCGACGACCGGCGGCAGGTTCTCGCGGCTCCGAAGTACGACTCGTGGAGAACGCTGGTGATCCCGCCGTTCTTGCACGAGATGCACCAGGCGCTGCTCGCCTCCCATCGGAGCCCCTGGACCTTCGTCTCTATGACGGGCAAGCCGCTGCTGTCGACGAACTTCGACGACCAGTACTGGTTCCCCATCCGGGACGGCGCGAATGAGCGTCCGGCCCGGCCGCGGTACGAGCGGTGGGCGCGGCCGGCGATCCCGGCCGTGGAGGAGATGGCCGGTGAGGACATCTACCGGCTGCGGCACTGGCACAAGGCCCTGTTGGACGAGCCGGGTGCGGATGTGGCGCGGGTGGCGATCGAGGGCCGGATGGGGCACGAGCTGCCGGGCGTGGAGGGGGTGTACAGCGAGGTAACCGTCGGGATGGAGGAGCGAATTGTGGAGTATCTGCAGGGCGTCTGGGAGAAGGAGGTAGTGGGGGCTGGATTGTGGGTGGCACCGTTTCCCATGTCTCTCCCAGATGATCTGTTGGATGAGGCTCCGCCGCTGTTCAGCGGCCTACCGGTGTTGGAGTAGGGATGATCGTCTGGATCAACGGCGCTTTCGGTGCGGGGAAGACGACCACCGCACGGGAACTGATCGAACTGATCCCGAACAGTACGCTCTTCGACCCCGAGGTCATCGGCGGTGCGCTGACGTATCTGCTGCCGCCCAAACACCTCGCCGAGGTCGGCGACTACCAGGATCTGCCGATCTGGCGGCGCATGGTGATCGACACGGCGGCCGCGATGCTCGCCGAGCTGGGCGGAACCCTCGTGGTGCCCATGACCCTGCTGCGCCAGGAGCACCGCGACGAGATCTTCGGCGGGCTCGCCGCCCGCCGCATCGCCGTGCGGCACATCCTCCTGGCCCCGGCCGAAACGATCCTGCGGGAGCGGATAGCCCATCGGGAGGTCCCGCCCGACCCGCCCGACGGCGAGATACGCGTCCGCCAGTGGTCCTACGACCACATCGAGCCCTACCGGGCTGCCTTGGCCTCCTGGCTCACCGCCGACGCCCACCCCGTCGACACCAGTGCCCTCACCCCGCACGAGACGGCCGTCCGCATCGTCGAGGCCGTCAGCAGCGGTGCCGTGCCCGTCTGCGACATCGTGCAGACCCCGGAGCCCACCGCCGAGACCGTCGCCTCCGGGGTGCTCCTCTTCGATGAGCAGGACCGCGTGCTGCTCGTCGACCCCACCTACAAGCCCGGCTGGGAGTTCCCCGGCGGTGTCGTCGAACCCGGCGAGGCCCCGGCCCGTGCGGGGATGCGCGAGGTCGCCGAGGAGACGGGGATACGGCTGGACGACGTGCCCCGGCTGCTCGTCGTCGACTGGGAGCCGCCCGCGCCCCCCGCCTTCGGCGGTCTGCGCTTCCTCTTCGACGGCGGCCGGCTGGACTCCGCGGCGGCCCAGCGCCTGCTGCTGCCCGGCCCCGAGCTGCGCGACTGCCGCTTCGTCACCGAGCGGGAGGCCGCCGACCTGCTCCCACCCGTCCGCTACGCCCGCCTGCGCTGGGCACTGCGGGCCCGCGAGCGCGGCAGGGCGGCGTACCTGGAGGCCGGCGTCACGGTCGACTGACCGGCCGCCGGCCACAGCGGGGCCCTGCCGGGCGCTCGGACAAGTCAGGCTTGTCCTCGGCGGGTCGGGGCTGTCCCCGGTGGGTCTGGCGTGTCTCCGGCGGGCCGGGCGCGTCTGCCGTCAGCCGTTCCGTACAGGGACCCCGCTGCGAAGCGAGGGCCCTGGCCTGCCGGGGGCTGACTGGGTGTTCGCTCAGTCGGTCGCGTAGTTGCGCAGGAACAGGGCCTCCGCCACCGACAGGCGCTCCAGCTCCTCGGGGGAGACGCTCTCGTTCAGGGCGTGGATCTGCGCCTCCGGCTCGCTCAGGCCGATCAGCAGGATCTCGGCCTGCGGGTAGAGCGCGGCGAGGGTGTTGCACAGCGGGATGGAGCCGCCCTGACCGGCGTACTGCATGTCCTGACCGGGGTAGGCGACCGCCATCGCGTCGGCCATCGCCCGGTAGGCCGGGCTGGTGGTGTCGGCGCGGAAGGCCTGGCCCTGGCCGATCTGCTCGGTGCTCACCCGGGCGCCCCACGGCGTGTGGGCCTCCAGGTGGGCCTGGAGCAGCTTGGTCGCCTCGCCCGCGTCGACGCCCGGCGGCACCCGCAGGCTGACCAGGGCGCGGGCGCCGGCCTGCACGGACGGGGTGGCACCGACGACCGGCGGGCAGTCGACGCCGAGCACGGTGACGGCCGGGCGGGCCCAGATACGGTCGGCGACCGTGCCGGAGCCGATCAGCTCCACGCCGTCCAGCACCTTGGCGTCCTTGCGGAACTGCTCCTCCTCGTAGTCCAGGCCGTCCCAGACGGAGTCGCCGGACAGGCCGTCGACGGTCGTCGAGCCGTCCTCGGCGCGCAGCGAGTCCAGCACACGGATCAGCGCGGCGAGCGCGTCCGGGGCGGCACCGCCGAACTGGCCGGAGTGCAGGTTGCCTGCGAGGGTGTCGACCTGGATGCGGACCAGGGTCATGCCGCGCAGGGTGCTGGTGACGGTGGGCAGACCGACGCGGAAGTTGCCGGTGTCGCCGATCACGATGGTGTCGGCCGTCAGGAGTTCGGGGTGCTCCTCGGCGTAGCGCTCCAGGCCGCCGGTGCCCTGTTCCTCGGAGCCTTCGGCTATCACCTTGACGTTGACCGGGACGCCACCGTCGGCCTTCAGGGCACGCAGCGCGAGCAGGTGCATGATGAGGCCGCCCTTGCAGTCGGCGGCGCCGCGCCCGTACCAGCGGCCGTCGCGCTCGGTCAGCTCGAAGGGCGGGCTGGTCCAGCCGGCCTCGTCCAGCGGCGGCTGCACGTCGTAGTGGGCGTAGAGCAGGACCGTCTTCGCGCCCTCAGGGCCGGGCAGGTAGCCGTAGACCGACTGGGTGCCGTCCGGGGTGTCGAGGAGCGCCACGTCCGTGAAGCCCTCGGCGCGCAGCGCGTCGGCGATCCAGTTCGCGGCGCCCTCGCTCTCGCTCTTCGGGTACTGGTCGAAGTCCGCCACCGACTGGAAGGCCACCAGCTCGGCGAGTTCCGCCCGCGCCCTGGGCATGAGGGAGGCGACGGTCTCGGCGACCGGATTCGACGACATGGGCACGCTCCTTGTAGGTGCGAAGGCGCACTCGTGAGTACCAGAGTGATACTTCCGAGCACTTCTGTGTTCCGGATGATCGTGTCAGCGTAGGCGCGGCCCGGTGTACGGGGCACGTACGCTGCTGATCCTCCCACAGCGGCCCACCGTCGGGGCCGCCGTAGGATGCGGGAGACAGCAGCGGCAGGCGGCTTGGATCGGGAGCGGTAGACCATCGTGAGCAGCGAGAACTCTTCGGCGGACGACGTGCAGCAGGTGTGGGACGTCGTCGTGGTGGGCGCGGGACCCGCGGGGGCCTCGGCCGCCTACGCGGCGGCGGTCGCGGGGCGGCGCGTGCTGTTGCTCGAGAAGGCGGAGCTGCCCCGGTACAAGACGTGCGGCGGCGGGATCATCGGCCCGTCGCGCGACTCGCTGCCGCCCGGCTTCGAGCTCCCGCTGAAGGACCGCGTGCACGCGGTGACCTTCTCCCACAACGGCCGCTTCACCCGCACCCGCCGCTCCAAGCAGATGCTGTTCGGGCTGATCAACCGGCCCGAGTTCGACCAGCAGTTGGTCGAGCACGCGCAGAAGGCGGGCGCCGAGCTGCGGACCGGCGTCGCGGTCTCCCGGGTCGAGCAGCACGGTTCGGCGGTGCCGGACCGGCGTACGGTCGCCGTGGTGCTCCAGGGCGGTGAGACGGTGCTCGCGCGGGCGGTGGTCGGCGCCGACGGCAGCGCCGGCCGGATAGGAGCCCATGTCGGGGTGAAGGTGGACCAGGTGGACCTCGGCCTGGAGGCGGAGATCCCGGTGCCCGAAACCGTCGCCGAGGACTGGCGCGGGCGGGTGCTCATCGACTGGGGCCCGATGCCCGGCAGTTACGGCTGGGTCTTCCCCAAGGCGGACACGCTGACCGTCGGGGTGATCTCGGCGCGCGGCGAAGGCGCCGCCACCAAGCGGTACTTGGAGGACTTCATCGCCCGGCTGGGCCTGGCGGGGTTCGAACCGAGTATCTCCTCGGGGCATCTGACCCGCTGTCGGGCCGAGGACTCGCCGCTCTCGCGCGGGCGGGTGCTGGTGTGCGGGGACGCGGCCGGACTCCTCGAACCGTGGACGCGCGAGGGCATCTCCTTCGCGCTCAGGTCCGGTCGGCTCGCGGGGGAGTGGGCGGTGCGCGTCGCCGAGGCGCACGACGCGGTGGACACCCGGCGCCAGGCCCTGAACTACGCGTTCGCGATCAAGGCGGGACTGGGCGTGGAGATGGCCGTCGGCAAGCGGATGCTCTCGGTGTTCGAGCGCCGGCCGGGGATCTTCCACGCCGTCCTGACCGGCTTCCGGCCCGCCTGGAAGGCGTTCAAGGACATCACGCGGGGCTCGACCTCGCTCGGCGAGATCGTCCGCACCCACCCCATGGCCCACCGCGCCCTGACCGCGCTGGACCGGCGGCCGGCCCCGCCCGCCACCGAGGACCCGGTCAGTTCCTGACCGTGATGCGGAAGACCGGGTGGTCGGGGGCGGACGCGGTGATCTCCTCGTCGGAGGACTTCGCCGTCACGCCCTTGAAGTACCCGTCGACCTGCCAGCCCCACCTCTCCAGGTAGGTGCGCAGGATCGGGAGCTTCTCGGCGTCGGGCAGCTCCACCGCGGTGAACTCGCGGACCTTCCGCCCGACACGCAGTTCCCCGCCGCCCGCCGCGCGCATGTTGCGCACCCACTGGGAGTGGCCGCGCGCCGAGACGAGGTACTGCCCGCCCTCGTACGTGTGCGGGTTGACCGGAATGCGCTGCGGCTCGCCGCTCTTGCGGCCGCGGACCGACAGCTCGGCCGAGCCGGCGAGGCTCAGCCCGTGGCGGGCCAGCCAGCCGATGACGCCGTTGAGACGGACGGCCATCGGGCTGCCCTTGAGGTAGTACGGCGACGAGGACGAAGACGACGAAGAAGACGACACGATGACCCCCACGGGTTTGGGAGAGCAGTGCTCTCGCTTGATGAACAGTGTGGGGTGGATCGGTGATCCAAAGCAAGAGCAGTGCTCTTTTTTGTGTGCAGTGCTCTGAATTCATGGAACACTGGTCCGTATGAGCACCGCACAGGGAGCCCGCGCCCGGGCCAGGACGGAGATCACCGCGGCGATCAAGGACGAGGCCCGCAGACAGCTCGCGGCCGAGGGCGCCGCGAAACTCTCGCTGCGCGCCGTGGCCCGCGAACTCGGCATGGTGTCCTCCGCGCTGTACCGGTACTTCCCGAGCCGCGACGACCTGCTGACCGCGCTCATCATCGATGCCTACGACTCCGTGGGCGAGGCCGCGGAGGCCGCGAACGCGGAAGCGTCCGCCGCCGAGCCCCTGGCGCGCTGGACCGCCGTGTGCGAGGCGGTGCGCGGCTGGGCGCTCGCGCATCCGCACGAGTACGCCCTCATCTACGGCTCCCCCGTGCCCGGCTACGTCGCCCCGAGGACGACCGTCCCGGCCGCGTCCCGCGTCGGACTGGTGCTCATCGGCATCTTGCGCGACGCCCACGAGCGGCACGGGCTGGCCGGGCCGCCGCTCCCCGCCGAGCTGCGAGGCGAGGCCGAGCGGATGACCGCAGACCTCGCGCCCGGCCTGCCGCCCGAGGTGGGGGCCGCGCTCGTCGCCGCGTGGGCGCAGCTCTTCGGGCTGGTCGGGTTCGAGTTGTTCGGGCAGTTCAACCGGGTGGTGGAGGACCGCGAGCCGTTCTTCCGGCACGCGGTGGTCCGGCTCGCGCAGGGGATCGGCATGGGGACCTGACCGCCGCCGTGACCGGCCGCGCATCCGCGAGGGCCCGCACTTCCCGGCTCCTGTACGAGGGCGCGTACTCCCGGGCACCCGCGAGTGCGCGTGCTCCCGGGCATCTGCGAAGGGGCGTACTCCCCGGGAAGTACGCGTGATCACCTCGCCCGGCTGACGCCCCCGGCGGCGTCGGCCGTCTAGCGTGGCGGTCATGACGGAGCAGCGCGTACGCCGGGGCGGCCCGCCGCAGTGGTGGCGGCACGGCCCCCCATGGTGGCACCGCGCCGCCGAGGAGGGGGCGCCCCGCCGCCACTGGCCCTGGTTCTCCACCGCGCTGTTCACCGCCTTCGCGCTCGTCGGCACGCACTTCGCGGCCCGCAACCAGCACGGCCACCGGGAGCCCCTGGACGGCTACGGGCTCGCGCTGCTGCTCGTCACCTCGGGGCTGCTGCTGTGGCGCAAGCGGTATCCGGCGTTCGTGGTGTTCGGCACGGCCGCGACCACCCTCGTCTACTACGCCGCCGGATACCCCTACGGACCCGTCTTCCTGGCCGTCGCCGTCAGCTGCTTCAGCGCCGTCGTCGCCGGGCATCGCAGGGCCGCGTGGGCGTCGGTGGGCATGCTGTGGGCCGGGCACGCGCTGATCGCGCTCTGGCTGTACCGCTGGCTGCCGCCTCCTGGGGACACCGCCTCCTCCTGGGGGCAGGAACTGGCCATCGCCACCTGGGTGGTGGCCGTCGTCGCGGTCTCGGAGCTGGCCCGTGTGCGCCGCGAGCAGTGGGTCAAGGAACGCGCCGAGCGCGCCCAGGCCGCCCGGCGGCGGGCCGACGAGGAACGCCTGCGGATCGCCCGTGAACTGCACGACGTCCTCGCGCACAGCATCTCCGTCATCAACGTCCAGGCGGGCGTCGGCCTCGCCCTGCTCGACACTGACCCGGAGCAGGCGCGCACGGCGCTGACCACCATCAAGGCCGCCAGCAAGGAGGCGCTGGGGGAGGTGCGTCAGGTGCTCGACACCCTGCGCACCCCCGGCGACGCCCCGCGCACCCCGGCGCCCGGCCTCGGCCGGCTGTCCGAGCTGGTGGAGCAGGCGGCGACCGCCGGCCTCACCGTCGAGGTCCAGGGGGCACCGCCCCGGCTGCCGCCCGGCACGGACCTCGCCGCCTTCCGCATCGTCCAGGAGGCGCTCACCAACGTCGTACGCCACTCGGGCTCGCGGCACGCGCGCGTCCGCCTCGACCACGACCGCCGCGCGCTGCGGCTGCGCATCGACGACGACGGGCCCGCGACCGGGGCGGAGGCCGGCGGCAGCGGCAACGGCCTGGCCGGGATGCGTGAGCGCGCCGCCGCCCTGGGTGGCACCATCGACGCGGGAGCGCGTCCCGACGGTGGCTGGCGGGTGCTCGCCGTACTGCCCCTGACGACCGAGGAGGAGAACCGGTGATCCGGGTACTGCTGGCCGACGACCAGTCGCTGGTACGGGCCGGCTTCAAGGCGCTGCTCGACGCCCAGCCGGACATCGAGGTCGCCGGGGAGGCCGCGGACGGGGAGGAGGCCCTGCGCAAGGTGCGCGACCTGAGCCCCGATGTGGTGCTCATGGACATCCGCATGCCGCTGCTGGACGGCCTTGCCGCGACCCGCCGCATCACCGGCGAGCCGCGGCTGAAAGACGTCAAGGTGGTCATGCTCACCACCTTCGAACTCGACGAGTACGTCTTCGAGGCGATCCGCTCGGGCGCCTCCGGCTTCCTGGTCAAGGACACCGAACCCGACGAACTCCTGCGCGCGGTACGGGCGGTGGTCGGCGGCGACGCCCTGCTGTCGCCCGGAGTCACGCGCCGCCTGATCGCCGAGTTCGCCGCCCGGTCCAAGGAACCGGCGGCCGCCGACGCCCTCGCGCAGCTCACCGAACGCGAACGCGAGGTGATGGCCCTGGTCGGCATCGGCCTGTCCAACGAGGAGATCGCCCGCCGCCTGGTCGTCAGCCCCCTCACCGCCAAGACCCACGTCAGCCGCACCATGGTGAAACTCGGCGCCCGCGATCGCGCCCAACTGGTCGTCCTCGCCTACGAATCGGGCCTGGTGCGACCGGGATGGCTGGGCTGAGACGCCTGCCGGAAACGCACCAGCACGCCGACGACCCGGACGGTGAAGACGACCGGCGCGAGCACCAGGCCGGCCCACAGGAGCACCGTGGAGACGACCCGCGGCAGATCGAACAGCAGCACCGGGCCGGCCACGGCCCCGAACACCACCACCGCCGCGAACGCGGCGCTGCACAGCGCGTACATGATCTCTACGGTCATCGCGTCCCGCTCGGCCTGACTCCGCCGTCCCCCGTGAGCCCTCATGCCAGGAGTCAAACAGCCGCGTCCCCGGCGGGCAAGGGCGGCGCGGCGAGGCTCAGACGATCCCCGACGTCTCCCGCCACAGCGTGGCGAGGGAGCGGTCTCCCGTCACGTTCGGCACTGGGGCGCGGTTCCACAGGGCGAGGTACAACTGGTCGGCGGGGCCGGAGAGTTCGGTGTCGCAGGCGGTGGAAGCGGTCCGGGTGGTGACCGGAGGCTCGTCGGACAGGCGCACGGTCCACACCGCGTCCGCGTCCGTGGCGCGCACGCGCAGGACCCGCGGTCCGCGGCTGCGGACCCGGCTGCGGGAGCGGGCGTGGAAGCCGCGCAGCAGCTCGTCGATGCCGTCCACGGCGAAGGCCATGCCGAGGGTGTCCGGGGTGCCGCCGCGCGCGGCCTCGGCGTCGTGGCGGTGGACCGCCGTCTCGTGTGCCTGCCGCCGGGTCCAGAACGCCAGCGGGGACGGGGACGGAGCCGGGTGGAACGTCCAGCAGTCCACGTCGGATGGCGCCGCGGCCAGCGTCTCGACGAGCAGGCGGTGACCGGCCCGGTACCAGGCCACCAGCGCGGCGCCGTCCAGATCCGGCGCATCGCCCATCGGGCGCGGTGACGTGCGGGCGTCGGCGACGATGCCGGCGGCCCACCGGTGCACCACGCCCGTGTGCCGCAGCAGGTCCCGTACCCGCCACCCCGGGCAGGCCGGCACCGCGGCGTCGGGCCCCGCCTGCTCGGCGGCGGCCGCCAGCAGACGGCCCTGGCGGTCCAGTGCGTGAAGGTGCGCGGCGGTCTCCATGCCGGGAGTCTGCCGGACGCGGCCCGGCTCCGGGGAGAGCCGCCTCCGGCACCGGACCGGCGTACGCCGCGTTGCGGTACTCCATTCGGCGGGTTGGGCTGGAAGGTGACTCATTGCCCACGTTCCGGACGGCGATCATGACGATGTCCCCCTTCGGCGCCTCCTTCGGCGGCCCGGACCCGTTCTCCGAGATCCTCAACCGCTTCTTCGGCATGACGCCGGGCGCGGCGCCCCCGCAGGTGCAGCGCGTGCCGATCGGACGGCTGCTGACCGACTCCGCGCGCGAGCTGATCAACCAGGCCACCGGGCGGGCGGCCGAGGACGGCAGCTCCGACCTGGACACCGAGCACCTGCTCTGGGCGTGCACCCAGGTGGAGCCGGCCCGCGGCCTGCTCGCCCAGGCCGGAGCCGACCCGGACCGGCTCGGCGCGGCCCTCGCCGAGGCTCTGCCGGGCGAGAGCGGCACCCCCTCCGCGCAGCCCGGCCTGACCCCGGCCGCCAAGCGGGTGCTGCTGCGTGCCTACGAGCACTCCCGCGCGGCCGGAGTGTCGTACATCGGCCCCGAGCACATCCTCGGCGCGCTGCTGGACACCCCGGGCGCCGCGGCGGCGCGCGCCCTGAGCTCCCACGGCGTCGAGGCGGACCAGCTGCGCCGCAGCGCCGACACGGCCTCCCGCCCCGACACCGCGCCCGGCGGGGCCGAGCCCCCGAGCGACACCCCGACCCTGGACCAGTACGGGCGCGACCTGACCGAGGAGGCCAAGGCCGCGAAGCTGGACCCGGTGGTGGGGCGGGCCGCCGAGATCGAGCAGACCGTCGAGGTCCTCTCCCGCCGCACGAAGAACAACCCCGTCCTGATCGGCGAGCCGGGCGTCGGCAAGACCGCCATCGTCGAGGGGCTGGCCCAGCGGATCGTCAACGGGGACGTGCCGAAGACCCTGGAGAACAAGCGGGTGGTCGCCCTGGACCTCACCGGACTGGTGGCGGGCGCCCAGTACCGGGGCCAGTTCGAGGAGCGGCTGAAGAACGTCATCGACGAGGTCAAGGCGGCCTCCGAGTCGACGATCCTGTTCCTGGACGAACTGCACACCGTCGTCGGCGCCGGAGCCACCGGCGAGGGCTCCATGGACGCGGGCAACATCCTCAAGCCGGCCCTCGCCCGCGGTGAGCTGCACGTCGTCGGAGCCACCACCCTCGACGAGTACCGGCGGTACGTGGAGAAGGACGCCGCCCTGGAGCGCCGCTTCCAGCCCGTCATGGTGCCCGAGCCGAGCGTCGAGGAGACCGTGCAGATCCTGGAGGGTCTGCGCGACTCCTACGAGGCCCACCACCAGATCCGCTACAGCGACGACGCCCTCGTCGCCGCGGCGGAGCTGTCGGACCGCTACGTCACCGACCGGTTCCTGCCCGACAAGGCCATCGACCTGCTCGACCAGGCCGGCGCGCGGGTGCGCCTGCGGTCCCTGGGCCGGTCCACCGAGGTCGTCGAGCGCGAGGACCGGCTGGCCAAGCTGCGCCGTGAGAAGGACCAGGCCGTCGCCGCCGAGGACTTCGAACGGGCCTCCGGGCTCAAGGACCGGATCGCCGAGGTGGAGACAGAGCTGGAGGGTCTGGCCGAGCGCCGCGAGGGCGTGCTGGAGGTGACCGTCGACGACATCGCCGACGTGCTGTCCCGGCGCACAGGCATCCCCGTCTCCCAGCTGACCGAGAGCGAGAAGGAGCGGCTGCTGAAGCTGGAGGAGGCGCTGCACTCCCGGGTCGTCGGCCAGGACGAGGCCGTCACCGCGATCGCGCAGGCGGTGCGCCGCAGCCGCGCCGGCATGGGCGACCCGAACCGGCCCGTGGGCTCCTTCCTGTTCCTCGGCCCCACCGGGGTCGGCAAGACCGAACTGGCCAAGGCGCTCGCCGAGTTGCTGTTCGGGGACGAGAACCGGATGGTCCGCTTCGACATGAGCGAGTTCCAGGAGAAGCACACCGTCTCCCGGCTCGTCGGGGCCCCGCCCGGCTACGTCGGCCACGAGGAGGCGGGACAGCTCACCGAGAAGGTGCGCCGCCAGCCCTACAGCGTGCTGCTCTTCGACGAGGTGGAGAAGGCCCACCCGGACGTCTTCAACACCCTGCTCCAGGTCCTCGACGACGGCCGCCTCACCGACGCCCAGGGCCGTACCGTCGACTTCCGCAACACCGTGGTCATCATGACCTCCAACATCGGCGCCCAGCGGATCCTCGCCCACCATGGGAACGTCGCCGCCATCAAGGACCAGCTGATGGAGGACCTGCGGGGAAGGTTCCTGCCCGAGTTCCTCAACCGCATCGACGACATCATCATCTTCCACGGCCTGAGCAGGGAGGACCTCGACCTGATCCTGGACCTGCTGCTGGACCACAGCCGCCGGCGGGTGCGCGCCCAGGGCCTGGAACTGGAGGTCACCGACGCCGCGAAGCGGCTGCTGGTCGCCCACGGTTACCAGCCCGAGTTCGGCGCCCGTCCGCTGCGCCGCACCATCCAGGCCGAACTCGACAACCGCATCGCCTCCCTGCTGCTGAGCGACTCCGCCGACCCCGGTGACACGATCGTGGCGGACGTCGAGAAGGACGCCCTGGTCTGCCGGGTCGAACACCCGGAGGTCCCCGGCCGGATGACCTGATGAGGCAGGCTGCCGCGGGACGGCGCGGCCGGCAGCCGCACGACGAACCGGATCACCTGTCGTTCACCTGCACCGATTCCGGCCGGGCCGGCATGCGCCGGGCGGCGGGGCCGTCGGCGTCCGTCAGGCGAGGGTCACCTCCACCGGCAGCCTCTTGATGCCGTTGACGAAGTTGGAGCGGACCCGGGGCACGTCCCCGGCGAGACGGATGCCGGCCAGGCGCGGGATGAGCTCCTCGAACATGATCCGGATCTCGGTGCGGGCCAGGAGGTTGCCCAGGCACAGGTGCGGGCTGCCCTTGCCGAAGGTGACGTGGTCGTTGTTCCGCCGGGTGACGTCGAAGTCGTACGGGTTGCCGAAGACCTCCTCGTCACGGTTGCCGGAGGCGAACCACATGACCACCTTGTCGCCCTCCTTGATCCGCTTGCCGCCGAGTTCGGTGTCGCGGGTGGCGGTGCGGCGGAAGTGGTACACGGGGGAGGCCCAGCGCAGGAACTCCTCGACCGCGGTGGGGATCAGCGAGGGGTCCTCCTGGAGGCGGGCCAGCTGGTCGGGGTGCTGGAGCAGGGCCAGCATGGAGTGGCTGATGGTGTGGCGGGTCGTCTCGTTGCCCGCCACCACCAGCAGCAGGAAGTAGTTGTCGAAGTCCTGAGCCGAGAGCGGGACGCCGTCCCGCGGGGTGCCGTTGACCAGCCGGGAGACCAGGTCGGTGCCGTCGCCGCCGCGCCGCTGCCGGGCGAGCTCCCGGCCGTAGGCGAAGACCTCCAGGGAGGCGGGGGAGCGGAAGGGCAGGTCGCGGTACTTCTCGCTCTCCTCGCTGTGCAGGAGCACGTCGGCGTAGTCCGGGTCGGTGTTGCCGATGATGCGGTTGCCCCAGTCGATGAGCTGCTGGTTGTCCTCCGGGGGCACGTCGAGCAGCCGGGCCAGCACGTTGATGGGGAAGTCGGCGGAGACCTCCTTGACGAAGTCGAAGGTGCCCTTGGCCAGCGCCGCGTCCAGGGTGGTCGCGGTCAGGCCGCGCAGGAAGTCGCCGTAGCTGTTGATCACGTTCGCGCCGAACTGGCGCTGGATCAGGCTGCGCAGCGCGCGGTGGCGGACCCCGTCGAGTTCGAGGATGGAGGCGCGCTTCTTGATCTGGTCGTCGTCGACCTCCTCGAGGTTGACGAACCGGGTGGAGGTGAAGGTGTCGGCGTCGCGGTCGACGCGGGCGATGTCCGCGTGCCGGGTCACGCTCCAGAAACCGGAGTTGGGCGCCTCCTCGGGCTGCCAGTGCACCGGGTCCTCGTGGCGCAGGGTGTGGAACATGCGCCAGGGCGTGACGCCGTCGGTGAAGTTGTCCAGGTCGGCGAGGTTCACGTCGGCCAGCGGCAGCGGCTCGCGGACGGCGTCGGACAGGGTCGGGGTGGTCATGGGCGGTTTCTCCTCGGCGTCACGGGGCTCGGTGTCGGCGGGATGCGGCGTCAGGGGGCGGGGGCGCGGTGCCACGAGCGGGGCGGGTTCGGTCAGAGGTGGTAGGCGTACTCGGTGAACTCCCAGTCGGTGACGTGCCGTCCGAAGCGTTCGACCTCGTCGCGCTTGTAGGTGAGATAGGAGGCGGTGAAGTCCTTGCCGAGGACGCCGGACAGCGCGGTGTCCGCCTCCAGGGCGTCCAGCGCGGCGGACAGGGAGACCGGGAGCATGGCGGACCGGTCGGTGTCGTAGCCGTATCCGTCCAGCGGGGCGGGAGGTTCCTCGCCGGCCAGGACGCCGAGCAGGGCGGCGGCCACGGTCCCGGCGATGAGCAGGTAGGGGTTGGCGCCGGCGTCGCCGAGGCGCAGTTCGAGCCGGGAGCCGGCGCCCCGCTCGGGCGGGATGCGGACCATGGCGCTGCGGTTGTCCAGGCCCCAGTCGATCAGCCAGGGGGCGAGGGTGTCCGGGCCGAAGCGCTTGTACGAGTTGACCGTCGGATTGGCCAGCGCGGCGAGCGCGGGCGCGTGGGCGAGGATGCCGGCGACGGCGTGCCGGGCGGTCGCGGACAGGCCGTACGGCGCCGCCGGGTCGTCGAATACGTTGCCGCCGTCGTCGTTCTCGCAGGACAGGTGCAGATGGAAGCCGGAGCCTCCCGCGTCGTTGAACGGCTTGGCCATGAAGGTGGCCAGGCGTCCCTCCTTGCGGGCGAGCTCCTTGACCGCCGACTTGAACCGGAAGGCCCGGTCGGCGGCCGACAGCGCCTCCGAGTGGGTCAGGTTGATCTCGAACTGGCCCCCGTCGAACTCGTGGTTCCCGCTGCTCACGCCGAGGTCGGCGGCGCGCAGCAGGCGCAGGGTGCGCAGCAGGTGGTTGTCGTCGTCGGCGCGCAGGCCCGCGGTGTAGACGACGCCCCGGGCGTCGCTATAGCGGCGCCAGCCGCGCGGGGAGCCCGGCGCGGGCTCACAGAGGAAGTACTCCAGCTCGGGGCCGATCACCGGGTGCAGTCCGTGCTCGCGGCAGCGGTCGAGGACGGCGCGGAGCAGGTCGCGGGGTGACTCGGGGGCGGGCAGCCCGGTGGCCGGGTCGGTGACGTCGCCCAGGCAGCTCGCCACGCCGGGTTCCCAGGGCAGGGACACGAGGGTGTCGAGATCCGGTCGTACGCAGATGTCGGGCAGCCCCGCGTCCAGGCCGCCGGAGACCGGGACGACGTCGCCCTGCGGGCTGGTGTGGTAGACGGCGCGGCAGAAGGCCAGTCCGTGGTCGCAGGCCGAGGGCAGGTGCTCCAGCAGGACGTCCCGGGCGCGGTCGGTGCCGATGAGGTCGGGATAGGTCACGCGGACCACGTCGACGCCCTCGGCGGCGAGCCGGTCCTGGTGCCGTCGGACGGATGGGGAGTCGGATGCGCTCACCGGAGTCTCCTCTGGGGAATGTGGGGCGCTTCCCAGGCCGGAGCGGGCGCTGGGAGAGGGGAAGACGGGCGACGCCGCACTGCGGGGAGGAGCAGGGGCCGCTCAATGTTTGAGGCCAAACGGTATGGACCCCGCCACCCTGCCGCAAGAGGCTGGCAGCAAAAATTTATCCATCCGGATAGCTATTGACCAGGGTCCGGCTGCTTCCTATGTTGTTTGATGCCAAACGAGTTCGGGGTGCGGTGTCACCCACCCCGCTGGCCGGGGCCCGGCCGCATCCGGTCCGGGCCCCATTCCCTCCCAGCTCCCCCGCCCGACGCCCTCAGCACCAGGAGGACCGGCCATGAAGGTCGTCGTCGACATGAACAAGTGCCAGGACCACGGTCAGTGCGTCTTCGCCGCCCCCGACGTCTTCAGCTTCGACGACACCGGCCGTCTGGCCTACGTCGGCGACCCCGACGACGCGCTGCGCGACGAGGTCGAGGAGGCCGCCGACGTCTGCCCGCTCCAGGCCATCCGGATCGAGGACTGAGCCGTGAGCGCACCCGTCGTCGTGGCCGGCGCCTCCATGGCCGGCCTGCGCGCCGCCGAGCAGCTCCGGGCCGCCGGATACCCCGGCCCGATCACCCTGGTCGGCGAGGAACCCCACATGCCCTACAACCGGCCGCCGCTGTCCAAGGAGGTCCTGGCCGGCAAGGCGGCCTTCGAGTCGCTGGCCTTCCGGCCCCGTGCCGCGGTCGCCGACGCCGAATGGCGCCTGGGCAGCAGGGTCGTCGCCGCCGACCTCGACCGGCGCCTGGTCGAACTCGACGACGGCGAGACCCTGTCCTACGCGGGACTCGTCGTCGCCACCGGGATGCGGCCCCGCCGCCTGCGCTGCCCCGGACCCCTGCGCGGACGGCACACCGTCCGAACGATCGACGACGCCCGCGAGCTGCGCGCGGCCCTGATCCGCCCGGGCGTCCGGGTGGTCGTGGTGGGCGCGGGCTTCATCGGCTGCGAGGTCGCCGCCACCGCCGTCGCCCTCGGCGCCGCCGAGGTGACCGTCGTGGACCCGCTGCCCCTGCCCATGGCCGCACCGCTCGGCGAACTGCTCGCCGGGGCCCTGCTGAAACGGCACGAGGAACGCGGAGTGCGCTTCGCGCTCGGCACCGGCGTGGCCGGCTTCGAGGGCGCGGACCGGGTCACCGGCGTGCTGCTCGGCGACGGGACCGTGCTCCCCGCGGACGTCGTGGTGGAGTCGGTCGGATCGGTCGCCAACACCGAATGGCTCGACGGCAACGGCCTCGACCTCACCGACGGGGTGCTCACCGACGAGCACCTGCGCGCCGGCTCACGCCCCGAGGTGGTGGCGGTCGGCGACGTCGCGCGTTTCCCCAACGCCCGCTACGACGGCGTACCGCGTCGCGTCGAGCACTGGTCGATCCCCACCGACACCGCCAAGCACGCCGCCCGCGTGCTCGCCGCCCACCTCGGCGGCACCGACGCCGGCCTCGACCCGTTCGCGCCGCTGCCCACCTTCTGGAGCGACCAGCACGACTTCCGCCTCCAGTCCTTCGGCGCGCCCGGGCTCGGCCTCGGCGACGTACGGATCCTCGACGGCGACCCGGACGGGAACGTGCTCGCGGGCTACCACCGGGACGGCCGCCTGGTCGGCGTCGTCGCCCTCGGCGGCCAGGCCTCGGCGGCCGCCGCCGCCCGCCACCGCGCGGAACTGCTCAAGCCGCCCGCCCTCACCGCGTAAGGAACGCCTGCCATGACCACCGTCCGCGGATTCTTCCACCCCAAGACGGCGACGGGCGCCTCGTCGCTGATCCCCTCGCCGCCGTGGCACTACTCCGGCGACCTGCTCACCGTCGAGTACCGCACCGACCCGGCACGCGTGCGCGAACTGCTGCCCGAGCCGCTGGGACTCGCCGACGAGGACCCCGGCGCCGTGGCGCTGATCTGGGCCGACTGGCAGTCCTGCTCGGCTTCCGGCGAAGAGCTGCTCGACCCGGTGCGCGCCCAGTACAAGGAGGCCTTCGCCGTCGTCCGCTGTACCTACAAGGGGCAGACGTACACGCGCTGCGTCCACATCTGGGTGGACAAGGACTTCGCCATCGCCCGCGGGCTGCACCAGGGCTACCCGAAGAAGCTCGGCTCGATCCACCAGACCCGCCCGCACCCCTACGGGCCGGCCCCGCGGATCGAGGCGGGCGCCCGCTTCGGCGCGACGCTCGCCGCCGCCGACCGCCGTATCGCCCAGGCCGTGGTCACCCTGCGCGAGCTGTCCGAGACCAACGGCTTCGTCAACGGCCACCCCATGGCCCACCACCGCTGGCTGCCCTCGATCGAGAAGGGCAAGGGCCTCGCCCTGGACGAGCTCATCGAGTCCGGCGCCGCCTCCTTCGAGGGCGGGCAGCCGTGGGTCGGCGACGCCGATCTGGAGCTGTTCGAGGCGCCCACCGAGGAACTGGCCCGGCTGGAGGTGCGCGAGCCCATCGCCGCGTACTACCGCCAGGTCGGCGTGGTGTGGGACGGCGGCCGCCTGTTGGAGTCCGGCACGTCCGGAGCCGAGTGACGCACCCGCAGACGAAACTTCCTGGAGACCGGACATGACCGACACCCACACCGTCACCGTCGCCTCAGTCGCCGTCGACACCCGGCACTGGATCGGCGGCGAACGCGTCGCCTCCGCAGGCACCTTCACCGATGTCTCGCCCATCGACGGCGCCGTACTCGGCGAGATCTCCCGCGGTACCGCGAGCGAGGCCGCCGCCGCCGTTGCCGCCGCCAAGGCCGCCTTCCCCGGCTGGGCCGCCACCCCGCGCGCCGAGCGCGCCCGCCTCCTGCACGCCATCGCCGACGGCGTGGAGAAGCGGCTCGAAGAACTCGCGATCGTCGAGACCACCGACAACGGCGCCCTGCTGCGCTCCCACCGCCGCGGTGTGATGCCGCGCGTCGCGCACAACTTCCGCTTCTTCGCCGACTGGCTGCTCCGACTCGGCCACGAGGACTTCACGACGTACACCGGCGGCTCCGCCGCGGGCCGCGGCCACACCAACCACGTCAGCTGGGACCCGGCCGGCCCCTGTGTGCTGATCACGCCGTGGAACGCGCCGCTGATGCTGGCCACCTGGAAGGTCGCCCCGGCCCTCGCCGCCGGCAACACGGTGATCCTGAAGCCCGCCGAGTGGTCCCCGCTGACCGCCTCGCTGCTCGCCGACATCGCCGCCGAGGCCGGGCTCCCGGCCGGTGTCCTCAACGTCGTCCAGGGCCTCGGCTCGGAGATCGGCGACGCGCTCACCTCCCACCCGGACGTGCGCCGGATCAGCTTCACGGGCTCCGTCCCGACGGCCAGGCGCATCGCCGCGTCGGCCGCCGCGAACCTCACCCCGCTCAGCCTCGAACTCGGCGGCAAGTCCCCGCTGCTGGTGTTCGCCGACGCCGACCTCGACCTGGCCGTGGACCTCGCGGTGGAGCAGTACGACAACGCCGGCCAGGTCTGCCTGGCGGCAACCCGGCTGCTGGTGGAGGAGCCCATCGCCGCGGAGTTCACCCGGCGCTTCACGGAGAAGGCCTCGCGGCTGGTGCAGGGCGACCCGCGTGACGAGGCCACCGACATCGGTCCCCACATCCACCCCCGCCAGCTGGAGAAGATCGACGGTTTCGTGCGGCGGGCGCTCGCGGCCGGAGCCCGGGCCGTCATCGGCGGTCACCGGAAGGACGACCGGCTCTACGCGCCGACGCTGCTGACCGAGGTCGCCCAGGACTCGGAGATCGTGCAGGAGGAGGTCTTCGGCCCCGTGCTGACCCTCCAGACCTTCCGCACCGAGGAAGAGGCCGTCCGCCTCGCCAACGACACCCGCTTCGGCCTGGCCGCCACCGTCGCCACCGGCGACCACGAGCGCGCCGAACGCGTCACCGCACGGCTCGTGGCCGGCACCGTCTGGGTCAACTGCTTCTTCGTCCGCGACCTCCAGGCGCCCTTCGGCGGCTCCCGCCACTCCGGCGTCGGCCGGGAGGGCGGCACCTGGAGCTTCGACTTCTACTGCGACCTGAAGAACACCGTCACCGCCCCGAAGGGATGGAAGGACCATGGGTGAGATCGTCGGCGCGGGGCTGCTCGCCCACGTCCCCACCGTCGTACTGCCGAAGGAGACCCGGCTGGAGCTGAACGAGGGCAAGGAGATCACCCTCGTCACCGGCCTGCAGCAGCTGCGCGAGGACGTCTTCGCACGCGACGCCGCCCACGCATACGACACCGTGGTCGTCCTGGACTCCCACTGGGCGACCACCGTCGAGTTCGTCGTCACCGCCCAGCTCCGGCGCGCGGGCCTGTTCACCTCCGAGGAGCTGCCGCGCGGCATGTGCCGGATGCCCTTCGACTTCCCCGGCGACCCCGAACTCGCGCGGAACATCGCCTCGTTCGCCGACAAGCACGGCACCTGGATCACGGCGATCGACGACGAGTACCTGCCGATCTACTACGCCACCATCAACCTGTGGAAGTTCCTCGGCGAGGGGCTGCCCGACAAGCGGTGGGTGACCATCGGCGTCTGCCAGACCGGCGACATGGAGGACCACCTGCGCCTCGGCCGCGCCCTCGCCGACGGCATCGCCGCCACCCCGGGCCGCCGGGTCCTGCTCATCGCCTCCGGCGCCCTGTCGCACACCTTCTGGCCGCTGCGCGAGCTGCGCGACCACGAGGCGAGCGACCCGGCCCACATCTTCACGCCCGAGGCCCGCGAGGCGGACCACGAGCGCATCGCCTGGTTCAAGGAGGGCCGCCACGACCGGGTCCTCGACACCATGGACGAGTTCTGGAAGTACAGGCCCGAGGCGAAGTTCTCCCACTACCTGATGATGGCCGGCGCGCTCGGCGAGCGGGACTGTGTCGCCAGGGCCCGCCAGTACGGCGAGTACGAGAACTCCATCGGCACCGGCCAGGTCCACCTGTGGTTCGACCGCCCGGCCGAGGGCTGGACCGGCACCGGTCTGCCCATGTCCAACGCCCCCCACCCGACCGCCTAGAAAGGCCCCCTCATGCCCGAGTACCGCCGCATCCTGCTCGACGGTGCCGCCGTCCAGGTCACCGTCGACGGGGACGAGCTGGTCGCCGGCGACGGCCGCCGCGTCAAGACCGAGGACGCGCGGCACCTGCCCCCGGTGGTTCCTTCCAAAGTCATCGCCGTCCACCTCAACCACCGCAGCCGGGTCGACGAGTTCCGGATCGGCCTGCCCGACACTCCGACGTACTTCCACAAGCCGACCTCCGCACTCAACTCCCACAAGGGAGCGATCGTGCGCCCCGAGGGCTGCAAGTGGCTCAACTACGAGGGCGAGGTCGCCATCGTCATCGGCAGGACGGCGCGCAACATCTCGCCGGCCGAGGCGGGGGAGTACATCGCCGGGTACACCGTCGCCAACGACTACGGCCTGCACGACTTCCGCGACACCGACGCCGGTTCCATGCTGCGCGTCAAGGGCTCCGACACCCTCTGCCCGCTCGGCCCCGGCCTCGTCACCGACTGGGACTTCCACGGCAAGCGGCTGCGGACCTACGTCAACGGCGAAGTCGTCCAGGACGGCTCGACCGACGAGATGACCTGGGACATGCACTACCTCGTCGCCGACATCGCCCGCACCATCACCCTTTACCCCGGTGACGTGCTGCTTTCCGGCACCCCCGCCAACTCGCGTCCCGTCCGGCCGGGCGACGTCGTCGAGGTCGAGGTCGAGGGACTGGGCCGGCTCACCAACCACGTCGTCACCGGTCCGACCCCGATCCGGACCGATGTCGGCGCCCAGCCCACCGAGTCCGAGGAGGTGCTGTCCACCGCGCTCGGCGGCGACTGGGAATTCCGTGGCATCCGCCCACCGCGCCGCTGAACGGCCCGTGGTCGATAGGGTCGGTGCCATGACCGAGCCCGGACAGCCAGACGAGGCAGCGGAGTCCGGGGCACCCGCGCAGAGCACGGACCCCACGGCTCCCGGCAGCCCCGCCACCCCCGCGCCCACCGCGGGGACGGGGGCGCCCGCCGGGTCCGTGGCTTCCGCTTTCGGGGTGAAGTCCGGTGAGGCCAACTGGCCGGACCAGGCCGAGGAGTCCCATGAGGCCGGCGGGCCCGACCAAGCCGTAGAGCCCTGTGAGGTCACCGGGCCTGATGCGGCCGTGGAGTCCGGCGCGCCCGCCGCAGCCGGTCCCGGCCGGCGGTCGCGTAAGCGGGTGCGGAACTACGGGGCCGGCCGGGACGCGCTGCTCGACGCCGCCGTGCGGGTGGTGGCCCGCGGGGGGCTGCGCAAGCTGACCTACCGGGCCGTGGCGCAGGAGGCCGGGGTCACCCACGGGCTCGTCGTACACCACTTCGGCTCGCGCGACGCCCTGATCGAGGAGGCGCTCGCCCACGCCGTGCGCTCCTCCCTGAACAGCAGCGCGCTCGAACCCGGCACGGGCAGGGTCGCGGACTTCTCCGCCGGGCTGTCGGACATGGTGGAGTCCGGCCCGGACCTCCAGGCCTTCCAGTACGAGCTGCTGCTGGAGGCGCGCCGCCGTCCCGAGCTCATGCCGCACCTGCGCGCCCTGTACGAGGAGTATTTCGGCGCCACCCGGCGGGAGCTGTCCCAGATGCTCGCCCGGCCGGTCGACCGGGGCCTGTACCGGCTGGTCTTCGCGGCCCTGGAAGGCCTGGTCCTGCACCAGCTCGTGTTCGGCGAGCGCGAGGTCACCGAAGAGGCCCTCGTCCGGCTGCGCGAACTGCTCCAGCAGCTCGCCGCCGACCCGGACGAGGCCTGACCCGTACGCGCGACCGGCGTGGCCACGGACCGCAGGCCACGGCGGCGTAGGAATCGCCGATCCGCACGGATTCCCCGTCCTCACCCCCTTGTCAAACGGATAGTTCCGCCCTCACGATGAGGCAACTCGTTTGGCCTGAAACGACCCTCCTTTCTCTGGCAGGTGATCCGAGTGGACAGTCAGACGGCCTCCGCGGAGCGGACCGTACGGGACACATCCACCGCAGCCACGCTCAAGCCCAATGCGCTGGGCGTTTTGGGCATCCTCTTCTTCGTCCTGTCCGCGCAGGCCCCCCTGACCGGGATCGCCGGGGCGGCCCCGATCTCCGTCGCCATCGGCAACGGAGCCGGCACCCCCGCCGCCTATGTGCTCGCGGGCGCCATGATCCTGCTGTTCTCGGTCGGCTTCGTCGCCATGGCACGGCACGTCGTCGACGCCGGCGCCTTCTACACCTACATCGGCACCGGGCTCGGCCGTACCGCCGGAGCCGGCAGCGCGGGCCTCGCCTTGTTCTCCTACTGCGTCATCCAGGCGGCCATGTACGGGCTGTACGGCTCCATCGTCAGCGGACTGGTCGCCCACCACACCGGCCTGGACCTGCCGTGGTGGGTCTGGGCGCTGGCCACCATGGCCGTGGTGAAGGTGCTCGGAGCCGCCGGCATCGAGATGGGCGCCCGCGTACTGGCCGTCTTCGTCACCGCCGAGTTCAGCATCCTGCTGGTGTTCGGACTGGTCACGCTGTTCAAGGGCGGCGGTCCCGAGGGCCTCGGCATGACCGACAGCTTCTCGCCGTCCGCGGCACTCCAGGGGGCACCCGGAGTCGCCGTGATGTTCGCCGTCGCCTCCATGTTCGGCTTCGAGGCCACCGCGATCTACGGCGAGGAGGCGCGCAACCCCAGCAGGACCGTCCCGCGGGCCACCTACCTGTCCGTCCTCGTGGTCACCGGCTTCTTCGCGCTGACCTCCTGGATGCTGATCTCCGCCTACGGCGCCTCGAAGGCGTCGGCGGCCGCGGGCGAGGCGCTGGCGAGCGGGGACTCCACCGGCTTCGTCTTCGCGCCGATCGCCGCGGAGTTCGGCGGCTGGGTGAACCAGGTGCTGCCGATCCTGCTCGCCACCTCCCTGTTCGCGGGCATCCTCACCTTCCACAACTCCGCCAACCGCTACCTGTTCTCGCTCGGCCGCGACGGGCTGCTGCCACCGGGCCTGTGCCGGCTCAACTCCCGCCACGCGCCCGCCGCCGCCGGCTGGGTGCAGACCGTGGTCGCCGTGGCCCTGGTCGTCCCGTTCGCGCTGACCGGCAAGGACCCGGTGCTGACCCTCTTCTCCTGGTTCAGCGGGGTGGCCGTCCTGGCGATGATGCTGCTCTACCTGCTGACCTCGGTCTCGGTGGTCGTCTTCTTCCGCCGCGAGCGCCTGGACAGACGGGTGTGGAACACCCTCGTCGCCCCGGTGCTGGGCGTGTTGGGCCTGGCGGGCGCGATCTGGCTGATCCTCGCCAACTTCACCACCCTCATCGGCGGTTCGACCGGCACGGCCGTGTGCCTCACCCTCCTGGTGCCGGTGGTACTGGCGCTCGGCGCGGTCAACGAACGGGTCAGGCGACGGCGCATGGCGACGCCGTAACCCCTCACCCGCCCTGAGTCGACGCACGATCAACGTGGTCTGGAGGACCGCATGTCCGCTGTCACCCACGACGAATGGCTCCACCGGGCCAAGGAGTTCCAGCCCCCTCGCGCGCACCACATCGACGGCGGCGAGGAGTCCGGCGGCGGCGCCGCCTTCCGGGTCGTCTCGCCCAGGGACGGCCAGGTGCTGACCGAGGCGGCCGACGCCGGCCCCGCCGAGGTCGACGCCGCCGTGGCCGCCGCTCGCCGTGCCTTCGACAGCGGGCCGTGGCCGCGGTGGGCGCCCGCCGACCGCGGCCGGGTCCTCCTGCGCATCGCCGATCTCCTCCAGGAGCGGCGCGCGGAGCTCGCCCTCGCCGTGAGCCTGGAGATGGGCAAGCCGATCAGCGACGCCCACGACATCGAACTGCGCGCCGTGATCAACACCTTCCGCTGGTACGGGCAGCTCGCCGACAAGCTCACGGACGAGTCCCCGCACACCGCCGCGGACGCGCTCGCCCTGGTCACCCGGGAGCCGGCCGGCGTCGTCGGCGCGGTGGTGCCCTGGAACTTCCCCCTCACGCTCGCCGGCTGGAAGGTCGCGCCCGCGCTGGCGGCCGGCTGCACCGTCGTACTGAAGCCCTCGGAGAACGCGCCGCTGTCCGCGCTGCTGCTCGCCCGGATCGCCACCGAGGCAGGGCTGCCGCCCGGGGTGCTCAACGTGGTGAACGGCGAGGGGCCGGTGGCCGGGCGGGCCCTCGGCCTCCACCCGGACGTCGACGTGCTGGCGTTCACCGGCTCCACTGCCGTCGGCCGCCACTTCCTGCGCTACTCCGCCGACTCCAACCTCAAGCGGGTCTGGCTGGAGCTCGGCGGCAAGTCGCCGAACATCGTCCTGCCCGACGCGCCCGACCTGGCGAAGGCCGCCGCCACCGCCGCCTGGGGCATCTTCTTCAACCAGGGCGAGATGTGCACCGCGCCCTCCCGGCTGCTGGTGCACTCCTCGATCGCCGAGGAGGTCACCGAGGCGGTCGTGGCCCGGGCGCGTGAGCTGCGGGTGGGCGACCCTCTGGACCCGGCCACCGAGATGGGCGCCCTGGTCGGCGAGGCCCATCTGAGCCGCGTACTGGACCACGTCCGGCAGGGCACCGGCGACGGGGCCCGCCTGCGCACCGGCGGCCGGCGGATCCTGGCGGAGACCGGCGGCGTCTACGCCGAGCCCACCGTCTTCGACCGCGTCGACCCGCGCAGCCGGCTCGCCCGCGAGGAGATCTTCGGCCCGGTCCTGTCCGTCCTGGCCTTCGACGGGATCGACGAGGCGGTCGCGCTCGCCAACGCCACCGAGTACGGCCTCGCCGCAGGCCTGTGGACCTCCGACCTGTCCACCGCCCATCGCGTCTCCCGGGCGCTGCGGGCCGGCACCGTCTGGGTCAACTGCTACGAGGAGGGCGACCTGACCGTCCCCTTCGGCGGCATGAAGCAGTCGGGCAACGGCCGGGACAAGTCCGTCCACGCCCTGGAGAAGTACACCGAACTGAAGACCACCTGGATCCAGCTGTGAGCCGAACCCCCGTGCGTCCCCTGATCGCGATCCCCGCCCGCTTCTGCGCCACCACCTCCGCGCTGCGTTTCGCCGCCGAGGTCAACGCCCGGGCCCTGATCGAGGCGGTGTGGCGGGCGGGCGGCGAACCGGCCGGCATCCACCCGGCGGAGCCCGCCGAGCACGACGTAGCCGCGCGGCTCGCCCGCTTCGACGGCGTCCTGCTGCCCGGCGGCGGCGATCTGGCGCCGCACCGGTACGGCGCCGCCGACGCCCACGACAGCGTCTACGACGTCGACGACCTCCAGGATGACTTCGACCTGGAGGTGGCCCGCCGGGCCCTGGAGTCCGGACTGCCGCTGCTGGCGATCTGCCGCGGCCTCCAGGTGGTCAACATCGTGCTGGGCGGCACGCTGCACCAGGACATGGGCGGCCCCGGCCGGGACCACCGGCATGTCCGGCATCCCGTGTCCCTCGCCCCCGGCTCGGCACTGGCCCGGATCACCCGCGCCGACAAGGTGGAGGCCTCCTGCTACCACCACCAGCACATCGACCGGCTCGGCGAGGGCCTGACGGTCAGCGCACGGGCCGCGGACGGCACCGTGGAGGGCGTGGAGCGCGCGGGCGGCACGGGCTGGTTCGCGGCCGTGCAGTGGCACCCCGAGGACACCGCACACGAGGATCCGGCGCAGCAGCGCCTGTTCGACGCGCTGGTGGGAGCGGCCCGTGCCTGAGCGCCCCGGCCCGCCAGGCGCGGCGGGCAAACCGGCGGGTCAGCCCTTGGCCCGGCGCCCGCTGCGGCGCGGCGCCGGGTCCGCGCCGTCCAGCAGCGACCGGCGGCGTTCCTCGCCGTGCTCCTCGACCTGGAGGACCACACGCCGCAGCATCTCCGCCAGTCCCCGGCACTCCTCGCCGCTCAACTGCGAGGTGACGAAGGCCTCTTCCTCGTTGAACGCCGGAAAGACCCGGCTCATGAACTCCTCGCCCTCGGTGGTGAGCGAGAGCAGGACGAGCCGGCCGTCGGTGGGGTGCCCGGTGCGGCGCAGCAGCCCGCGCGACTCCAGCGTGCGGGAGACGCCCGTCAGGGTGCCCTTGGAGATGCCGGCCTCCTCGGCCACGTGCCGGGTCTCCGACTCGCCCCACACCCA
Source organism: Streptomyces sp. NPDC004721 (assembly GCF_053601495.1). Classification (NCBI taxonomy): domain Bacteria; kingdom Bacillati; phylum Actinomycetota; class Actinomycetes; order Kitasatosporales; family Streptomycetaceae; genus Streptomyces; species Streptomyces sp. NPDC004721. The sequence goes on from NZ_JBSGBZ010000008.1 coordinate 125,182, forward strand.
GACCACCCACAGCACGACGAACGCGGTCCAGGTCAGGTCCGAGCCGCGCAGCACCGAGTTCTCCAGGTGCTGGCGGACCGCGGAGGCGGCCCGGTAGATGTTGGCGACCGCCGCCATCTGCTCCCGGCGCACGCGGATTCCGCCGAGCTTGGCCTGCGCGAGCTTCTCCGCCTCGGTGATGGAACGGTGGCCGGGCACGGGCACTCCCTCGCTCTGATCGCCGGGACCGGACGGGCCGGTGCCGCCCGCCCGGTCATTCGGGCTCAAAGTGTACGGCGATCAGTTCCGGGGCCAGGGCCCGCGAGCCCGGCGTGATCCAAACGAGAGGCCCTGGCTGTGCTGTTCCGGGACGTTGGTGACACGCGTGCTCGATCCGCTTTCAGCCTGTCTTCCAGCCCCAGGGCGTGTCCGCGCGCGCCCACTCCTCGTCCCACTGGGCGAAGCGTCGGCGGTCGAGCCGGGTCCGGGCCAGCTTGGCGCCGCCGAAGACGACGCCCACCGTGGTCGATCCCGCCCAGACTCCGCCCAGCGTCGTCTGGAAGGCGATGTCGGCCCGTGAGGCCGGCGGCGGGACCAGCGTGCCCTGCCCGTTCGTCCACACCGTGACGTGGGCGCCTGGTGTCGCGGAGACCGGGACCCTGGTCCGGCCCGTGTGCGCCGAGCCGCCCGCGTCCGTCCAGCGGACCGTCCCCCAGCCCAGGGAACTGCTCACCGGCCGAATGCCCCCGCGGGCCGCCTCCTGCGTCACCACGGCCGGCACCGGACGGGTCTCGGCGCGGACCCGATCCGCGGCCCGCTGCATCGCGCCCGCTGTCAGCACACCCGCGAGGACACCGCCGGCCACGGCGAGGACCCAGGCGACGAGCAGGATCCACGCCTCCACCACGTCGCTGGTCCGCCTGAGCGGATTGCGCCGCCATCGCCACAGCCACACTCCCGCACGACGTGTCACCTTCGACACCCCCTCGTGAGCACCGACGGCCCCTACTGCCCAGTGTGCCCCCAGGTGCGATCCAAGGCTTCCGGGGAGCCCGGAAAGGGGCGGCCGGAGCCGGCGGCACGGCCGGTTTCCCGCACGGACCGCCGGTCCGCGCCGGACCTTCGGACACGGAACGGTTAAGGCTTTCGGACGGGGCCGTGGCCGTACGGTGAGCGCGCCATGATGGAACCATGACGCTCGCCGCGCGCGCTCTCGCCCAGCTGGCAACCTGGCCCGATCTCACGGAGGCGGTGCCGAGCTGCGGCAGCGGGCAGGCGCTCAGCTCGGCGAGCGGGGAGATCGCCCACTTCCACTCCGACCGGGACGTCGATCTCCACCTGACCGCCCGGGCGATCCGCCGCCTGCAGGGCGACCTGCGGCGCTTCGCCGCGGTCCGCGTCGTGCCGGGCTCCTCGTGGGTGACGCTCCGCCTCGACGCCTCGGCCGACGTGGATCTGCTGATGAGCCTGATGAGCGTGGCGCTCAAGGCCCACCAGGGACCGCCGGACGACGGCCGGACCACTCCCTGCGGCTGCAACGACGTCCGCGGTGTGGGCTTCGTGCGGATATGACGTGGCAGCGCGACGGGCGACGTCAGACGGCCAGCACCCGCAGGCCCGCCTCCTCGAACGCGCGCACCGTCTCAGGCCCCGCCGCCGCGTCCGTGACGAGGGTGTCCACCGACTCGGCCGAGCAGATGCGGGCGAAGGCACGCCGGCCCAGCTTGCTGGAGTCGGCGGCCACGACGACGCGCTCGGCGCGCTCGCACAGCAGCCGGTTGACGGCGGCCTCGGCCTCGTCGTGCGCCGACGCGCCGTGCGCGACGTCGAAGCCGACCACCCCGAGCACCGCCACGTCGAGCGTGACCTGACTCAGCACCCCGTCCGCCAGCGGCCCGATGAGCTCGTACGACTGCGGTCGCGCGACCCCTCCGGTCAGCACGATCTTGAACTGGGGCCTGACGGCGAGCTCGTTGGCGATGTTGAGCGCGTTGGTCACCACGGTCAGCGCGGGGGAGCCGGAGGTGAGGTCGGCGCGCACCGCCAGGGCGCGGGCCACCTCCGTGGTGGTGGTGCCGCCCGTCAGGCCCACCGCCTCGCCGGGCGCCAGGAGATCCGCGACCGCCTTGGCGATGCGCTGTTTCTCGGAGGCGTGGCGGGCGGTCTTGTAGCGCAGCGGCAGCTCGTAGGAGACGCCGTGCACCACGGCGCCGCCCCGGGTGCGGACCAGCATCTGCTGCTCGGCGAGCTGGTCGAAGTCCCGCCGGATCGTCGCGGCCGACACCCCCAGTCCGGCCGCCGCCTCCTCGACGTCCAGCCGGCCGCGCTCGACGAGCAGCTCCAGCAGCGCCTTCCAGCGGGCGTCGCGTGACATCCGCCTCCTCCGTTCCCTGGGTACCTCCGCGACCCTAGCGCACTCGGCACCTCTCTGGATGCTTGATTTTGCTTGAAAGTCGGCGATATCTTGCACAAACACGCATCTGTTCCAGCAGGAGGAGGGGCCATGAGCCATGTCGAGGACGAGCTGACCAGTCAGCCCGAGTGCTGGGCCCGCGTCGCGGCCGACGTCGCCGTCCACGGCCGGGCACTGCCGGCCCAGGGGGAGCGGGTCGCGATCGTCGGCTGCGGCACGTCGTACTTCATGGCCCAGGCCGCCGCCGCGCTGCGCGAGGGCTCGGGGCAGGGGGAGACGGACGCCTTCGCCGCCTCGGAGTTCCCCTACGACCGCGCCTACGACCGGGTCCTCGCCCTCACCCGCTCCGGCACCACCACCGAAGTGCTCGACGTGCTGGGGGAGGTGAAGGGGCGTACCCGCACCACGGCGATCACCGCGGACCCCGAAACCCCCGTGATGGACGCCGCCGACGAGGTCGTGGTCCTCGACTTCGCGGACGAACGCTCCGTGGTGCAGACCCGGTTCGCGACCACCGCCCTCACCCTGCTGCGCGCCCACCTCGGACTGCACACCGACGAGGTCGTCGTCGACGCCCGTACCGCCCTGACCGATCCCCTGCCCGAACGGCTCGTCGCCTGCACGCAGTTCACCTTCCTGGGCCGGGGCTGGACCGTCGGACTGGCCAACGAGGCCGGGCTGAAGATGCGCGAGGCCTCGCTGTCCTGGACCGAGGCCTATCCGGCGATGGAGTACCGGCACGGCCCGATCAGCGTCACCACCGACGGAACGGCCACCTGGATGCTCGGCCGGGCACCGGAGGGGCTCGCCGAACAGGTCCGCGCCACGGGCGCGTTGTGGATCGAGGGCGAACTCGATCCGCTGGCCGAACTGATCCGCGCCCAGCGGCTCGCCGTCGCCGTCGCCGCGGCCCGCGGCCTGGACCCGGACCAGCCCCGCCACCTCACCCGCTCGGTGATCCTCACCCCCTGACGCCCCGTCACCCGATCCGGCACCGGAAAGGACAGACCGTGCCGCTTGCAGCCACCGGCGAGCTGGTCGCCCGCGCCACCGCCGCGCGTTCCGCCGTCGTCGCCTTCAACATCATCACGCTGGAACACCTCGAGGCCGTCGTCGCCGGGGCCGAGGCGGCCGGCGCGCCCGTGGTCCTCCAGGTCAGCGAGAACGCCGTCATGTTCCGCTACGGACGGCTGCTGCCACTCGCCCGCGCCGCCGCCGCGGCGGCCGAACGCGCCACCGTCCCCGTCTCGTTGCACCTCGACCACGTGCAGAGCGACGACCTGCTGCGCCAGGCGGCCGACGCCGGCTTCAGCTCCGTCATGTACGACGCCTCCCGGCTGCCGTACGCGCAGAACCTCGCCGCGACCAGCGCGGCCGCGGCCTGGGCACACGCCCAAGGGCTATGGATCGAGGCCGAGTTGGGCGAGGTCGGCGGCAAGAACGGTGCGCAGCCGCTGGACGCCCACGCCCCCGGTGCGCGCACCGACCCAGCCGAGGCCCACGCGTTCGTCACCGGCTCCGGGGTGGACGCCCTGGCCGTGGCCGTCGGCAGCACCCACGCCATGACCGAGCGCACCGCCGCCCTCGACCACGACCTCATCAAGCGACTCGCCGGAGCGCTGGACGTGCCGCTCGTCCTGCACGGCTCCTCCGGCGTCCCCGACGGCGAACTGGGCGCCGCCGTCACCGGGGGCATCGCCAAGGTCAACGTCGGCACCGCCCTCAATATCGCGATGACCGCCGCGATCCGCGACTTCCTCGCCGCGCACCCGGAGGCGGTCGACTCCCGCAAGTACCTCAGCGTGGGCCGCGAGGCGATGGTGGGGGAGGTGGAGCGGCTCATCGGCGTGATCGGCTCACGCCGTACGGCACCTACCTCTTGACGGCCCGCAGCACCACGAACTTCGGGTCGCTCGCGACGAGCCGGCTGTTGCCGAACAGCCGGCGCAGCTTGACGTGGTAGCCGAGGTGCCGGTTGCCGATCACCCACAGCTCGCCGCCGGGGCGCAGCGCGCGCCGCGCCCCGGTGAACATCCGCCAGGCCGTCGCGTCCGTGGTTGCCTGGTGCGAGTGGAAGGGCGGGTTGTTCAGCACCAGGTCCACGCTGCCGGCCGGCACCCCGGCCAGCGCGTCGCCGACCCGGAACTCGGCCTGCCCCGGCACGCCGTTCGCCTTGTACGTCCCTTCCGCGGAGGCCACGGCCTGGAACGACTCGTCCGTGAACAGCACCTCGGCGCCGGGGTTCGCCAGCGCCAGCGCCGTACCGACGACGCCGTTGCCGCAGCCCAGGTCCACCACCCGGCGGCCGGCGCCGTCGGGCAGGTGCCGCAGGAAGAAGCGGGTGCCGATGTCGAGCCGGTCGGCGCAGAAGACGCCCGCGTGGTTGACGACGGTCCGCCCGGAGGCGGCGCCGATGCCGTCGGGCAGCGTGTAGGTGTGCGGCCACGGGTTCGCGGGCCGCTCCAGGGAGGGGTCCGGCGTACAGAGGATCAGGCGGGCCTTGCGCCGCGCGAGCGAGGTCCGGGTGGGGCCGAGGATCCGCTCGAACAGCGTCAGCGTGGAGGTGTGGATCTCCTTCACCATCCCGGTGCCGACGACGACCGTGCCCTCGTGCACCGCGGGCGCCAGGCGCAGCAACTGGTCCTCCAGCAGCGCCAGGCTCTTGGGCACCCGCACCAGCAGCACGTCGATCCGGCCGGGCGGGGGATCCTGCGTGGTCAGCAGGCGCACCGCGCCGGGCTCCGCGCCGCACCGGTCGAGGTTCGCGCGGGTCGCCTCCTGCGTGAGGAAGGAGTCGGTGATCTGCGTCGGCCGGTGCATGGCCAGCGCTGTGACCAGGGCGCCCCAGCGGTCGCCGACGACCACGACGGTCCTGGACAGATCGGTCCCCTGCTCGTCGAGGTGCCCCAGCAGGTACTCGTCGGCGGCGTCCCAGGCCCGCAGCCGGTCATGCGGGTCCTGCGGGAACCGGGCGAGCTCCAGCTCGCCCCAAGGTGTGGTCATACGGTCGTTCATGGCCCGTCAAGGCTAGCGGAGCCGCAGCTCACCCCGTGTCCGGCAGGATGGGAAGCATGGACGCCGAGCTGTTCCCGCGCGACCGCAGGCAGATCGCGCCGGGCGCCGTGCACCTGCCGGACTGGCTGGATCCCGCCCGGCAGCGCGCGCTGCTCGCCGCCTGCCGGGAGTGGGCCCGTCCGCCGGCGGGCCTGCGCACGGTGCGCACACCCGGCGGCGGCACGATGACCGCCCGGCAGGTCTGCCTGGGCCGGCACTGGTATCCGTACGGCTACGCCGGCACCGTCGTCGACGGCGACGGCGCCCCGGTGAAGCCGTTCCCCGCGTGGCTGGACGAGCTGGCCCGCGACGCGGTGACCGACGCGCTGGGCCCCCGCGCGGCCGGCCCGGCGCCGTACGACATCGCCCTGATCAACTTCTACGACGCCGAGGCGCACATGGGCTTGCACCGCGACAGCGACGAGGACTCCGGCGCGCCGGTGGTGTCGCTGAGCCTCGGCGACACGTGCGTGTTCCGCTTCGGCAACACCGAGACCCGCACCCGGCCCTGGACCGACGTCGAACTGCGCAGTGGAGACCTGTTCGTGTTCGGCGGGCCGTCCCGCCTCGCGTACCACGGGGTGCCGCGTGTCCATCCGGGCACGGCACCAGCCGAGTTGGGGCTGACCGGACGGCTGAACATCACCCTCAGGGTGAGCGGCTTCTAGCCCGGCCCGCCGGACGAGTCGCCGGTCACCGGATGTGCGGATCATGGGAGACTCGCCCCCATGAGCGGCAAGGCGGACCCCCGGACGGCGGGGGAAGGGAGCACCTCCAGGACACGGCTGGACCGGGGGCGCGGCGCGCTCGGGCCCGCGTTGGAACTCGTGCACACCGGGCGCGCCCCGACCCGCGCGGTCCTCACCGCCGAGCTGGGGGTGACCCGGGCGACGGCCGGCGCGGTGGCCGCCGAACTGGAGGCGCTGGGCCTGATCCGCGTGGACGCCCGGCCCGGCGCGGCGGCCGGTTCCCAGGGACGCCCCTCGCACCGCCTGGCGGTCGCCGAGGACGGGCCCGTCGCCCTCGCCGCGCAGGTGCACGCCGACGGATTCCGCGCCGCCCTGGTCGGCCTCGGCGGCCGGATCGTGGCGACCGCGCCCGGCTGCGGGACCGTCGACGCCGACCCGGCCAAAGTGCTCGGCTCCGTCGTCGAGGCCGGCGCGGAGCTGCTGCGCACGACCGGCCGGCGCTGCGTCGGCGCCGGACTCGCCGTGCCGTCCGCGGTCGCCGAGCCGGAGGGCCTCGCCCTCAACCCGCTCCATCTGGCCTGGCCCGCCGGAGCGCCGGTGCGGCGCATCTTCGCGCAGTGCGTGCGCGCGGCCGGGATCACCGGACCGGCCTTCGCCGCCAACGACGTCAACCTCGCCGCGCTCGCCGAGCACCGGCACGGCGCCGGCCGCGGCGCCCGCGACCTGCTGTGCGTGGCGACCGGGCACCGGGGCGTGGGTGGCGCGCTGGTCCTGGACGGGCGGCTGCACACAGGCAGTTCGGGCCTGGCGCTGGAGGTCGGCCACCTCACCGTCAATCCCGAGGGCCGTTCCTGCCACTGCGGCAGCCGCGGCTGCCTGGACGTCGAGACGGACCCGCTGGCGTTCCTCACCGCCGCGGGCCGCGAACCGGGCCCCGAGGTGTCCCTGCTGCGACAGGCCGAGGACCTGATCCGCGACCAGTACGACGACCCGGCCGTCCGCGGGGCCGTCGAAGCCCTCGTCGACCGCCTGGGTCTGGGCCTGGCCGGCCTGGTGAACATCCTCAACCCGGACCGGATCATCCTCGGCGGACTGCACCGCACCCTGCTCGACGCCGCCCCCGACCGCCTGCGCGCCGTCGTCGCCGACCGCAGCCTGTGGGGCCGGAGCGGCGTCGTCCCGATCCTCTCCTGCACCCTCGACCACAACAGCCTGGTCGGCGCGGCCGAACTGGCCTGGCAGCCGGTCCTGGACGACCCGCTGGCAGCCCTGACCTGACCAGGCCCCGGCGCCCCCGGTACTTCCCGCGCGGTAGGCCGCGTCTCCCCGCCCGCCGGACCGCGGCCCGCGCCGGATCCGCCCGGCGAGCCGAGGCAGGCCGCACGGAGCAGCCGCGGCACGCTCCCGTACTCCCCGGGAGGTAGCCGCACTGCCGCTGGCCGTACGACGACCCGGAGCCCCTCCCCGAGCCACTGTCGATGCAGCACCGGAGAACTCTCCGCAGCCTCTCGGCAGACCCCTCAAGGGAGATGAACCAAGATGCAGACCCTGGCGAACTGGGACGGCGGCCCCGGGCCGTGGATCCTCTTCTTCCCGCTGTTCTGGGCGGCCGTCGTCGTCGGCGCCGTCACCCTCCTGCGCCGTACCGCCCGGCGCGGCCGCGGCGCACCCTGGCGCGGCATGGACACCGGGCCCTGGCGCGGCCCGGACGGGCGCCCCGCCGCCGACTCGCCGCTCGCCGTCCTCGGCCGCCGCTTCGCCTCCGGCGAGATCGACGAGGACGAGTACTGGCGCCGGCTGTCGGTACTGGAGGAGCAGTTCGGCCGCACCGGCGGTGCCCAGTGACCACCACGCCCGCCTCCGGCACCTCTTCCACCACACCCACCACATCCGCCACCAGGACGGCCGCGCGGGTCGTCGACGCCGTGAAGGTCCACGGCGCCGGCGACACCGCCGTACGGGCCCTGGACGGCGTGAGCGTCGGCTTCCCGGCCGGGCGCTTCACGGCGATCATGGGCCCCTCGGGCTCCGGCAAGTCCACCCTGATGCACTGCGCGGCCGGGCTCGACACGCTCACCTCCGGCAGCGCGTACATCGGCGACACCGAACTGGGTGGCCTCGACGACCGCCGGCTGACCCTGCTGCGCCGTGACCGCGTCGGCTTCGTCTTCCAGGCGTTCAACCTGGTGCCCACCCTGACCGTCGCCGAGAACATCACGCTGCCCCTCGACCTGGCGGGCCGCCGGGGCGACCCCGAGTGGATCGACGCGCTCGTCGAGATCGTCGGCCTGCGCGACCGCCTGCATCACCGGCCCTCCGAACTCTCCGGCGGACAGCAGCAACGCGTCGCGGTGGCCCGTGCGTTCGCCGCCCGCCCGGACGTCGTCTTCGCCGACGAGCCCACCGGCAACCTCGACTCCCGCTCCGGCCAGGAGGTGCTCGGCCTCCTCGGCCGCGCGGTGCGGCAGACGGGCCGCACGGTCGTCATGGTCACCCACGACCCGGTCGCCGCCGCCCACGCCGACGAGGTGCTCTTCCTCGCCGACGGACGCCTCGTCGACCGTATGGAGTCCCCGACCGCCGACCGGGTCCTGGACCGGATGAAGGCCTTCGAGGTGCGGACATGAACGCCTCCGTGCGCCTGAGCCTCTCCTCCCTGCGCGCCCACCGACGGCGCTTCGCCGGCACCTTCCTCGCCGTGTTCCTCGGCGTCGCCTTCCTGGCCGGAACCCTGGTCATGGGCGACACCCTGCGCGCCAGTTTCGACTCCATGTTCGGCAAGGCGACCGACGGCACGGACGCCGTCGTCCGCAGCGCCGACGTCATCACCGCGGCCGGCGCGGGCCAGGGCGTACGCCGGCCGGTGGACACCGCGCTGGTGAGGACCGTCGAGCGGCTCCCCGGTGTCGCTGCCGCCGCCCCGGACATCCAGGGCGCGGGCCAACTCCTGGGCCGCGACGGCGAACCCATCGGCGGCCAGGGCCCGCCCACCCTCGCCGGCAACTGGATCAGCGACCCGACGCTCAACCCGTACCGGCTCGCCGAGGGGCGCGCCCCCGCGAAGCCCGGCGAGGCCGTCGTCAACCGCGGCGCCGCGAAGAAGGGCGGCCTGCGGATCGGCGACACCACGACGCTGCGCACCCCCGACCCCGTCAAGGTGACGATCGTGGGACTGGCGACCTTCGGCGGCGAGGACGGCATGGCGCAGGTGACCTTCACCGGGCTGACCCAGGCCGACGCCGAGAAGTACCTGACCGCCCGGCCCGGAGAGGCGGCGAGCATCGGGGTGCGGGCCGGGCCCGGGGTGAGCCAGGCCGAGCTGGTGCGGCGGCTGACGCCCGTGCTGCCCAAGGGCGTCGAGGCGATCACCGGCCAGGAGGCCGCGCGGGAGAACACCGACATGGTCTCCAGCCAGTTCCTGACCGTCTTCACCACGTTCCTGCTGGTGTTCTCGGGCGTCGCGCTGCTGGTGGCGACCTTCTCCATCCACAACACGTTCGCGATCGTCGTCGCCCAGCGCACCCGCGAGAACGCGCTGCTGCGCGCGCTGGGCGCCTCCCGCCGCCAGGTCACCGCCGCCACCCTCGTGGAGGCGAGCGCCGTCGCGCTGACCGCGTCCGCCGCCGGGCTGGCGGGCGGCATCGGCATCGCTGCCGGGCTCCAGGCGCTGTTCCCGGCGATCGGATTCCCCTTTCCGGAGGGCAGCCTGGTCGTCCGGCCGCTGTCGATGGCACTGCCGCTGGTGGTCGGTGTCGTGGTCTGCCTCGGCTCCGCGCTGACGCCCGCCGTACGGGCCGGCCGCACCGCACCCATGGCCGCGCTCCGCGAGACGGCCGTCGACACCTCCGGCGCCTCCCGCCCGCGCGCCGCGGCGGGAGCGGTCCTCGCCGCGACGGCCGTCGTGGTGACCCTCGCCGGTGTCCTGGTCTCCCCGTCCGTATGGGCGGCCGGAGTCGGCGCCGTCCTCGCCCTGGCCGCCTTCGTGGTGCTCGGCCCGGTCGCCTCCGCCACCGCCGTCCGCCTGCTCGGCGGCCCCCTCGGCCGGCTGCGCGGCATCACCGGCCATCTGGCCCGGCGCAACGCGCTGCGCAGCCCGAAGCGCACCGCGGCCACCGCGAGCGCGCTGATGATCGGGGTCGCCGTGGTGTCGCTGTTCACGGTCTTCGGCGCCTCGCTCAAGGCCACCATGGACCAGACCGTCTCCCGGTCCTTCGCCGGCGATCTCGCCGTGAGCACCCCCTCCTTCGGGGCCGGCGGCAGCGGTCTGAGCCCCCGGCTGGCCGGGGCGATCCAGCGGCTGCCCGAGGTGGACACGGCCGTCGGACTCGGCCGGGGCGTCGCCGAGGTCGACGGCGAGGGGAGGGCCCTGACCGTCACCGACCCGGTCGCGCTCGCCCGCACCTTCGACCTCGGAACCGTGGACGGCTCCCTGAACGGCCTGGGCACCGACGGCATCGCCGTCACCCGCGACGAGGCGGACCGGCGGGGCCTGACGACGGGGGACCGGGCACGGCTCACCTTCACCGACGGCACCGCGCGGACCTTCACCGTCCGCGCGGTCTACGGCCGGTCCGAACTCGCCGGCGACTACGTCGTCAGCCGCTCCGCCTGGGCCCCGCACCGCACCCAGGACTCCGACAGGCTCGTCGCCGTCTCCCTCCGGCCCGGCGTGAGCGCGGAGGCGGGCAAGGCAGCCGTCGAACGGGTCGCCGCCCGGTACGGCGACCCGCAGGTGCAGACCCGAGACGAGTACGCGCAGTCCTCGGCGGCCGGGATCGACATGATGCTGACGCTGGTCTACGCGCTGCTCGCCCTCGCGGTGTTCATCGCGCTCCTCGGCATCGCCAACACCCTCACCCTGGCGATCCACGAGCGGACCCGCGAACTCGGTCTGCTCAGGGCCGTCGGCCAGACCCGGTCCCAGCTGCGGGCCATGGTCCGCTGGGAATCGGTCCTGGTCGCCGCGTTCGGCACGGCGGGCGGGCTCGCCCTGGGCGCCTTCCTCGGCTGGGTGCTGGTGAAGGCGTCCGACGGCGAGAGCGGGACCGCGTTCGCCTTCGCGGTACCGCCGGGGCAACTGCTCGTGGTGGCACTGGTGGGAATCGGGGCGGGCGGGCTCGCGGGGCTGCGCCCGGCCCGGCGCGCCGCCCGGCTGGACGTGCTGCGGGCCATCGCCACCGAGTGAGCACCGGGCCGGGGTCTCACCGCGACTCCGGCCCGGCGGTCACTGCGACCCCGGCCTGCGACTCCGGGCCCGGCGGTCTCCCCGGGACTCCGGCACAACACCGGGCGGTGACCGGGCCGCAACCCGGTCACCGCCCACGGCCCGTCACCGCCCTGGGCCTGTACGGCCCACGTCCCGTCACTGGAAACCTCCGAGGACGCCCCCGGCTTCAGCCGGGGGATGAGTCGGACTCCTGCGGAGCAGGGCAGGGAACGGGGTTTCGCCCAAAAGGCGAAAGACCGCCCAGATGGTTGGGTAGGCTGAGGGCCGTGCGTCGCGAGAGCCAAGCACGCGCAACTCCTTTGTCTTGATGGGCAACCGGGCAGGTTCCGTCCCGGCTGGTGCTGAGAGCGTCAGACTCGTCCGCTTGCTGAGCGAATGAGCTGCTTGAGCCAGGAATCCCCCTGCTTCGGCTGGGGGAGGGTTCAATGCTCTGGGTTTGTATGGCCTACGGCCCATGGCCTGTCACCGCCCTGGGCCGTACGGCCTGCGGCCCGTCACGGTCCACGCCCCGTCACCACCCCGGCCGCCACCCCGTCAACCGACCTTGGCCGACGCGGTCAGCCGACCTTGGCCGACGCGGTCAGCCGACCACGGCGGACCCGGCCGGAGCGTGCACCGGCCGGACGGGCCGGACGCCGTCGAGCGCGGAGGCGGCCTCGGCCAAGCGGCGCGCGGACTGCTCCGCGGTCACGAGCGTCGGCACCCGGGCCGGCACCGCGACCGAGGGGGCGGCGGTCGGCAGGGTGAACCAGACGACCTTGCCCTGCTCGCCGTCCGGCCGCGCGCCCCAGCTCTCGCTCATCGCGGCCACCATCGCCAGCCCCCGCCCTTCGGTGGCGAGCGGCGCGATGTCACCCATCTTCTCCACCACGGGGAGCCGAGGGTCGTGGTCGCGCACGGAGACCGTGAGCCGCTCGAGCAGCAGTTCGAGCTCCACGGTGCACAACTTGTCGGGTCGGGCGTGCTGGTGGACGTTGGTCAACAGCTCCGTCACACCGAGCGCGGCCCGGTCTATCAGAGGGTCCAGATGCCAGTAGCGCAAGTGCGCCGATACGATTCTGCGGACTTGGCCGATCCGCGACGGCAGGGCTTGGAGCTCCACCGTGCAGTGCCTGCTTGGGTGACTGATCACGGCTGCGACTCCCCGACGTTGAGGTCCGGAAGAACACGACGTTTCGGATGCAGCAGGACGCCCGCGTGACATTGCCGCCTGCTGTCTGGCCGGCGGGCTGGTTCGCAGCGTTATCGCCGGTAAACCCTGAGTGACGTGAGACAAGCGTGGCCCACGGGGTGGGGTCACGCAACTCGCCTCGCTCAGCCGCCGCGGCGAGCCGCCCGACGGACGGCCTCGACGAACCGGCGGGCCGCGGGCGGCCCCGGCTCGCCCGGTGCGGGGTCGTGGTCGCCCAGGGTCAGCAGGTACCTCTGCCCGTCCAGGTCGGCCAGCGCCCGGTCGTCGGGGGCGTACCAGGGCTGGGACGCGCGCACCGACCGCACCGGCGCGCTGTCGATCTCACTGCCGTTGCTGGTCAGCAGCTCCAGCCTGCCGTCGCGGATCCGGACCCGTCCGGCCCGGGTGAGTGAGCGCAACCGCTTGTCGATGCGTACGCCCGTGGCCGTGAACTCCGGTTCGGCCATCTCCCGCCCCTTCGTGCGTGTCGCCGGCTCCCGCTCCGCCTGGTCCACGAGCCGGCCCGGCTCGTTCGCGATCCCGTGTGTCACGGCGGGCGCTTCGTCCCGCCGCGGTGCAGTCTGCACGCCTTCGGCACGGAGCACCAGTGCGCGGGGAGCGCTCGCGGGTGGCGCCCGGAGCACTCGCGCGAATGCGCCCCCACCCGTGCGCCCCCTCGGCGCGGATCGGCTCCGGCGAGGTGTGATCCCAAGCATCTCCTTGAGCCGCTCAAAGATGCGTTTATGCAGGTGAGAAGCGTGTTGAAGGTGTCTATCATCGAGCGTGTCCGGCCGCGCGGGACGCCGCCGGCGCACAGCGTAAGGAGCCCCGCCGTGAGCACCACCGAGCAGCGCCGGACCGGCGACACCCTCGACGTCGACCGCAGCGACAGCGGATACCGGGACTGGCTGAAAGAAGCCGTCCGCAAGGTGCAGGCCGACGCCAACCGCTCGGCCGACACCCATCTGCTGCGCTTCCCGCTGCCCGAGGAGTGGGGCATCGACCTGTACCTGAAGGACGAGTCGACGCATCCGACCGGCAGCCTCAAGCACCGGCTGGCGCGGTCGCTGTTCCTGTACGGGCTGTGCAACGGCTGGATCCGCCCGGGCCGCCCGGTCATCGAGGCCTCCAGCGGCTCGACGGCCGTCTCCGAGGCGTACTTCGCGAAGCTGATCGGCGTGCCCTTCATCGCGGTCATGCCGCGCACGACCAGCGCCGAGAAGTGCCGCCTGATCGAGTTCCACGGCGGGCGGTGCCACTTCGTGGACGACCCGCGCACGATGTACGAGGCCTCCGCCGCCCTCGCGGCCGAGACCGGGGGCCACTACATGGACCAGTTCACCTACGCCGAGCGGGCCACGGACTGGCGCGGTAACAACAACATCGCCGAATCCATCTTCCGGCAGCTGGAGTTGGAGCGCTTTCCGGAGCCGGCGTGGATCGTCGCCACCGCGGGCACCGGCGGCACCTCCGCGACCATCGCGCGCTACGTCCACTACATGCAGTACGACACCCGCGTCTGCGTCGCCGACCCCGACAACTCGTGCTTCTTCGAGGGCTGGACCACCGGCGATCCGGACGTCACCTGCGACCGCGGCTCGCGCATCGAGGGCATCGGGCGGCCGCGCATGGAACCGAGCTTCGTGCCCGGGGTCATCGACCGCATGATGAAGGTGCCGGACGCCGCCGCCGTGGCCGCCGTACGCGCCCTGGAGCGGGCCATCGGCCGCAAGGCGGGCGGCTCCACCGGAACGGGCCTGTGGAGCGCCCTGAAGATCGTCGCCGAAATGCTGGCGGAGGGCCGCCAGGGCAGCGTCGTGACCCTGCTGTGCGACCCGGGCGACCGCTACCTCGACAAGTACTACTCCGATGCCTGGCTGACCGAACAGGGCCTCGACAGCACCCCGTACGCGCAGGCACTGGAGACGTTCCTGACGACCGGGGAGTGGCCGGCCTGAGAGGGCCCGTACGGCCCGACGGCCCGGATCCTCGGACCGGCCGGCCCCGGAGGGGGAGCGGAAGGGGCGCGGGCGGTCGGCCGGGTACGGCCGGCCCTCGCCGGCGTTCCCTCAGATGTCCGTCTCGTCCTCGGGCTCGCCCGCAACCACCAGCCGCAGGTGCTCCGAGATCTCGGCGCGTGCCTCCGCGGGCAGCCCCGCGTCCGTCACCAGCGTGTCGATCCGGTCCAGCGCGGCGAAGGAACTCAGGCCCACCACACCCCACTTGGTGTGGTCGGCGACCACCACCACCCGGCGCGCCGACTGGACCAGCCGCCGGTTGGTCTCGGCCTCCGCCAGGTTCGGCGTGGACAGGCCCGCCTCGGCCGATATCCCGTGCACACCCAGGAACAGCACGTCGAAGTGGAGCGAGGCGATCGCCTGGTCGGCCACCGGACCCACCAGCGAGTCGGACGGCGTGCGCACCCCGCCGGTCAGCACGACCGTCGCCGCGCCCTGCCGCTGACCGGAGGTGCGCTGCGCCGAGTGGAAGACGTCGGCGACCCGGACCGAGTTGGTCACCACCGTCAGATCGGGCACGTCGAGCAGGTGCTGGGCCAGCGCGTACGTCGTCGTACCGCCCGAGAGGGCGATCGCCGTGCCCGGCGAGACCAGCCGGGCCGCCGCCCGCGCGATGTCCTCCTTGGCGGTCAGCTCCAGACCCGACTTGGCCTCGAAGCCCGGCTCGTGCGTACTGGCCTCCACCACGGGAACCGCGCCGCCGTGCACCTTCTCCAGCACGCCCTGCCGGGCCAGCGCGTCCAGATCGCGGCGCACCGTCATGTCCGACACGCCGAGCTTCCGGGTCAGCTCGTTCACCCGGACACCGCCGCGGCGCCGGACCTCGTCCAGGATCAGGGCGCGCCGCTGCTCCGCGAGGAGGTTCTGATTCTCACTCACGTGCGCTCCGGTTCCTTTCGCCTCAAGCCGTCCGACCCGCCCCGCGCATCCGCCGGCGACGAGAAGGTCCGTCATGTCCTCCGGTGCGCGGACCACCCATCCTTTCACGCGGTGGTTTCCACCGCGCCATCGCCCGACCGACGCGCGCATGACATCGTTGCCCTCCCCATAAACGCCTCTCGTCACCCGGATCGGGGAGATTCGGTGACGAGGGGTGTGCCGCGTGCCACGGGAGGCGATCCTGGTTTCCGCACGGACACAGACCGATGGACGCGTCACGGGGGAAGTGCGAACAGTGGAACGTGCGCAGCGGCAACCGGAGACCGCCGGGGCTGACGGCCCCACCGCACCCGACGAGCCGACCGGATGCACCCTGGAGCTCCTGGTCCACGGCGTCGGCGGCACCACGCCCGAGAAGATGCTGGACGCCCCGCGCACGGTGCGGATCACCGGCGACGACACCGCGGCCGTCTTCCGGCGCGCGGAGGACGTCGACGCCGAGAACCGTCCGGACGAGGAGCGTGAACACCGTGGCACGCCGGTGCCCGAGGCGTACGTCTGGTGCAACCTCACCTCCGGCAACGGCGCCCGCGCCCTGTGGCTGTTGCTGCTGCCGTTCATGGTCGTCAACCTCGCCCACTGGATGCGCCCCGGCGCCCCCGGCCGCCCGCGCGCCGTAAGCCTGTACGGACTGCTGGTGCGGCTGGCGGGCCTGACCCTGACGGTGCTGCTCGTCGCCGCCGCCTGCGAGGTCGCCCTCGACCTCACGGCCTGGCAGTGCGCGGGCACGCACGCGTGTGCCGCACGGCACTCCTGGCTGGGCTTCCTGTCGCCCGCGGCCGGCGGCTGGTGGAGCGCGCCCGGCCGCCGGCTCGCCCTGGCCGCCCTGGTGCCCGCCGCGCTCACCGGGCTGCTGTGGTACCTGGCGCACCGCACCTGGAGCGCCTACGAGTCCCAGCAGCCGATCTCCCGCGACCCGGAGCCCGAGGACGACTCAGGCAACGGATCCCTGAGCCGTCCCGGCTTCTGGTACGGGCGCCGACTGGTGGCCCGGCTGCGCGCCGCGCACACCGCCGCGGGCCTGCTGACGGTCGCCGCGACGATCGCCGTGCCCACGGCGGCCCTCGACCGCGGCCCCGGCGGCGCCCAGACCCTCGACGCGGCGGGCCGGCTCATGCTCACCGCCCTGCTCGTCTGGTCCACCGCCGTCGTCTGGGTCGTCTGCCGCCGGGGCCGCACCGAGCACCTGCTCGACCGTCAGCTGGACCGCCACGTCGTCCGGCGGCTGCCGCTCGGCGCCCTCCTGCTGCTCCTGCTCACCGCCGTGTACGCCGGATGGTCGCGCCCGGGCTGGCAGTCCACCGGCCGGCTGGCGGGCGACACCGCCTTCGGCGGCATCGCGCTGGGCCAGGGCCTCCTGGTCGTCGCCCTCGCCGCCGTCGCCCACGTGCTGTACCGCACCCGACCCGACCCGCGGGCCGCGCTGCGAGGCCTGGGCGGACCCGCGGTCGCGATGCTGGCCTGCGCGCTCGGCGGCGTGATGTCCGGCGGGGTCTGCCAGCGCGTGGCCGACTGGCTGGACGGCACCGGCGCCTCGATCCCGGGCCCGCCGGTCCTGCTCACCTGGCAGGCCTCCGTCATCCCGCCACTGCTCGTCGTGCTGCTGGCGCTCTGTGCCCGGCTGGCCCGGCGCGCCAGGCGGCTGGCCCGCGCCGAATGCCCCGCGGTGGAACGCGACCACCCCGGCGAGCCGGCCGACCCCGAGCGCACCCGCCGGATCGCCCGCACCCGGGCGATGGCCACCCTCACCGACGACGGACCGCTCCTGGTCGGCGCCACCTCCGCCATCACCCTCCTCCTGGGCGCCGGCGCCCTCGTCGGCGCCCTCGGCACCGACCGGACACCGGCCGGGGCCGCAGCGGGAACCCACCCCGTCCTGCACGGCGCGGCCCAGACCGCGCAGGCACTGGGCTCCTGGCTCATCGGACTGGGCTTCATACTCTTCGTCACCTGGGGACGGCGCGCCTACAAGGACGCCTCCGCCCGGCGCACCATCGGCATCCTGTGGGACGTCGGCACCTTCTGGCCGCGCGCAGCCCACCCCTTCGCCCCGCCCTGCTACGCCGAACGCGCCGTGCCCGACCTCACCTGGCGGATGGCGACCTGGACCCGGGCGACCGGCGGACGGCTGGTGCTGTCCGGGCACTCCCAGGGCAGTGTGCTGGCCGCCGCCGCGGCCTGGCAGCTCACCCCGCCGGTCCGCAAGCGCGTCGCCCTGCTCACCTACGGATCCCCGCTGGAACGGCTCTACGGACGCTGGTTCCCGGCCCACTTCGGCCCGGCCGCCCTCGGCGCCCTGCACCGGGACGTGGACTGCTGGCGCAACCTGTACCGGCTCACCGACCCCATCGGCGGCCCGGTCCGGCTGCCCGGCGACTGCGGCCCCGAGGTGGACCGCGCCCCGCTCAAGGACCCGCTCGCCTACGGCCGCACCGCACGGCATCCGCTGCCCGCCCCGGTCCTGGGCCACTCCGACTACCAGGCGGACCCGGCCTTCGACGAGGAACGCCGCCGGCTGCTGGCCCGGCTGCGCCCGGACCTGCCGGGGCCCCGCCACGGGCAGCACGACGTCCCGGTCGGAGAAGCGGACACCGGTCCGGAGCCGCCGGGCGGGCCCGGCTCTCAGGGCAGCGCGGGCAAGTCCTCAGCGTAGAGCAGCGTGAGATCGTCCGTGCTCGGTTCGGCGAGCTGGGCGACCCGGCCGGCGTGCCGCTCCACCATGGCCTCGAAGGTCTGCCGCGCTGTGCGGCCGTTGCCGAACGCGGGGCCCTTGGGGACCGCGGTGAAGTACGCCAGCAGGGCCTCGGCCGTGTCCGGAGCCAACCGGTACTCGTGCTCCTCGGCCTGCTGCTCCACGATCCGCAGCAGTTCGTCGGGGCCGTAGTCGCTGAAGGTGATGGTGCGGGAGAAGCGCGAGGCCACACCCGGGTTGACGGACAGGAAGCGCTTCATCTCGGCCGTGTAGCCGGCGACGATCACCACGACCGCGTCCCGCTGGTCCTCCATCAGCTTCACCAGCGTGTCGATGGCCTCCTTACCGAAGTCGCGCCCGGAGTCCTCCGGGGAGAGCGCGTACGCCTCGTCGATGAACAGCACTCCGCCGCGGGCCCGTTCGAAGGCCTCCTGGGTGCGGATCGCGGTGGATCCGATGTGCTCGCCGACCAGGTCCACGCGGGACACCTCCACGAGGTGGCCCTTCTCCAGGACACCGAGGGAGGCCAGGATCTCGCCGTACAGGCGGGCGACCGTGGTCTTGCCGGTGCCGGGGGAGCCGGTGAAGACCAGATGCCGCTTGACCGAGGCGGCCTTCAGCCCGGCCTGCTGACGGCGCCGACCCACCTCGATCATGTCGGTCAGGGCGCGCACCTCCTGCTTGACGCTGTCCAGGCCGACCAGCGTGTCGAGTTCGCCGAGGACGTCCTTCGCGCTCCGTGCGGGCATTTCCGGCTCACCGGCGGTCACCAGCGGCTCCTGCTCGGTGGTGCGCTGCCCGGGGATCGCGCCCAGCAGGCCGGTGGACGGAGGCGCGGCCTGCACGGCCGTCTCCCGGGCCACGAGCGGGCGCACACCGCCACTCTCGTCGCTGGTGCAGTCCTCGACCACAGGGCCCGACCCGGCCCCGGCATCCGGCCCGCCGTCCGCGAACTCGTAACCCCCGCGCGCGCACCGCTCCGTACGACACTTCTTCAGCGTCGTACGGCAGCCGTCGATCACATGGAAGCCGTAGCCGCCACTGCCCGTCACCCGGCAGCCCAGGAAGCTGCCGCGGCCCTGGGCGGAGACGTAGAAGCCGGCCTCGGCGGGAGAGGTGACCGTGCACCGCTCGATGGTGGGGTCGGCGCCCTTGGTGACGATCACGCCGGTCTGGGTGTCGTCCACGGTGCAGTTGTTGAGCGTGCCGCCGCTGCCGTGGTCGCGGAACCAGGCGCCCGTGGCCGCGTCCTTGATGCGGCAGTCGTCGAGCTGCGCGGTGGCGCCGTCGCTCACCGACACCGCCGTGTTGCGCACCTGGGACAGATCGCTGTCGACGACGTCCGCGCGGGAGCCGCGATCCAGCACGAACAGCGCGTCGGGCACGTCGTGCACCCGGCAGGAGTCGAGCACCGCGGTGGCGCCGTCGCTGACCCACACCGCGGGGTAGTCGCCGGTGCTGTCGAAGATCTCGCACTGGTTGGCGTCCACGCGTGTGCCCGGATCCCACACCGACAGGCCGTTGCGCCCGAACTGACGCACCGTCGTCCGCGTCAGCGTCAGCACGGAGCGGGAGCGCAGGTCCACCGCGTTCTCCGGGATGTCGTGGATGCGGCAGTCGGCCAGCGTCAGCACGGCGTCGGTGTCGAGCGTGACACCGTCCGCGGCGGTGCGGTGCACATCGCAGTCGGTGAGGTGCGCGGTGGCCCGGCCGGTGATCTGGACGCCGCTGCCCCGGACCTCGTAGACCTCGCAACCCACTGCCTCCAGGGCGGAGTTGTGGCCCGTCGCCGTGAGGCCCGCGCCGGAGGTGTGGTGAATGCGGCAGTTCTCCAGCCGGGGGTGGGCGCCACCGCGGACCGCCACGCCCGACTGCCCGGCCGCGACGACCTCGCACTCCTCGAACACCCCACCGCCGCCGTCGAGTACGGCGATGCCGATACCGGCCGGGTTGTCGACCGTGCAGCGCCGCACGGAGGGCCGGGCGCCGCCGCGTACCTCGATGCCGGCCGCGGACCGGGTCACGATCCGCACGTCCTTGAGCTCCGGCGCGCCCTCCTCGACCAACAGGGCGGGCGCGGCGGCGTCCTGGCCCTCGACGTGCAGGTCCTGGACGACCGCGGAGGCACGCACGGTCAGGGGCACCCCCTCCGTGGGGGCGATGCGCACCGAGCCCGGGGCGCCCTCCGGGCCGCGCAGCGTCACCGCCCGCTGTACGACGAGGTTCTCCCGGTAGGTGCCCGGGGCGACGGTGAGCACGTCACCGTCGGCCGCGGCCTCCAGGGCGGCGGCGAGCGATGTGTACTCACCCGTGCGGCGCCGCCACCGCGATGTGCCGGTGTGCGTCACCTGGACCGTGCCCTGTGCCATGGCGCTGCTGTGCCCCCACCTCGTCGTACGCGGGTTGGTTGATGCCGAGTGCGTCGGCCGGTCCACCGTAGCGTGCGCGCGGAGGCTCGGTTGACCAGAGCCCAAAGGCCGTCAGCTGCCGGTGCCGGTACGGCCCCAGTCCGGGCCCGTGCGGTCCCAGGCCTGGTCCCAGCGCGCGTACCGTCGGCGGACCAGGCGCCAGACGATCAGCCGGCGTATCCCCTCCACCAGGCCGACGGTCAGCATGCCAGCGCCGCAACCGGCCAGCACCGCATGGGTCGTGGCCGTCGTGGAGTCCAGGGGGCGCGTCACGGTGCGGCCGTGCCCGTCCGTCCACAGCGTGAAGTGGTCGCCGGGGTGGGGGGACCCCAGGCTCGTCGTGACCGGGCCGTGCTGCCGGGTGCCGTCCGGGGCCGTCCAGTCGGCGAGGACGCGGCTGCGCAGCTCCCGTCCCGTGGTGATCTCCGGGTCGGGATCCGGCCGGTTCAGTATCCGCACCACCGTGGCCGCCACCGGGTGCCGGGACTGGCGCTGCTCGAGCACGGACTGCTGAAGGGCGTCCTGGGCGAGGGAACCGGCGAGGGAGCCGAGCACGGGGGCCGCGACCAGGACGAGCAGCAGCGCCGCCAGGGCCACCCAGGCCTCGACGAGATCGGTCGTGCGCCGCAGCGGGTTGTGCCGCCAGCGCCAGAGTCCGCTGATCGCTCGCACGGATACCGCACCCCCCTTCCCCTCCGTGATAACCCCCGCCGGCACAGTTCGCCCCCTCGCCGGCCGAAGAGAGAGGGAAATCACCTCGGGCCGGGCATTCTCACGAACTCCTCACGAAAGCCCAACGACCTGTCCTCGCTCCGGGGTTCCCGCCCGTGGCCGGAAGTCATTCGAGAACGGTGACCGGGTCGCCGAGCCGGATGGTGCCGGTGGACTCGGGCACCAGGTTCTGGCCGAAGACCAGTTCGCCTCCGAAGCGGCGGTGGCGGCCGAGGGTGCGCAGCGGTTCCTTGCCGCGGGCGCCGGTGGCCTGGTCGGTGGTGGTCACCACGCACCGTCCGCACATCTTGGCGACCCGGAAGGGGACCTCCCCGATCGCGATGCGCGACCAGTCGTCCTCGGCCCAGGCGGGGGTGCCGGCCACCACGACGTTGGGCCGGAAGCGGTTCATCGGCAGCGGGCCCTCGCCGGCGTGATCCCCCTCGGCGATCAGGGAGTTGAGGGAGGCGAGGGAGGAGAGCGTGGTGAGCAGCAACGGGAAGGCGTCGGCGAAGCTCACCGTCTCGCCCGGCAGGGCGTAGGCCGGGTCGACGGGCCGGCGTGTGGCGGGATCGTCCAGGTGGACCAGGCGGACGTTGTTCCCGGTGAGTTCGCTGCACCAGGCGTGGGCGGCGTCGTCCGCCGGGACGGCCTCCACCTTCTCGCCGAAGATCTCCACGGTCACCGTGTCGCCCGGCGCGGGGACGGAGACCGTGATCGGGGCGTGTCCGGGTGCGGAAAGGCGGAGGCCGCCACCGGGCTTGGGTTCGGCGGCGGCCAACGCGAGGTGCGGCTGCTGGCGTTGCGTGACGACCTTTCCCCCGTCGTCGACCAGCGCCCAGCGCCGGTCCCCGTCCAGCCCCCAGGGCTGGACGGCGGCTTCCGCGAGCGGGACGGCTCGCAGTGCCTTGACCGGGTGGATGTGCAGCGCGTGCAGTTCCGCGTTCCCCATGGCCTCATCCTGCCAGGCGGCACGGACAGCCGGGGAGCGGACGGCCCTGGAGCGGATCAGTAACCGCGGTACTGCTGGTTGCCGTACGGGTCCTGGTAGGGAGCCGGGGCGGGCCGCGGGGTCGCGGGACGCATGGCCTCGTAACCGGTGCCGCTCGCCATCGGGCGTGGTGGCTGCGGCTGCTGAGGGCCGGGATACCCGCGTGGCGCGGAGGCCTGTTGCGGGATGTAGGGCGTGGGCGCCGGCTGCGGGGGGACGGGCTGCGGCGCCTGCGGGTAGCCGTAGGAGTGCTGGGACGGGGCCGCCGGGAGGGCGGGCAGCGCCGAAGGTAGCGCGGGCAGGTTGCTGCCGGTGCTCATCGGGCCGCCCGCGGTCAGGTGGCTGCCCGTGTCGTACGGCGCCGGAACACGGATGGGGGCGATCTGCGGGGTTCCTCGCTCGGCCACGAGCGAGTCGTAGATCGGGGTGTCCGGGAAGGAGGCGGAGTAGTAGCCGCCGCCATAACTGGAGCGGGGGGAGGTCATGGCCACAAGTAAAGCCCACGATGTGCTGGTTGGGGAGACCGATAAGAAGGTTGTTTTCCGTGTCGGCAGTGACGTGAGGTCCCCAATATGAGCGAACTTGGCTAAAAAGGGGCATCGAGTAAGGGTCGGGTGGTGTATAGGCCGACCTTCAGGCCGGGTTACCAGCGGTCGGCCAGGCGTGTTCCGGTGCTTCTCATGGGAGGTTCGGTGTCATCGGGCTTAGGTTGGTCGGGTAGCGAGCCGACGGACTGCCGGGGCCACGGCCTGTCCGACATGTGATGGGGGCGAAAGATGTCCATGCCGAAGGGGTCCAACACGCCGGTGCCCGCCACCGCCCTGCGCGTCGAGGTGGGCTGGCGCCCTGGTCCGGGCATCCCCGACGCGGACGTCTCGGCGCTGCTGCTGGTGGGCGGAAAGGTGCGTTCCGACGCGGACTTCGTCTTCTACAACCAGCCGGCCCACCCCTCCGGCGCGGTCCGGTACGAGGGCAAGGACACCCTCGGCGGCCAGGTGACCGACACCCTGCTCGTCGACCTCGCGCGCGTGGAGCCCTCGATCGAGAAGGTGGTGCTCGCCGCCTCCGCCGACGGCGGCACCTTCGGACAGGTGCCCGGGCTCTACATCGAGGTCCGGGACGCCGCTCGCGGCACGGTGGCCGCGCGGTTCGACAGCACCGGCGCGAGTGTCGAGACGGCCTTCGTACTCGGCGAGTTCTACCGCCGTCAGGGCGCCTGGAAGTTCCGGGCCGTCGGCCAGGGCTACGGCAGCGGACTCGAGGGCCTGGCCACGGACTTCGGCATCACCGTGGACGAACCGCAGCACACCCCGCCGCCCCCGGCGCCGGCCCCGCGGGCGTCCGGCATGGCGCCGCCGCCCGCGCCGGCCCCCTTCCCGGCCACGCCCCCGCCTCCGGTCGGACCGCCGGTTCCCCTCCCGCCGCCGGTCGCGCCCCCGGTCACCGCGCCGCCGTCCGGCGCACCCGCGTCGCCGTTCGGCAGACCCGCGCCCACCATGCCCGCGTCCGCCACGCCCGCCGCGGCCCCGGTGCGCCTGAGCAAGGTGACGCTCACCAAGGCGGCCCCCTCGGTGTCGCTGACCAAACAGGGCGGAACCGCGGGCGCCATGCGCGTGAACCTCAACTGGGAGGTGCGCAAACAGTTCTCCGGCTGGGGCAGCAAGCGCGGCCGTGCGGTGGCCATGCACAGAGACCTCGACCTCGACCTGTGCGCCCTCTACGAGCTGTCGGACGGCCGCAAGGGCGTCGTCCAGGCCCTCGGCAACGCCTTCGGCGCGCTGCACCGGCCGCCGTACATCCACCTCGACGGCGACGACCGCACCGGCGCCGTCGCCGACGGCGAGAATCTCACCATCAACCTCGACCACAGCGGCGACTTCCGCCGCATCCTCGTCTTCGTGACCATCTACGAAGGCGCCCGCTCCTTCGCCGACCTGCACGCCACGGTCACCCTCCAGCCGCAGCACGGCGCCCCCGTCGACTTCTCCCTCGACGAGTGCACGGTGCCCTCGACGGTGTGCGCACTCGCCCTGATCACCAACACCGGCGGCGACCTCGTGGTCCAGCGGGAGGCCCGCTACCTGGTGCCCGACCGCGGGGTGAGCCCGCAACGCACCATCGACCGCGCCTACGGCTGGGGCATGAACTGGACCCCCGGCCGCAAGTGAACGGTCACCCGCTCACCCTTCGTCGGGCACGGCGTCCGGACGCGTGTACGTGCGGCCCTTCCAGGCCGCACCGCGGCCCCGGTAGTGCTGCACCGCCGAGTCGACCGTCATCAGTAGATAGAGGAGAGCGGTGAACGGCAGCAGGGGAGCGAGCCACAGAGGCTGCCGGTAGTAGCGGAGCATCGGGACGTACGTCGCCGCCATCACCAGCCAGGCCGGACCACCGGCGAGCGCCGCCCCCGCGTCGCCCGCCGCCAGGCCCGCGGCCAGCGCCACCGGCGGCACCAGGTACACCAACGCCAGCCCGGCGACCGTGCCGAGCAGCAGCAGCGGGTTGTGGCGCAGCTGCGCGTAGGCGCTGCGCGAGACCATCCGCCACAGGTCGCGCAGCCGCGGATAGGGGCGCACGCTGTCCACCTGCTCGGCCAGCCCCAGCCAGATGTGGCCGCCGCCGGCCTTGACGGCCCGGGCGAGCGCCACGTCGTCGATCACCGCCTGCCGGATCGCGTCCGGGATCCGCGCCCGCTCGGCGGCCTCGGCGCGCAGCAGCACGCAGCCGCCCGCGGCCGCCGCCGTCCGCGCCCCCCGGCGGCCGATCCGGCGGAAGGGGTACAGCTGCGCGAAGAAGTAGACGAAGGCCGGTACGACGAGCCGTTCCCACCGGCTCTCGACGCGCAGCCGGGCCATCTGCGAGACGACGTCGAAGCCCCCGGTGCGTGCCGCCGCCACCAGATGGCGCAGGCTGTCCGGGGCATGGGCGATGTCGGCGTCCGTCAGCAGCAGGTAGGCGGGGCCACGCGCGTGTGCCAGGCCGATGCCGTGCCGTACCGCCCACAGCTTGCCCGTCCAGCCGGCGGGCGGCTCACCCGGTGAGGCGACGGTCAGGGGCAGCCCGCCGTGCCGCCGCGCCAGTTCGCGGGCCAGCTCCCCGGTGCCGTCGCGGCTGCCGTCGTCGATCAGGAAGACCTCCGCCCGGCCCGGATAGTCCTGGGCGAGCAGGGAGGGGAGGCTCTCCGGCAGGACGCCGGCCTCGTCCCGCGCGGGGACGACGACGCACACCGACGGCCAGTCGCCCGGGGCCGGGTCCTCGCGGGGCGGAAGTCTGACGTCCGTACGCCAGAAGAAACCCTGGCCGAGCAGCAGCCACAGCCAGGCGGCGAGTGATCCGACGGCACTCCACTCGATCACGCTCACCCGCGCAGTCTGCCCCACCCTGGCGGCCTGTTCGAGGGGATCGACTATCGTGGCCGGGTGAAGATCGCGCTCATGGACTCCGGGATCGGGCTGCTTGCGGCCACCGCCGCGGTACGGCGGCTGCGCCCCGACGCAGATCTCGTGCTCTCCCTGGACCCCGCGGGCATGCCGTGGGGTCCGCGCACGCCGGAGGACCTCACCGAGCGCGCCCTCGCCGTCGCCGAGGCCGCCGCCGCGTACCGCCCGGACGCCCTGATCGTCGGCTGCAACACCGCGACCGTGCACGCGCTCACCGCCCTGCGGGCCGCCCTGGAACCGGACCTGCCGGTCATCGGCACGGTGCCGGCGATCAAACCGGCCGCGGCCGGCGGCGGACCCGTCGCCATCTGGGCGACGCCCGCCACCACCGGCAGCCCCTACCAGCGGAACCTCATCCGCGACTTCGCCGACGGCGTGCCGGTCGCCGAGGTGCCCTGCTGGGGCCTCGCCGAGGCCGTGGAGCACGCGGACCAGACGGCGATCGACGAGGCCGTCGCCGCGGCCGCCGCGCTCACCCCCGCGGACGTGACGACCGTCGTCCTGGGCTGCACCCACTACGAACTGGTCGCCGACCGCATCCGGGCCGCGGTCCGGCACCCGGACGGCCCGCCGCCGGCCCTGCGCGGCTCGGCGGGCGCCGTCGCGGCCCAGGCGCTGCGCCGGATCGGCGCTCGGTCCGAACCGGAGTCCGCGGTCGAGGGCGGCGTGACCGTACTGCTGAACGGACGGGAGGGCGTCCTGCCCGCCCCGGCCCTGGCCTACGCGGAAGGCCGCCTCCTCCAGCAGGTCGCCCCCGCCCGCTGACCCGGGCCGGCCACCCGACGCGTCCCGTCCGGGGGCGGCCGCCCGGTCCCATCACCCTGTGCGACGCGCTACCCGCGCAGCGAAACCTGAGTAACCTCATGGGTATGAGGGACCACCCCCATCCCGAGAACAGTTCCCATCCCGAGGTGTGGACCGGACGGGCCACCAACCGGATGCAGTGGCTGCTGGCGCCGGCCGGCGCCGCCTGCATGGCACTGGGCATCGAGCTGGCCGTCGACTCCGCCTGGACCTCCGGCATCGCCCCGCTGGTGATGTCCGTCGTGGGCTGCATCGCGGCCGGGCTGCTGGTCCTCTTCGGCACCCTCGCCTTCGTGCACGTCGCCGTACGGGTCGACCACGAGTGCCTGGAGGTGCGCTGCGGGCACATCGGCCTGCCGCGCCGCCGCATCCCGCTCGCCCATGTCGCGGGCGCCGAGTTCGCTCCCCACGTCACCCCGCGCCAATGGGGCGGCTGGGGCTACCGGTGGCGGCCCGAGAAGGGCACCGCGGTCGTCGTACGCCGCGGCGAGGGCGTCGTACTGCGCCTGTGGGACGGCCATACGTTCACGATCACCATCGACAACGCCGAGACGGCGGTGCACGTGATCAGGGACCGGCTCCACCCGCCGGCCCGTGGCCGGGCCTGACCTGCCCGAGCGGCCTGGCCGGTCCCTCGAAGAGGACCGGCCGTACACTCCCGGAGTGACCGTCACCGCAACTTCCGTCGACGAGTCGGACCGGCTGCGACCGCAGGCCGCGCCCGCGCCCTGGAGGGCGAGGCTCCTCCGGCTCGTTCCCGCCGCCGCAGCAGCCCTGTCGGGCGTCCTCCTCTACTTCAGCTTCCCCCCGCGCCCCCTGTGGTGGCTGGCGCTGCCCGCCTTCGCGGTCTTCAGCGGGGTGCTGCGCCAACGCACCTGGAAGGCGGCCCTCGGTCTCGGCTACCTCTTCGGCCTCGGATTCCTGCTGCCGTTGCTGGTGTGGACCGGCGTGGAGGTCGGCCCCGGTCCGTGGCTGGCGCTCGTCGCCGTGGAGGCGGTCTTCGTCGCGCTGGTGGGCGCGGGTGTCGCGGCGGTGTCCCGGCTGCCCGTCTGGCCGCTGTGGGCGGCGGCCGTGTGGATCGCCGGCGAGGCGGTACGCGCACGCGTGCCGTTCCACGGCTTCCCCTGGGGCAAGATCGCCTTCGGGCAGGCCGACGGCGTGTTCCTGCCGCTGGCCGCGGTGGGCGGCACCCCGGTGCTGGGCTTCGCGGTCGCCCTGTGCGGCTTCGGCCTGTGCGAGGCCGTGCGCCTGGCGGTGCGGGGGCGGCGCGGAGGCGCGGTACGGCGTCCGGCCGCGGCGGCGGCCCTGCTGAGCGTCGCCGTCCCGGTGGCGGGCGCGTTGGCCGCCCGGCCCCTGGTGAGCGACAAGGCCGAGGACGGCACCGCGACCGTCGCCCTCGTCCAGGGCAACGTGCCCCGGGCGGGCCTGGGGTTCAACGCCCAGCGGCGTGCGGTCCTCGACTACCACGCGCGTGAGACGGAACGTCTGGCCCAGGCGGTGAAGGCGGGCAAGGCCGCCAGGCCGGACTTCGTGCTCTGGCCGGAGAACTCCTCCGACATCGACCCCTTCGTCAACCCCGACGCGCGCGCCGTCATCGGCATGGCCGCCAGGGCGGTCGGGGTGCCGGTCTCCGTCGGCGGTGTCGTGGAGCGGGACGGCGAACTGTTCAACGAGCAGATCCTCTGGGACCCGGCCAAGGGGCCCACCCAGACGTACGACAAACGGCAGATCCAGCCGTTCGGCGAGTACCTTCCGCTGCGCCCGCTGCTCGGGGCGATCAACAAGGACTGGACTTCGATGGTCCGGCAGGACTTCAGCCGGGGCGACAAGCCGGGCGTGTTCACCATCGACGGCACGAAGGTGGGCCTGGCCACCTGCTACGAGGCGGCCTTCGACTGGGCGGTGCGCGACACGGTCATATCCGGCGCGCAGATGATCTCCGTGCCGAGCAACAACGCGACCTTCGACCGCAGCGAGATGACCTACCAGCAGCTCGCCATGTCCCGGATCCGCGCGGTCGAGCACAGCCGTACCGTCACCGTCCCGGTGACCAGCGGCGTCAGCGCGATCATCATGCCCGACGGGCGGATCACGCAGAAGACCGGCATGTTCGTGCCCGGCTACCTGGTCCAGAAGGTGCCGCTGCGTTCGTCCGAGACGCCCGCCACCCGGCTGGGCACCCTGCCGGAGCTCGCCCTGGTACTGGTCGCGGCCGGCGGCCTGGGCTGGGCCGTCGGCGCCGGACTGCGCGGGCGGAGCGCCCGGAACGTGTAACCGTACGCCGGACGTACGCCCCCTGGATGCCCCGGACCGCGCCATGGTCCGGGGCACCCGGCCGTTAGGGTCGGCTCCATGGCAACTCCCGACTTCATCCGTACGATCAGGGCCTCGGCCGGCAGCCAGTTGCTGTGGCTGCCCGGGGTCACCGCCATCGTCTTCGACGACGACGGCAGAGTGCTGCTGGGCCGCCGCTCCGACACCGGCAAATGGTCGGTGATCGGTGGCATCCCGGAGCCGGGCGAGCAGCCGGCCGCCTGCGCCGTGCGGGAGGTCCACGAGGAGACCGCGGTGCACTGCGTCGCCGAGCGGGTGGTCCTGGTCCAGGCGCTGGAACCCGTCACCTATGGCAACGGCGACATCTGCCAGTACATGGACATCACCTTCCGCTGCCGTGCGGTGGGCGGCGAGGCACGGGTCAACGACGACGAGTCGCTGGAGGTGGGCTGGTTCGAGGTGGACGCGCTGCCCGAACTGAACGAGTTCGGCCTGTTCCGGATCAAGCAGGCCATGTTCGATGCACCCACGTGGTTCAACCCCACGGAATTGAGCTGAAGTATGGGCCGTGCCCATATGTAGCGCCTGGGGCGGCCTGCCTAGGGTCACCCCATGACCTCGCCCCTCCCCGCTCCGCACACCCCCTCGCTCGACCTCCGCGGCCGCACCGCGCTCGTCACCGGCGCCGCCGGCGGCATCGGCCGCGCCTGCGCGCTGCGGCTGGCCGCCGCCGGGGCGAGGGTCAGAGCCGTCGACCGGGACGCGCCGGGCCTGGACGCGCTCGCCGAGCGGGCGGGCGCGCTGGGCGGCTCCCTCGAACCGCTGGTGCTCGACCTCACCGACCTCGACGCCGCCGAGCGGGCGGCCGCGGGGACCGATGTGCTCGTCAACAACGCCGGGCTGCAACTGGTGCGTCCCATCGAGGAGTTCCCGCCCGAGGTCTTCCACACCGTGCTCACCGTGATGCTTGAGGCGCCCTTCCGGCTCATCCGCGGCGCCCTGCCGCACATGTACGACCGGCGGTGGGGCCGGATCGTCAACATCTCGTCCGTGCACGGCCTGCGCGCCTCCGCCTACAAGTCGGCCTACGTGGCCGCCAAGCACGGCCTGGAGGGGCTGTCCAAGACCACCGCCCTCGAAGGCGCCCCGCACGGCGTCACCTCCAACTGCGTCAACCCCGGCTATGTGCGCACACCCCTGGTCGAGGCGCAGCTCGCCGACCAGGCCCGGGCCCACGGCATCTCCGAGGAGCGCGTGCTGTCCGAGGTGCTGCTCAAGGACAGCGCGGTCAAACGGCTGCTCGAACCGGAGGAGGTCGCCGAGGCCGTGGCGTACCTGTGCGGCCCGCAGGCATCCTTCGTCACCGGTGCCTCGCTGGTCCTGGACGGCGGCTGGACCGCGCACTGACCGACCCCCGGTTCCTCGTCGCATCCGGGTTTTCCACAGGCTCCACGAGAGGACCGGGCGATGGGTGATCCTGTGGGCATGTCCAGCGATCACGTACAGTCCGCCCGGCGCCCCGCCGCCAGGACTCCGGCCGGCAGCGCCGAGACCCCCTTTCTCGAGCTGCTGGCCCGGGGCGCGCCCACCGCCGCCTACGAACAGCCGGTGCTGCTCGCCCGCGCCCAGGGTCGGCCGGCCGAGTGGATCGACGCGCTCGAACAAGCCAGACTGCTCGCCCTGCGCGTCCGCGCGGAACTGGAGGGCCGGCGGCGCCGCGAGGCGGAGCTGTCGGCACTGTTCGAGACCGCCCACGACCTGGCCGGGCTGCGCGACCTGGACGCGGTGCTCCAGGCCATCGTGCAGCGCGCCCGCTCGCTGCTCGGCACGGACGTCGCCTACCTCACCCTCAACGACCCCGCCCGCGGGGACACCTACATGCGCGTCACCGAGGGCTCGGTGGCCGCCGGCTTCCAGCAACTGCGCCTGGGCATGGGGGAGGGGCTGGGAGGCCTGGTCGCGCAGACGGCCCGCCCCTATGTCACCGACGACTACTTCGAGGACGCCCGCTTCCAGCACACCGGAACCATCGACGCGGGTGTGCGGGACGAGGGCCTGGTCGCGATCCTCGGCGTGCCGCTCATGCTCGGACCACAGGTGATCGGCGTACTGTTCGCGGCCGACCGGCGGGCCCGAGTCTTCGAACGGGAGCAGATCGCCCTGCTCGGCTCCTTCGCCGCCCTCGCCGCGGCGGCCATCGACAGCGCCAACCTGCTCACCGAGACCCGCTCGGCGCTCGCCGGCCTGGAGCGGGCCAACGAGATCATCCGCGACCGCAGCGGTGTCATCGAGCGCGCCTCGGACGTCCACGACCGGCTCGCCGAACTCGTCCTGCGCGGCGGCGGAGTGCACGACGTCGCCGCCGCCGTCTCCCAAGTGCTCGACGGAGCCGTCGAGTTCACCGAGGCCGCCACCGCACCCGCCGACGCATTGGAGGCCTCCCGGGCCGAGGGACACGCGGTGCCGTACGGCTCGGACTGGATCGCCGCCGTCACCGCGGGCGGTGAACTGCTCGGCGCGCTCGTGCTGCGCGGCCACCCCGGCCTCGACCCCGTCGACCAGCGCACGCTGGAGCGAGCCGCGATGGTCACCTCGCTGCTGCTGCTCGCCAGACGGTCCGCCGCCGAGGCCGAACAGCGCGTCCGCGGCGAGCTCCTGGACGACCTCCTGGACGCCCGCGACCGCGATCCCCGCCTGCTGCGCGAGCGTGCCGCCCGGCTGCACGCCGACCTCGACGCCACGCACGTCGTGCTCGCCGCCCGCCTCGAGGCCCCGTCCGCCGACGCCGAGCAGGAGGCCGCCGCCCGCCACCGCCTGTGGTCGGCGGCCTTTCACCTGGCCGCCACCCGGCACGGACTGGCCGCCGCCCGCGACGGCGGCACGGTCCTGCTGCTGCCGCTGCGCCGTGGGGACAGCGCCACGCAACTGGCCCGCAGAACCGCCCGTCACCTCGGCACCGGGGTGCACGAGGCGGTCACCGTGGGCGCCTCCGCCCCCGTCGAGAACCTGGCCGCCCACCCCGAGACCGTCGCCGCCGCCTACGAGGAGGCGCGGCGCTGCCTCGACGCCCTGCGGCTGCTCGGCCGCACCGGCGACGGCGCCGCCGCCCAGGACTTCGGCTTCCTCGGCCTGCTGCTGGCCGGTGACCGGGACATCGCCGGCTTCGTCGACCGCACCGTCGGCCCGGTCGCCGCCTACGACGAGCGGCGCGGCACGGAGCTCACACGCACCCTGGAGGCGTACTTCGCCTGCGGCATGAGCCCGGCCCGCACCAAGGACACACTGCACGTCCATGTGAACACCGTCGCCCAGAGACTGGAGCGCGTCGGCCGGCTGCTCGGCCAGGACTGGCAGACTCCGGCCCGCGCCCTGGAGATCCAACTCGCCCTGCGCCTGCACCGCTTGTCGGCACCGGCGCAGAGCTGACCCCCGTACGCGAGCGGGCGTACGGGGGCCGGCCGGACCGGGGGACCGGGAGGGGTTCAGAGGGTACGCGCGCCGGCGGCGCGGGCGGCCGTGGGCCCGGCGCCCGCGGACGCCTCGACGTCGGCCAGGTCGCGGTGCCGGGTCTCCTTGGCCACTCCCACCGCGATCAGCGTCAACACGGCCGCCGCGATCACGTACAACGCGATCGGGGTGGAGCTGCCGTAGGCGGACAACAGGGCGGTGGCGATCAGCGGGGCGGGCGCGCCCGCGGCGACGGAGGCGAACTGGGCGCCGATGGAGGCGCCGGAGTAGCGCATGCGGGTCGCGAACATCTCGGCGAAGAAGGCCGCCTGCGGGGCGTACATGGCCCCGTGCAGTACCAGGCCCACGGTCACCGCGAGGATGAGGTAGCCGAAGCCGCCGGTGTCGGTGAGCCAGAAGAACGGGAACATCCACAGGCCGATCCCGGCGGCACCCAGCAGGTACACCGGGCGGCGCCCGATCCGGTCCGACAGGGCACCCCAGGCCGGGATGACCGCGAAGTGCACCGCGGACGCGATCAGCACGGCGTTGAGCGCGGTCTGCTTGGAGACGCCGGCGGAGGTGGTGGCGTAGACGAGGATGAACGCGGTGATGACGTAGTAACTGATGTTCTCCGCCATCCGCGCCCCCATCGCGACCAGCACATCACGCCAGTGATGCCGCAGTACGGACACCAGCGGCAGCCCCTCGGTCCGGTCCTCGGCCGCCCGCGCCGCCTTGCGGGTCTCCGCCTGCGCCAACGCCTGCTGGAACACGGGCGATTCGTCGACGGAGAGACGAATCCACAAACCGACGACGACAAGTACACCGGAGAGCAGGAACGGAATGCGCCAGCCCCAACTGCCGAAGGCGCTGTCGGAGAGCACGGCGGTCAGCAGCGAGAGCACACCGGTGGCGAGCAACTGCCCCGCGGGCGCCCCGGTCTGCGGCCAGGAGGCCCAGAACCCGCGCCGCCGCGCGTCCCCGTGCTCGGACACCAGCAGCACGGCCCCGCCCCACTCACCGCCCAGCGCGAAGCCCTGGACCAGACGCAGCACGGTGAGCAGTACCGGAGCCGCGCTGCCCACCGTCGCATGGGTGGGCAGCAACCCGATCGCGAAGGTGGCCCCGCCCATCATGAGCAGGCTCAGCACCAGCAGCTTCTTGCGCCCCAGCCG
Organism: Streptomyces sp. NPDC004721; assembly: GCF_053601495.1. Taxonomy (NCBI): domain Bacteria; kingdom Bacillati; phylum Actinomycetota; class Actinomycetes; order Kitasatosporales; family Streptomycetaceae; genus Streptomyces; species Streptomyces sp. NPDC004721. Next base: position 158,617 of record NZ_JBSGBZ010000008.1, read on the forward strand.
GTCACCGTAGTGCCCGAACACCAGCGCGCCCAGCGGCCGCGCGGCGAACCCGACCGCATACGTCAGGAACGACAGCAGCGTCCCCACCAGCGGATCCGAGTCCGGGAAGAACAGCTTGTTGAACACGAGCGCGGCAGCCGAGCCGTACAGGAAGAAGTCGTACCACTCGATGGTGGTGCCGATGAGACTGGCGGCGACGATGCGGCGGAGGTTCGCCGGGGGTGGGGGAGAGGTGGTCGGGGAGGCCATGTGCGCCACTTCCTCGTCTGCGGTGGGGACGGGTACGTGTCGGCACACGGTAGGAACATGCAGGTCAGGCGCACATGTGGCGAGCCAACATAGTCTGGCGGCTGGCTATGCGTGCGGCCACCATGACTGCCCGTGGAGCGGTGGTTCAGGGGCCCGAAAAGGGACGAACGAGGTCTGTCCGGGAAGCGCGGTTAGGGGTGATTTGGCGACGCCGTGCTGACTCCGGTGCTGACTAAAAGCCCACGTCATCACCCGTCTTCAGCTCTCCCGTGCTGACTTGGTGCTGACTACGCTCCGTTGAACTCGGACATCTGGGGGCTGAGCGGCCCTGAAGGTGACCGGGTTGACTAAGCCCAGCCTTGCTCTTCAGTTTCTGTGTGTTGGGCAAGGCGCTGCGCTGGATGCGGTGCACGTCCGTCCCAGCAGATTTCTTCGTCTGCTGGTGGTACGGGCGTCACGCGTCGCTGACCTGTGTAAGCGTGGCCACGTGCGGCGCGTTGGAGCCGTCGGCCCGGGAATGGTCCGGATCTTGTCCTCGGCGAGACGAGCCTGGTCATCTTTTGCCGCCGCACCCCTCAGCTCGAGGACACCTCCAAGCGGATGTGTTGGCCCGCCCCGTCTACGGCGAGGTGGGCAAGTGCGGGGAGCGGAGCACGAGCAGGGTGATCTCGCTGGGGGCGAAGACACGGAACGGCGGGCCCCAGAAGCCGGTGCCGCGGCTGGTGTAGAGGAGGGTGCGGGTGCCGTGGTGGCTGAGGCCGGCGAGGGCGGGCTGGTCGATGCGGACCAGGTGGTGGAAGGGCCAGACCTGGCCGCCGTGGGTGTGGCCGGAGAGTTGGAGGTCGATGCCGGCGGCTGCCGCCCGGTCGACGAACTTGGGCTGGTGTGCCAGGAGCAGGACGGGAAGGTCGGGGTCGGTGCCGTTCAAGGCTCCGGCGAGGTGGGCGCGGTGGCCTGCCAGGCCGGAGGACTCGGCGGTAACGTCGTCCACGCCGGCGACCACGAGGGTGTCGCCGCCGCGTTCGAGCAGCAGATGGCGGTTGCGCAGCGGCTCCCAGCCCAGCTCGTCCATCAGGTCGACCCAGCCCTGGGCCTCGCTGTAGTACTCGTGGTTGCCGGTGACGTACACACGGGCCCGGGTGGCCTGCACGGTGCCGAGTGGGACGGCTTGGGCGCGGCGGCGTTCGGCCGTGCCGTCCGCGATGTCGCCGGTGTGGCAGACCAGGTCGGCTTCCAAAGTGTTCACCGTCTCGCACACCCGTGCCGACCAGCGAGCGCGATCGAGTGGGCCGTAGTGGGTGTCGGTGATGAGGACGACGCGGATGCCGTCCAACCCGGCACCCAGTCGGGGAAGTTGCACGTCCAATCGGCGCACGCGTGGCACGCGGCGGGCCTCGGCGTACCCCCAGGCGAGCAGCACGGCGGTTACGCCGAGGACGGCCCAAGTGACGATTCGGGCCCGGTCCTGATTCTCGCCGACGCCGGCCACGGTCAGGGCGAGCCGCAAGAGGACCCCCACCAGAACGGACCAGGTGAACAGAACCCAGCTGGTGCCCAGCAGGGTGTCACCGATGATCGCCGCCCGGTCCTGCTGGCGCCGGCCGTGGCCGTGCACCATCGCGAGCGGCATACCGATGAGACCGAGGGCGAACAGGGCGGTGCCGACCAGCGTGACGGGCAGCGGCCAGTGCTGGCCGGTGTGCAGGAGCACCCAGCAGGGCACGGCCCACAGCAGGACGGGGGCGATCAGGGGGATGTAGCGCATCAGGCGGTGCAGTCGGCTCTGCCGCGGCGCTTGCGCTTCACCCTCGGCGGGCCGGGTGTTGCTGGTGTCGGTCACGCTTCCCCTCCCTGACCAGGCTGCCGTCTCGCGCACTGTATCCGGTCGCCTTCGGGCCGGCCGGACCGGCGTTCATGGGCGCGGCCCCTTGGGGCGAAGGGTTCTCTGCGGGATGGCAAGACTCCGCCGCAGACTGCTCCCTCGGCATGAGCCGCAATCAGGGTGCTACTGCCCCGGCTTGGTACTGCCGCCAGTGGAGCGCGCGCGGGGTGATCACGTCTCGTTCGCCTGTCGAGTGGGCCCTGTCATTGGCCAGGATGAGCCTGCGTCCACCTTGTTCACGGCAGGTCTTGCACATCCCGATGAACCCCTCTTCGGCCGCAAGCTGGCGGCGACGGCTGCCGCGACCAGGCCCGCGGCGGCCGTCGCCGCGCCCACCCACATCCACAGACGATCCGGGGAGGGGACACTTGCGCGGTCCACCGCCATACCGACGACGGCAGAGCGGGCGATGGTTCCGCTGTTCTCGTAGAGGTGGGCGCGTGAGTCCGCGGCAGCCACCCGGTGGTCGCCGAGGAGGAAGAGCCGGCCCTCGGGGACGGTGACCTCCGCGGGAGGGGTGAAATAGGGGCCGCTCTCGAAGAGGTACGGCTCCCGCAAGGTCTTGCCGTTGCCGGTTCCTCCCAGTGTGCTCTTCCGGAGCGTTCGAGCGCTCCCGCATGCCCGTGGAGGGGTGAACCGCCTCATCTTCGGGGTGCTGCTGCGTCGTATTCACCGCTCTTCAACTCCCTTTCCACGTAAGTATCGTTGCCCGGTACAGGGACTCGTGTTCCACTGAATGTTTTCTGGCACATCGGTCACCGGTGATCCGTTACCGGGCGGGAGAGTTCTCCATGGGGGGTCCGTGTGTGAAGACCTGGGGTTCGAAACACTCCTCGATGAGAAGGGCTTCTTCGCGCGCTTGCTCGGGCCGTCGGCGTCGGGCGGCAGCCGCAAGCTGCTGTACGGCCCCGACCTTCCCGTAGTGCTGCTCACCGGTGGCCCGGGCATGGGCAAGGGGCGGCTGCTGCGCGCGGTGCGGGACCGTTTCGCCGCCGACGTGCCGGTGATCTACCTGGACTGCGATTCGCCGGAGTACGCGCACCGGGCGCAGTCGGAGCCGGACGCCCGCTCGGCCGCGACCGAGGCCCTGTTCGGGGTCGCCTGGCGGCTGTGCACCTGGCACGGTACGGGTGGCTCATTCGCCTTCCCCCGTCTCTTCACGGGCCTCGCGATGATCGCGACCGGCGTCACGGACGGTACCCCCCAAGCGGCCGCGACGGAGATCGAACGGTACGAGGTGCTGGCTCAGCGGCAGCGATTCGGCGGCCTGGGAACCGGTGACTTCTGGCGGGGCGTGCTCCGCGGAGCCATCCGGAACCTGCTGACGACCCTGTCCGGGCAGACGCTCGACCCGTATTCGGCCTCGGTGAGCACCGCGCTGCTGGACGCCCTCCTCTCGAACATGGCACCCCGGGGCCGGACGGAGGTGGCGCGGATCTACGGCGCGTATCCCGGCACGGGCGACCAGCCCGAACACGGACTGCTCAACCTCGCCGCCGACTTCCAGGCCGGCGGCGAGGCACGGGAGTTGGCGGAGAACTTCCTCTTCCGGGTGCTACGCGAGGACCTCGAGGCCGCGTACGCGTCGACGTCCGGCTGGCTGCGCCGGGTCGGTCGCCCGGGGCTGCTGCTGGACCACGCCGAGTCGCCGCTGGGGGAGCAGCTGTTGCGGGCCGTGCTCACCGACCGCCGGAGCGGGCAGCGCGACCGCGTGGTGATCGTGGGTACGGCGCGCCGGGCGGACGGCGGCGCCTTGCTGTACGGAGGGCTGCCGCCGCAGGAGGTTTCGGCCCCGGCGCAGTTTCGGCCCGCCGACGGCGTACCGCCCCGGTGGAAACGACGCACGGAAGCGGACGCAGACCGGGCGCCGCTGGCCGATGGGGTGCTCCTGCTGCGTATGCCCTTCCTCACCGGCGACGAACTCCGCGGGGAGATCGGACGCAGACAGCGGCGCGCCGATCCGGAGGGCGGCACGAACCGCCGCCGTATCGACGCGGCCGTGGGCCGACTGAGCGGCGGGCGACCGCACACGGTGATCCGGATCGCTGCCGCTGCCGCCGCCTTCCAGATGCCGGCGGATGCCAATGACCGCGCCATCCTGGCTGCCCCGCTGCGGCTGGGCGACGGCATCCAGCAGCGGCCGGTCGCGGACGTACTGCTGCAGGAGCTGATACAGGAGCAGTTGCCGGTGCGGCTGCCGCCCGAGCACCACGACCAGTGGCTCGATCTGCTCACCCATCTGTCGGTCGCGCACGACGAGGAGTGCGCGGACGTACTGCTCCGTCATCACCAGGCGGGCCAAGTCCACCGGTTGACGGCACATCAAGTTGCGCAGCTGCTCACCGACACAGGATGGCCCGGCTGCGAACGGCACTTCATTGGGGACTTCGGGCTGCGCCAGTTGCTGGTGTACCGGTTGTACCGGCTGCTTCCCGATGGCGCCGCCTGGTACGCCGACCACCACCTGCTCCGCGACCACTACACCGGACGCGCAGCGGACGAGGAGGCGCCGAGCGGCGGGGCGTTCCGGTCGGCCATGACGCACCGGATGAACCACCACCTGGTGTCCGGCGGCGTGGACGACGTGGTCCGCCACCTGGCCGCCACGCTGCCCGGCCGTCCCAGGGAGTGGTGCGCAGAGCTGCTTGAGATCGCCCAAGCACCGTATCCGGGCAGAGCTGACACCCGCCGGGACCGTGCCCGGGGCCTGGTGGAGGTGGACGGACCGGCGCTGCGCCGCACGGTCGACGAACTGCTGCACGCAGTGTGGCTGTGCGAGGAGCGGACCAGGACGACCGGAAAGGAGACGGCCCGCACGCTGGCCAAGCTGCTGGAGCGTCTCACGACGATGGATTTCGACGGCGCCGGGCAACTCGGCAGGACGGCCACCGAGTGGAGCGGCCTGGCGGAGAACGAGCAGCCGTTGCTGCGCTGCGCCTGCACCGAACAGCTCGGGCGAAGGAGGTAACGGGGATGCCCAGGTGGAAGAAGATCCTCTACACAGTGCTGACCGTGGCGGTGGCCGTGACAGGGGGATGGTACGGCTGGACCGTCCTCCACAGGCCGGACACCTGCCACGAGGGGATCGAGCGGATCGGCGGCGAGTGCATCGGCGTCAACGGTGACGGCTACGACTTCGACACACCGGAGATCCGCGACGTGGCCCGGGCCATCGCCCGGGAGAACAGGAGCATCCAGGGCCAGCCCCATGTGACGGTGGCGATGATGCTGCCGCTCCAGTCCGACATGGCGGCACTGCGACGGCAGATGCGCAGCGACCTCCAAGGGGCGTATCTGGGCCAGCTGCAAGCCAACGAGGGCGAGGGGGAACCCCCGAAGATCCGGCTCGTACTGGCCAACCCCGGGCGAAACTACCAGCACCAGTCGACGGTCGTGGACACCCTGCTGCGCATGGCCGCCTCCCCCAAAGACCGGCTGCGCGCCGTCACCGGCTTCAACCTCAGCCTCGACGCCACCGAGGACGCCGTCAAACGACTGACGGACCACAAGGTCCCGGTACTCGCCTCCCGGATCAGCGGAGACCAGATCGCCAACGAGGACGCGGCCGACGGGATGGCGAAGCCGACATTCCCCGGCCTGGCCCGGATCCTCCCCACCAACTACGACGCGGCCCAGGCGCTGGCCAACTTCAACGGCGAACGCGGCCAGGAGAACAGCAAGACGGTGCTGGTCTACGACACTCGACCGGACAGCTACAACGAGTCGCTGGCGAAGGCGTTCAGCGGGATCGACGAGAAGGGCCCGGCCGGTCCCGCCGCGATGCCCTTCGAATCCCCGGCGATCGACGAAGCGGGCTCGACCGGAAACCAGTTCACTCAGATCGCCAACAACATCTGCGACTCCGACGCCGACATCGTCTACTTCGCCGGACGCACCCTGCACCTGCGGATCTTCGCGCTCAAGCTCGCCGAGGTGGGCTGCAAGAACCGGCACTACACCATCATCAGCGGCTCCGACGCCGCCTCACTGCGGCAGGACATGACGACCAAGGACTGGACACAGCTGCGCGGCACGGGCGGGCAGGCGAAGGTGACGGTGGAGTACGCCGCCCCCGCGCACCCGGACGCCTGGAGCACCGAACTCGCCGCCTGGCACCAGAAGTGGAGCGCGACCCACAAGGGTCGGCCCACCGCGGACGAACTCCCCCAGTACCTCACCGAACCCAAGGCGGCCCTGGACAACCTGAACAAGCTGATCGACACCACGCGCCGCAAGGGGACGAATCTCGGCGCCACCCCGAACCTGGAGGACTCCCGGACCATGCTCGTTTACGACGGCCTGGTCACCATCGGCACCGCCCTGCACCACGTGCAGAGCGGCGACGCCGCTACGGTGCCCGGCTTGGAGGACGTCGGCAGGGAGTGGGCGCAACTCCAGTCCCGCCACCGAGTGCAGGGCACGAGCGGCCTGATCTGCCTGACCAGCGTCGGCAACCCGTACGACAAACCGGTCGCCGTGGTCGAACTGGATCCGGGCCGGCAGGGACAGGGCAAACTCAGGTTCGTCGGCCTCGGCTGGCCTACCGGCCGGGAACAGCCGAAGAACTGCGTGATCCCCAGCCGCGCCCCGTGACCAACCTGGCGCTCGGGGAGAGTCCTCTCGGCGGAGCACCGCCGCGAGGGCTGGCGCAGCGACCGAGAGGCAGGTCATTTATTGAGGGACCGCACCTTCCTGGTTCCCCTCGTCGGCAGCGGCTGGTCAACCTGCGTGCTGTCAGCAACTCGGTCACTGCAGATGCGCCACCGAGGCGATGCCAACGACGGACAGGCGATCCAGCGTGGTGATCGCGCAGGAGGGGACACTGTGTTGCATCAGCTCGTTCGGTACCGCGCGGTCGCCGATCAAGGTGCGCAGCAGATCCACGGTGACCCCGCCATGCGTCACCAGAGCGATAGAGCCAGGGCCTTCGGTCAAGTCGGTCAAGCACGCGCGCAGGCGTTCGGCGGCAGCGCGGGAGGAATCACCGCAGGCAGGTACGAGATCCCGATGCTCCGTTGCGGCGGCCCAGTCCTTCAGGAAGTCTTCCATGGGCTGGGATCCGTCCCAGTTCATCCGCTCGCGGAGCCGAGCGTCTTGCTGAACACGCAGGCCGGTCGGCGCGGCAATGATCCGTGCCGTCTGAAGAGCGCGCCGCAGGGGGCTGCTGAACATCGCGCGCAGGCCGAGCTGTCGCAGCCACTCAGCTGTTCTCGCAGCCTGGCGTCGTCCCAAATTGGTCAGGCCCGGATCACCGGGCTGAGGCTCCTTCTCCGCGTGCTGCACCAGATAGAAGATGGTCACGCCCGGAAGGGTGACGGATCAAAGCGATGTCGGCCACCGGATATCCACCAGGGGCCTTGCTCAGGCTGTCCTGTCCTCAGACGGCGTTAAGTCCGTTTCTTAATTTGCAGAGTGTTCTCTGCAGAGAATCCTATGCAGAGAAGACTCTGCAACATAGGCTGCTGGCATGTCCGACGAACCCGAGCGCACACCACAGCCCGCCAAGCCCACCCGGCGCCTCGATGCGCGCAGCCTGCGGGGGCTGGCCCATCCACTGCGTATGAACATCTTTGAACTGCTCAGTCTGGACGGCCCAGCCACCGCCACCGGGCTCGCTGAACGCCTTGGGGAGAACACCGGCACCATCAGTTGGCACCTGCGCCACCTCGCCGAGCACGGCTTCATCGAGGAGGAAACCGGGCGGGGCACGAAACGCGAGCGCTGGTGGAGAAGGGTCGGCGTCACGAATGAGCTGAACACTGCCGATTTCCGCTACGATCCCGACACCCGGGGCGCGCTGTCGGTCTACCTGCACGAACTGGTGCAGCAGTACTTCAGCCGGGTCGTGAACTACATCAGCGAGGACTGGGACGACAGGTGGCGGAACGCCGGCACCGTCTCGGGCTGGAGTGACCTGCGGCTGACCCCGAATCAGCTGGAGGCACTCAACGCGGAGCTGATGGCTGTCATCGCCCGCCACACCCCTGCGCCGGACGCCGAGCCCGCCCCGGACGCGCTCCCTGTCGTGGTGCAACTCCAGTCCTTCCCCCGCAAGGAGCGTGGCACCGCATGAGCCATGGCATACGCGGTGGCCTCCTGCGCCGCCACCGCGATTTCCGCTTGCTGTGGTGCGGCGAGACCGCCGGTAAGTTCGGCGCGTCCGTCACCGGGGTGGCGATGCCGTTGGTTGCTGTCTCCACCTTGCACGCCAGCACGTTCGAGGTCGGCCTGCTGAGCGCCGCCACCTGGGCCCCTTGGATGATCATCGGTCTGCCGGTCGGTGTCTGGGTGGACCGCCTGCGGCGCAGACCGATCATGCTGGCCGCCGCCGCAGTCTCCCTCTCACTCTTCGCCAGCGTCCCGATCACCGCATGGTCCGGCTGGTTGAGTATCGGACTACTGCTGGCCGTCGCCCTGCTGACGGGCACGGCAGCGGTGTTCTTCCAGACCGCCTACAGCGCCTACCTCCCCAGCATTCTGGAACCCGATGACCAGCCCGAGGGCAACGCCAAACTGCACGGCAGCGCGTCCGCCGCGCAGATTGCCGGGCTCGGCTCCGGCGGCCTGATCGCACAGCTGGCAGGTGCGGTGAACGGGATGTTCGCCAACGCCGCGACATTCCTCGTCTCCCTCCTCTGCCTCGCAGGCATCCGGCACCGCGAGCCACGCGTCACCGGAACCGAACATCGCCCCAAAGCACTGGTCAGTGAAGTCCGTGAAGGCCTGCGGCTGATCGCCCTCGACCCCTGGTTTCGCACGTTCACACTCTTCGGAGCCGCATCCAACCTGGCCCTTATGGGATACCAGTCAATCCAGGTGGTCTTCCTGGTCCGGAGCGTCGGCCTGACCCCAGGGACGGTCGGCGCACTCATCGCGGCTACCAGCGCCGGAGGCGTGGCCGGGGCATTCGCCGCACGCCGGGTCGCCCACCGGATTGGCACAGCCCGCGCAACACTGCTGTTCGAACTGGGACTTCCCATGCTCGCTCTACTCATCCCGCTGACCGCCGGCGGAGCCGGGATCCTGCTCTTTGTGACGGGCGGCTTCAGCGTCTCCGCGGGCGTCGTGGCCGGCAACATCATCAAGGCGAGCTTCCAGCAACGCTACTGCCCGCCGGATCTCCTCGGTCGCCTCACCGCAAGCACAGCATTCCTCAGCTACGGAACGATCCCCATCGGAGCACTGCTCGGCGGCGCGCTCGGAACCGCACTCGGCCTCCGCACCGCCATGGCCATCACGACAGCGGGAGTCCCGCTCGCCGCACTGATCCTGCTCTTCTCCCCGATCCGGCGATCCCGAGACCTGCCGACATGTCGCCAGCCAATGAGCAATTCCCAGCTCTCGCTGGATTCTGATGGTGAGCCGGCCCTACCTCGCCATTGACCACGACCGCAGCTGGCAATCGCCCCTCAGAACCGAGCGCCAGGACCTCGCGTCGGATCTCCCGGGGAGGAGAACGTCACGGTCGCCGAAGTCATGGGCAGGGCATAACGCTGCACGTGAACTCGGCTCGAAACGCTGCGAGATGAACAGGGGGCCCGTCACGGGGGATGAACGGGCCCGTCCTTGTCTTGGTGCCGCCCGCGTACCTCTCCCGGACTGCAGGCGGCGTGACCCGCTCAGGGGTCACTGTGTTCAGCGCGTTCCAGGTCCTGCGTGTCACAGGTGGCGGCCTGACCTTGCAAGATCACCGACCTTTTGAACTCGAGTCACGGTGTGCCTGGTGCTCGCGGGTGATCGGCTGGATGTGTGACGTCAGGGACCCTTGATGCGCTGTAAGCGTGGGACCTACCTCCCGCGGGCGCCTGCTTCCCCCAGTGCGGGCTCCTGCGCCGCAGGGGCAGGCAGATGCCGCAGACCGCATCACCCCACCCTGGGCCGCCCGAGCGAAACAGAGAGGCCGAAGTACGATTCTCGTTCGATTGACCGTACGGCTCTGGAAGGACGGCCCTGAGTTCCCAACTGATAGACACCGCAGTGCAGTTGACAGACCTGCTCTGGCGTCAGCACACCGTGTACCGGGACCGGCCCGGGGGTGTGGTCATCCGGGGAGAGCATGTGCAGCGCTGGATCAGTCTCGCCCCCTCGGGTTGCAAGGACGAGATCCTGCTCCGTGCGGGCCGTATCCTCGACGGCGGCACCACCGCTCCGGCGCGCTCAGAGACTGTCGTACCGCTCGGTGCCGGCACTGGCGAGCTCGCCATCGGCATCATGCCGGTGGCGGGCATCCCGCTGCCGTTCGTCTCCTACGGCGACTCGTCCATGTTCGCCGTGTGGGTAGCCGTGGGACTCCTTCAGTCGATAAAGGTCGAGCGGCCCGTGCAGGCCCAGTGCCCAGTGCTGAGTTCTTGGGCCAGGCCCTACGTGTGTTCCCTCAGCGTCACCGCCAACGTCGAGGTGTCCCTCGACCCGGACCCGGATACGGCCCCGGCCCCGGACCCCGGCGCCATACGCGTCCAGCCCTGGTCCGACTCGGTGCTGCTCCAGTGCCGGCCGTCGAACGTCACGGAGGTGGCGTGCAGCGTGGTGGCGTGGCAGACCAGCCACAAGGCGAGGGACCAGCCCGTGGCCGCCTGGTCGGTCGCGATCAGGTAGCTGACGCCGGCGCTGCCTGTCGCGGGTACGGCGGCCGGCGCCCAGCCGAACTCCCGCCGGACGGCCGCCGCGACAGCGTCACCGGCACCGTCCTCGCGTACGGCGTCCGCCGCACCGTTCTGCCCGGCGGAGGCCGTCGGATCGGCCGCGCTCACCGTGCAGCTCAGCGCCGGTCCCGCCCGTCCCGTCAGTACGTCGGCCAGGGTCGTGGCCATGGCCTGGTGCTGTGCGTAGGCCTCTGGGTAGCCGCTGTGCTGGACTTGCTGCGCGGCTTCGGTGACCGGCAGGTTCAGGTAGTCCGGCACCTTGACCAGCGCGTCGAAGAACCTGCCCACCGCGTAGACGGGGTCGCTGATCTGTGCCGGGGTGCCCCAGCCCTGGGACGGGCGCTGCTGGAACAGGCCGAGGGAATCCCGGTCGCCGTGGGAGAGATTGCGGAGTTTGGACTCCTGGATCGCGGTCGCCAGGGCGATGGTGACGGCCCGCTCCGGCAGGCCGCGCGCGTGGGCCACGGCGGCGATGGTCGCGGCGTGGGACGTCTGGTCCAGGTCGAGCGTGACGGTCGTACCGTCCGGGCCATGTGCCGTGCACTCGTCGGGAGTCACCGAGCGGATGAAATGGACGGCGAAATAGCCCACGAGCGCGAGGACCACGCCCAGGCCGATCACCACCGGCCACGCCTTGCGGCGCCCCCACCTGCGTGCCTCCACGTCGACCCTCCTCTTACGTCCACTCGGTTACAGTTCATTTGCGTTATTGCGCAACCATATAACTCTGACGGCTGTCTCCCCTGAGCGGGTTGCACAGCGGTGTATCCGAACGAGGATCGAGGGGGGAAGGCATGACTGGTCGGCGTGGCCCGGCGAAACTGACCGTACGGCCGGGCCGGTCGGGGCGCCTGAGCGACCGGGGACTGGAGCTGGTCCTGCTGCTCGGCGCCATCCTCTGCTGCTACGGCTACGCTGAGACGGCCCTCGCCCTAACCGGGAAGCTGCCGTCCGGCATGGCGACGACGTGCGCGGCTGCGGCCGTACTGCCTCTGGTGTGCCACGTCGCCGTACGCCGGTTCGCGCGGCACGCCGATCCGCTGATCCTGCCGCTGGCCACCCTGCTCAGCGGCCTGGGGCTCGTCCTCATCCACCGTCTCGACATCGCGTACCAGACCCACTACCACCACGCGACGGCTGCGGCGCCCGGGCAGCTGATGTGGTGCGCCATCGCGGTGGCGGTGTTCGCCGGGGCGGTGGTGCTGCTGAAGGACCACCGCAGGCTGCAGCGCTATCCGTACGTCACGATCGCCATGGGCATGGTCCTGCTTATGGCGCCGGCGTTCTACCCCGGTGACGTCTACGGCGCCAAGCGCTGGATCTTCATCGGGCCGCTGTCCTTCCAGCCCGGCGAGTTTGTGAAGATCGTCATCGTGGTGTTCTTCGCCGGGTACCTGACGATGCGCAGGGACGCCCTCGCGCTCGCCGGACGGCGCCTGATGGGCATGTATCTGCCGCGCGGGCGGCAGTTGGGGCCGGTCGCGGCCGTGTGGATACTGAGCCTGCTGGTCCTGATCTTCGAGCGGGACCTCGGCACCTCGCTGATCTTCTTCGGCCTGCTCGTGATCATGCTGTACGTCGCCACCGAGCGGACCAGCTGGGTGGTGTTCGGCGTCGTCATGTTCGCCATCGGCGCCTTCGTCGTCGGCTCCTTCGAACCGCACGTCCACGGCCGTGTCGTCGCCTGGCTGCACCCCATGGACATCTTTCTGCCGCCCGACTAGCGCCCGCCTGGGCTGGTCTCGGACCAGGCCGCCCAGGCCCTGTTCAGCTTCGGCTCGGGCGGCATTCTCGGCACAGGCCTCGGCGAGGGCCATCCGGAACTCATCGGCTTCGCCGGGCGCAGCGACTTCATCCTTACCACGGTTGGCGAGGAACTCGGCCTGGTCGGGGTGACGCTCGTTATCCTGCTCTACGCGCTGCTCGCCGAGCGCGGGCTGCGGACGGCCCTGACCGTCACCGACCCGTTCGGCAAGCTGCTTGCCGCTGGCCTGTCCACGGCGGTCATGCTGCAGGTCTTCGTCGTGTGCGGCGGTGTCACCGGTCTGATCCCGCTCACTGGCAAGGCATTGCCCTTCCTCGCCCAGGGCGGCTCGTCCATGGTCGCCAACTGGCTGCTGGTCGCCGTCCTGATCAAGGTCAGCGATACGGCGCGTCGGCCTCCGCCGGCCCCGGCCGCCGACGTCAGTGCCGCCGAGACTCAGTTCGTACGGCTGTGAGCCCGTCATCCTCTTCGGCGAAAGGGACCCGCTGATGCTCTTCGACGTGAGCCCCCTGGACCCGCTCGTCCTGGGAATCATGATCATCCTGCTCTTCGGCCCGGACAAGCTGCCCGAGGTCATACAGAAGGTAGCCAGGTTCCTGCGGAAGGTCCGCGCGTTCTCCGAGGCCGCCAAGGAAGAGGTCCGCTCGGAACTGGGCCCGGAGTTCAAGAACCTGGAGCTGGCGGACCTGCACCCGAAGACGTTCGTGCGCAAGCACCTCCTCGACGGCGACGGCCTCGGGATCGACGAGATCCGCTCCGCCCTGGACCCGAGGGCGGAGCTGTGGGAGGTGACCGCCGCGGTGAACGGCGAGCCGACGGAGCGGACCGAGCCGACCGGGCGGGCCGAGCGAACCGAGAGCCGGACGGCCTCGCCGCAGCAGGCCCCCGCGCACGCCTACGATCCCGACGCCACCTGAGCCGCGGCGGGTGACCAGGTCGCCTGAGCTGCGCCGAGCGATCCGGCGGAGGGCCGGCCCGTCGCCCGAAGGTGAACGCGCCAGCCCTCCGCCCGGCACTTTCACGTTGTTGTGGACGAGCAGTGCTGACGGTATGTCAGGATGGTGATCGCCCTGCGGGTGGTCGTCGTCAAGCCGCCGCGGCAGGCCCGGTGACCTGGCTCCATACGGTGAAGCGCTGGTTCATCTCGGCTCGGTACTGGGGTGCGGGCAGGCGGTGGCGTCGTGGCCGGAAGTGGGGTGAGATGCCGCTGAACGCGGACAAGAACTGCTGCGCGTGGCCGGGTGAGGTGAAGCGCTTCATCGCTCGTTCCCGCTGGCGGGTCGGCTGGTGGGAGTTCTCGGCCCGGTTGTTCAGGTACTTCGAGGACCGATGCTCCACGCTCGGCATCACCTCGCGGTGGGCCGCGCCGTAGAGGCACGGCCCCGGTGCCACGCCGCCGCCCACTCCAATCCGAGGTCGGCGAGCGGGGCGAGTTTGACGCCGGTGAGCTTGCCCCGACTGCTTTTGGTGTTGGACAGATCAGGCGCTCGTCATCGGAGCAGGCAATGGGGACGGAGACGGCAAAATGCCCGGATGCCAGCCCTTGGACGACGGCGTCCGCATCCGCACCTGGGACCTCGGCGACCTCTGGCACCCCGTGGAGGAGGGTCATAGTCGTGCCCGGCTACCGTCGCGATCGGCAGCCGGGCACTGTTCCGGGTTTCACGCACCGGTTACGTCAGGGTCAAGGCCAACCGGGTCGCTACTTCTTGCCTTTGCCGTGCTTGCCCCCGCAGTGCTTGCCTTTGCCGTGCTTGCCCCCGCAGTGCTTGCCTTTGCCGTGCTTGCCCCCGCAGTGCTTGCCTTTGCCGTGCTTGCCCCCGCACTGCTTGC